>NZ_JQNK01000002.1:0-300327 GCF_000745215.1 Methylosinus sp. PW1
GGTCTGACGCCTGCCCGGTGCCGGAAGGTTAAGAGGAGGAGTGCAAGCTCTGAATTGAAGCCCCGGTAAACGGCGGCCGTAAATATAACGGTCCTAAGGTAGCGAAATTCCTTGTCGGGTAAGTTCCGACCTGCACGAATGGCGTAATGACTTCCCCGCTGTCTCCAGCGTCAGCTCAGTGAAATTGAATTCCCCGTGAAGATGCGGGGTTCCTGCGGTCAGACGGAAAGACCCCGTGCACCTTTACTGTAACTTTGCACTGGCATTCGTGTCGGCATGTGTAGGATAGGTGGTAGGCGTTGAAGCATGGGCGCCAGCTCGTGTGGAGCCACCCTTGAAATACCACCCTTATCGTCATGGATGTCTAACCGCGCTCCGTCATCCGGGGCCGGGACAGTGCATGGTAGGCAGTTTGACTGGGGCGGTCGCCTCCCAAAGAGTAACGGAGGCGCGCGATGGTGGGCTCAGAGCGGTCGGAAATCGCTCGTCGAGTGCAATGGCATAAGCCTGCCTGACTGCGAGACAGACAAGTCGAGCAGAGACGAAAGTCGGTCATAGTGATCCGGTGGTCCCTCGTGGAAGGGCCATCGCTCAACGGATAAAAGGTACGCCGGGGATAACAGGCTGATAACCCCCAAGAGTCCATATCGACGGGGTTGTTTGGCACCTCGATGTCGGCTCATCACATCCTGGGGCTGGAGAAGGTCCCAAGGGTTCGGCTGTTCGCCGATTAAAGTGGTACGTGAGCTGGGTTCAGAACGTCGTGAGACAGTTCGGTCCCTATCTGCCGTGGGTGTCGGAGAATTGAGAGGATTTGTCCCTAGTACGAGAGGACCGGGATGAACATACCTCTGGTGGACCTGTTGTGGCGCCAGCCGCAGTGCAGGGTAGCTATGTATGGACGGGATAACCGCTGAATGCATCTAAGCGGGAAACCCACCTCGAAACGAGTTCTCCCTCGAGAGCCGTGGAAGACGACCACGTCGATAGGCCGGGTGTGGAAGCGCGGCGACGCGCGGAGCTTACCGGTACTAATAGCTCGATCGGCTTGATCGTTCTCATTAATCCATGCCCATCTCCCCAAAGATGGACGCGATCGAAAGACCAATCACAGTTTGCTTCATTCTTGCCCTTTGCCGGCCTGGTGGCCTCGGCGGAGCGATCAGACCCGATCCCATCCCGAACTCGGCCGTCAAACGCTTCAGCGCCAATGGTACTATGTCTCAAGACCTGGGAGAGTAGGTCGTCGCCAGGCCTGCAAAGGGCAAAAGTTTCCTTTTCCACGATGTGCGAATGGGGAGTGGCGAAAAGCGAGTAGACGATCTCTATTCGCCTTTCCCCACTCCCCTTTCTCGTCTTCCAGCCCTCTCCCATAAGAGGGCCGACGTCCTTGGCGCGGGGTGGAGCAGCCCGGTAGCTCGTCAGGCTCATAACCTGAAGGTCACAGGTTCAAATCCTGTCCCCGCAACCAACGATTCTTGCGATAGCAAGGCACCCAAAACCCCGCCCTCGCTCAGGGCGGGGTTTTTCTTGCCCGCAGCAAATCGAAGCATCGCGGCCAAGTCCCCACGAATTATGATCGCCAGCTTGTCTGCGTCCGGCACGAGCGTCACCTGATCGACGAGCGTGCGGAACAGTTCCGCCGCCTCGGCCTTCCCCTCCTCGCCCTGCAGGCTCTCGTGGAGCGCGGAAATGCGTCGTCGGAAAATCTCGGCCATGTTCGGATGCAGAAGCGGCGGCGGCTCCTCAGCGTTCGCAAGCAGGTCGATCAACTCGGCCTTGCGGGTTTCGAGCGCTCCGATCCGATCCTTCAACTTGGCGCCGGGCACGCCGTCGAGGATCGCCTGGATCGCTTTGTCGAGCTCGCGGTCCACGCGCTCCAATTCGCGTTTGCGCGCCTCCAGATCGGCCCCTCGCTCGCTCCGAAGCCTATTTGTTATTCGGCGTGCAAGTTTGACCCCCATACGAGGGGAATCGGCGTTGAAAATTGACCCCCTCTGGTGAAGTCCGGACAGTCCGCCCGTTTTGGTTGAAACGGCGGGTGGTGGGGGATGTTGATTGTGGAGACGATCGGACGAATCCGTCGCGAACATTTCGTCAAGGGCAAGACGATCAAGGAGATCGCTCGCGATCTGGGCATTTCACGGAACACGGTCCGCAAGGCGCTGCGGTCGGAGGCAACGTCCTTCGCTTACGAGCGCGACAATCAGCCGTTTCCCAAGCTCGGGCCTTGGTCGGACAAGCTCGATGAGGTTCTCGCGGAGAACGAGAAGAAGGCGCCGCGCGAGCGGCTAACCCTGATCCGTATTTTCGAAGATCTGAGCGGCCTGGGCTACGCGGGCGGCTATGACGCTGTGCGTCGCTACTCGCGCAAATGGCGCAGCGAGCAAGGCGCGGCGACGGCGGCCGCCTATGTGCCGTTGAGCTTCGAGCCGGGCGAAGCCTACCAGTTCGACTGGAGCCACGAGATCGTTGTGCTCGACGGCGTGACGACGACCGTGAAGGTGGCGCACATGCGTCTGTGCCACAGCCGCATGCCTTTCGTTCGCGCCTATCCGCGTGAGACGCAGGAGATGGTTTTCGACGCGCATGATCGCGCCTTTACCTTCTTCAGGGGCGCCTGCACGCGCGGCATCTACGACAATATGAAGACGGCGGTGGAGACGATCTTCGTCGGCAAGGAGCGCAAGTTCAATCGTCGCTTCGCGCAAATGTGCAGCCATCATCTCGTCGAGCCGGTCGCCTGCACGCCAGCGTCCGGCTGGGAGAAAGGCCAGGTCGAAAATCAAGTCGGCCTGGCGCGGGAGCGGTTCTTCACGCCGCGCCTGCGGTTCAAGACCTACGACGATATGAACGCCTGGCTTCTCGATAAATGCGTCACCTACGCCAAGGCTCATCCGCATCCGGAAATCGCGGACAAGACGGTCTGGGAGGCATTCGAAGAAGAGCGCCCGAAGCTCGTTCCGCTGCGCGGGCGGTTCGACGGATTCCACGAGCTGACCGCGTCGGTGTCGAAGACTTGCCTCGTGCGCTTCGACAACAATAAATACTCGGTCAATGCGAGCGCCGTCGGCGCCCCGGTCGAGATCCACGCCTACGCCGACCGCATCGTCTTCCGCCAAAAAGGGCGGGTGGTCGCCGAACATGCTCGGGCCTTCGGGCGCGGCGCGACGATCTTCGATCCCTGGCATTATGTGCCAGTTCTCGCGCGCAAGCCCGGCGCGCTACGGAACGGCGCGCCGTTCAAGGACTGGGTGTTGCCGGGAGCGATCGAGCGCGTGCGGCGCAAGCTCGCCGGCAGCAATGATGGCGATCGACAGATGGTCAAGGTTCTGGCCGCCGTCGTCGAGGACGGATTGACCGCGGTGGAAGCCGCCTGCGCGGAGGCGCTCGGCCAAGGCGTCCATTCCGCCGACGTCATTCTCAACATTCTCGCCCGCCGGCGCGAGCCGCCGCCCCCGCCGACGATCCCGACGCCCGAGTCGTTGATGCTGCTGCACATGCCGCTCGCCGACTGCGCCCGCTATGATCAATTGAGGAGAACAGGCTGATGGAACGCACCAAGCTCTTCGATCTCATGGGAGAGCTCAAGCTCTTCGGCATGAGGAACGCCTATGACGAGGTGATGTCGAGTGGCATAAAGAGGCAGCATGAGCCGCCACGCATCGTCGGCGATCTTCTCGAGGCGGAAATCGCCGAAAAGCACGCGCGCTCCATCAAATATCAGATGACGATCGCCAAATTGCCGCTGGCGAAGGACTTCGACGGCTTCCAGTTCAACGGTACGCCGATCAATGAAGGGTTGGTGCGCGATCTCTCGAACGGCGGCTTCCTCGACCAACAACGTAATTGTGTTTTCGTCGGTGGAACCGGTACGGGGAAGAGCCATCTTTCGATAGCGATTGCAAGAAATTGCATTCGCGCTGGAAAACGCGGCCGCTTCTTCAACACCGTCGAACTCGTCACCAGGCTCGAGACCGAAGCGCGAGGAGGTCGTCAGGGACGCTTCGCGGAATATCTCACGAGAATGGACTTCATCATACTCGACGAGCTCGGCTACTTGCCCTTCGCGCAATCTGGCGGACAATTGCTCTTCCATCTGATCAGCCGGCTCTACGAACGCACCTCTATCATCATCACTACCAATCTCGCATTCGGCGAATGGCCGAGCGTGTTCGGCGACGCGAAAATGACCAGCGCGCTGCTCGATCGCCTCACCCACCATTGCGACATCGTCGAGACCGGCAACGAAAGCTGGCGCTTCAAGAACCGCGCCTGACGCTTCCCGATCACATCGCGAACCGAAACGCACTCGCCCCGGCTGCGCAACCCCGCCAGCTCCGCCGGGGCGAGCGCTCGCGTTCCGCCCTACGCCAAAAGGGGGTCAATTTTGAACGCCGATCGGGGGTCAATTTTCGATGCCGATTGACACTCGGCGCGCCGATGCGTGCGGCGAGCTCGGCGTAGCTGATCGTGGCGCCCGGCGGAATATCGCGCAGCGCCGCCCATACGCGATGCTGGAACGCCGTTCCCCGAATATCGAGAGGCAGGTCCAACCCGAGTCTCGGTTCTTCCACGAAGCCGACGACCTTCGCGACCATCTGCTCGAAATCGACGTCGCCGCCGATCAGCCGCGCCCGCGGAAATCTGTCTTGCAGGTCGCGCGCGAGTGCGTCCGGGTCGTCGCCGAACGAAATGGCGCAGACGCCCTTGTCGCTAGCGGCGACCAGAATGGCGCCGAAGGAGCATTCGCCGACCGCAAATTTGATCGCGGCGTCCGCTCCGCCGTTTCGGAAAGCGCTCGGCGTCATGCCGAGCGCGCGGACGGACTCTGCGTAGAAGCGGCCGCTGGAGTTGAAGCCGCAATCATAGATGGCTTCAGTCACGGATGCGCTCGTTCCGAGCGTCTCACGAATGCGCTTGTTCCGATGGGCGACCGCATAGGCCTTCGGAGTGAGGCCGGCGACGGCCTTGAAGAGCCGGTGAAAGTGATAGGCGCTGAGGCCGACGCTGCGCGCCAAATCGTCGAGTTTCGGCGGCTCCTCGGCCGCTTCGATCAGGCGGCAGGCGTGTGCTATGCTGTCGGCTTGTCGCGCCTCGAGCGAAGCCTCGTTCGGACGGCAGCGCTTGCAGGGCCGATAGCCGGCGGCCTCGGCCTCGGCCGGCGTGTCGTGGAACCGCACATTGGCGCGCTTAGCGAGACGCGCGGGACAGGACGGCCGGCAATATACGCCGGTCGACGCGACAGAATAGAAGAATGCGCCGTCATAGCTGCGATCTCGCGCCGTGACGGCTTTCCATCGTGCGTCCTCGGCCGCGGCGTCTTTGTCGTGTCGGGGCATTCGAAGCGTCGAGGTCATTTCCGAGAGTCCTGGAATTGGTTTCGGCGCATGATTTAGTCTTTCCCTCACCCTCCCGCATCCCGGTCATTGCTTTCAAAAGATTGGGATGCTCGAGCCGGCCGCGAGATTGCGACACGATGCGCGGACTCGTTCGAAGCGCGCGATGACCTTCATCGACGAGGAACGTCAGAGGCGATGCAATCGCCGATCCGGCGGCCGAACTGCGTCTCGGTCATGGTCATGTTCTTGCCGCCCATCGTCATTGCGATTTGGCCTCCGAAGACTTGGCGATCGGACGTAAATCGATAGGTCGCCAGAGCGCGAGCCGCGTCCGGTCCCGCGCAGACGATGTCGAAGGTCCGCGTCTTGTCGACGAGGCGGGAATTTCTCGGCGAACATTTCGCCAGCGGATTGCTGTCGCTCAGAGCCTCGAGCCCGTACGAAGCCGTATTATCGGGGTCGATGCAGATCGTCGCCGTTTTTCGCGCGGCGGCGTCGACGAGATGCGGGAGCTCGAGAGCCACGGCGACTTCGTAACGTCCGCCTTGCAAGAGCGAGGATTCCATCGCCGACAATCCTCCCATGGGTATGGCCAGCGCAAAGGCGGTCAACGCCGATATTGTTTTCATGTTCGGACTCGCAGTGAGGCATCGATCGTTTCGAACATGCTCGAGCGCCTTCCGCCATCCGTTTCTTGCTTTCGAATGTGCTTGCGCCGACGTCGTTGATCGAAACGGCCGCTCAACGCGGATCGAGGCCGAATCTTTTGCGGATTGCCCGACCGGCTTGGACAAAAAGAGCCCCTGCCGCCGGCACCACGCCGAGCATGTGCATGCAGGCATGGATCATTCCCTCGAGCAGAACGAGTCTGGTGGGAACGCCATTGTCTCGGAGCTCGCGCGCATAGGCTTCGCCTTCGCTGCGCAGCGGATCAAATTCGTTTACAATGATCGTCGCCGAGGGCAGGCCGGACAGGTCCGCCCGCAACGGCGCCGCGTAATCGGGGGGCGCCGACAGTCGGCCTCCGAGATAGTCCTCCCAGCAAAGCCTCATCATATCGCGTGTCAGATAATATCCGTCGGCGAATTCCTCGTATGAAGGCGTGTCGAGATCGGTGTCCACGGCCGGATAGATGAGAAGCTGATGCGCGATCGGCGGACCATGGCGATCTCTCGCCAATAGCGCGGCGGCGGCGGCAAGATTTCCGCCGGCGCTGTCGCCGGCGACGGCGATGCGATGTCGGTCGATTTCCAATTGCTCCGCGCGGTCCGCGATCCAGCAAAAAGCGCGATAGAAATCTTCGAGAGGAATAGGATAGGGATGCTCCGGAGCCAGCCGGTAGCCGACCGAAAAGACGACGCAGCCCGTCGCATTGGCGAGGGCGCGGCATGGATTGTCATAGGCGTCGAGGGAACAGAGCCGCCATCCGCCGGCATGAGCAAAGACGATCGCCGGCGCCTTTTCGTCTTTCTTCGCTCCTGCGGGCCGATAGGCCCGGACTGGGACGACGACAGAGGGGTCGCCCCCTTCGACAATGAGATCGTCGATTCGATCGACGGCTTCGAGCGCGCCTTGCATCGATATCAGCGCGCGATCGACTTCGGAACGAAGACTGTCGAGAGAGGCCGCTTGCACCGCGGGTAGGCGCGCCAGCAATGCGGCGATGTCTGGGTCGATGGCCATCAGGCGAGCTCCTCGAGGAAGAACGGAACGATCTGCGCATTGAATTCGTCCGGGCGCTCTTCCATGATGAAATGACCGCAGTCGCGCACGATGTCGCCCCGCAGATTTCTCGCATGCGGGCGAAGCGTCTCCAGCGGCGCATCCGCCGTCGCATATTCGGAGCCGATCGCGAGGACCGGCATGGTCAGCGCTCTGTTCGCGCGCTCGCGATTTTGACGAATCGTTTCGGGAATGGCGCGGTAATAGGCGAAGCCCGCTCGCATGCCGCCCGGCGTTCCATAGGCGGCGGCATAGACGTCCGCGGCGACGCGATCCCGTCGGTGGGACCATTTGTCGAACATGAAATTCAGATATTCCTTCTCGCGACCGGAGGTGAGGAACTCCGGCAGGTCCAGGACCTGGTTGAACATGAAATGCCAGAGGAAAATATTGTCCGACGGCGGAACGAAGATCGGCGGGGCAGGGGCGAGGCCCGGAATGACAGCCTCGGTCAGCGCGATCCTCTCCACCGCCTCGGGGTAATCGCTCGCCAGCGCATATCCGACCCACATTCCCACATCATGTCCGGCGACGCGGTAGCGGTCATAGCCGAGCTGGATCATGAGCAGGTGCAGGGCGCGCGCCGCGGAGCCCGTGTCATAGCCATGATCCGGCCGCGCGGAATATCCCGCGCCGACCGGGTCGACGGCGATGGCCCGAAAGCCGTTCCCGGCCAGCGCCGTCATGGTGTGACGCCAGGCGTACCAGGTCTGCGGCCAGCCCGGGATCAAGAGAACCGGCTCGCCGTCGCCGAGAATGGAGCAGTGAATTCTCTGCCCGTCGATGCGCGCATAGTGATGCGCAAAGCCATCGGACGCAGTGTCCGGCTCGATCACGTTTGTCATGATGAATGTCCTCGAACAGGCTCAGGAGATGCCGAGGATCGCGTTCGTCTGAGCCGCGCTCAGGGGCGTGCCCGCGAAATCGTCGAAGATTTTTTCCGTGACCCTGATCGTGTGGTCTCGAATGAAGGCTGCGCCTTCGCGCGCGCCGTCTTCGCTGTCTTTCAGGCAGCATTCCCATTCGAGCGTGGCCCAGCCGTCGAAATCATATTGCGCGAGCTTCGAGAAGATCGAACGAAACTCGATCTGCCCATCGCCCAACGACCGGAAGCGTCCCGCGCGTTCGAGCCATGACCGATAGCCGCCATAGACGCCTTGGCGTCCGGTAGGATTGAACTCGGCGTCCTTGACGTGGAACATGCCGATCCGGTCGTGGTAGATGTCGATGAAGTCGAGATATTTGAGCTGCTGCAGGACGAAATGGCTGGGATCGTAGAGAATCCGGCACCGGCGATGCCCGCCGACACGCGCGAGCAGCATCTCGAAACTGACGCCGTCATGCAGATCCT
This sequence comes from Methylosinus sp. PW1, assembly GCF_000745215.1. NCBI lineage: Bacteria > Pseudomonadati > Pseudomonadota > Alphaproteobacteria > Hyphomicrobiales > Methylocystaceae > Methylosinus > Methylosinus sp. PW1. The sequence continues at coordinate 8,416 of NZ_JQNK01000002.1, forward strand.
CGCTGGGGTGAAGCTCGAAGCAGAGGTCGATTCCCTGCTCGTCGCAGGCGTCGAGAATGGGCTTCCATCGCCGAGCCAGCTCGTCGAAAGCGGCGTCGATCAAACCTTCCGGGCGCTGCGGGAAGGGGAAGAAATAGGGCCAGAGGAACGAGCCCGAGAATGTTCCCAGCGCGGTCAGTCCGAGCCGGCGCGAGGCCACGGCCGCGAGTTCGATTTGTCGCAGCGCCCATTCGCTTCGCGCGGCGGCGTTTCCGCGAATCTGCTCGGGAGCGAAGGCGTCGCACATCGCGTCATAGGCGGGATGCACGGCGACGAGCTGTCCGAAGATATGCGTCGTCAGCTCGCTGACGACGAGTCCGCGATCGGCCAGAATTCCCGAGATCTCGTCGCAATAGGCCTGGCTCTCGGCAGCCTTGCCGACGTCGAACAGGCGCGGATCCCAGGCTGGAATCTGCAGGGCCTCGAAGCCGAACTCGCTCGCCCAGCCGGCGATGGCGGCGAGAGTGTCGAAAGGCTTTCGCGCATCGCTGAACTGCGCCAGATGAATGCTCGGACCCTTGATCGTCTTCATCGCGCCACCATTATTTGTTGACCGACAAAGAATGCGTCCTTGCAGACGGATGTCAAGCCGATTATTTGTGGGTCGATCAAGAATGCCGCGATCAACAATGGCGCGATCACATGGCCGGCAGACCCAGAGAGTTCGACAGAAGCGTCGCCCTCGAGAAGGCTCGCGACCTCTTTTGGGCGCGCGGTTACGAGGGCGTGTCGATGTCCGACCTCGTGGCAGTTCTCGGGATCGCGTCGGCGCGCATCTATGCGGCCTTCGGGTCGAAGGAGGCGTTGTTCCGCGAGGCGATCGAACTCTACGAAGCAAAGGAAGGCGGCTTCGCCGACCGCGCCCTATCCGGGGCCAAGGACATTCATTCCGCCCTCGGGGACATGTTCCGGGCGGCGATCGAACTCTATACGCCGGGGCGCAGAGGTTGCATGGTCGTATCGGCCGGGACGAATTGCGCGCAAGAGAACGCCGCCGTGGGCGCCTGGTTGTCCGAACATCGCAGAGCGAGAACGCAATCGATCATCGATCGATTGCGGGAGGCGAAACAGTCCGGCGAGATTCCCGATGATGTCGACGAGTCGGCGCTCGGTGACTGTTGCGCCACGATGCTTCATGGCCTGTCGGTGCAGGCGCGGGACGGCGTCGGCGCGGATCGGCTGAACGCCATGGTGGATGCGTTTCTTGCGGCGTTCGATCTCATGACGACGAAACGCCGCCGCCGAGACCGCGCCTCCGTTCGAAACTCGATCCGCCGCTGAGAACCGTCTTCTCGCCGACGTGAGGGCGCCGGCATTGCGCCGCTCGAGACGACCCTCGCAACCGGTTTTGGGACGACTATGCGGCCAGTTCGGGGACTTCGATTTCGATCAATTGCCATAGTCGGGCGCTGCCGGTCCCTCATGGACTTTGCGCTGGTTGATCCGCCCGCGAGCCCGGCCATGCCGAGAGAGCGACGTCGGCCAATGCGTCGAGGATCTTCCGGCTGACGCCATCGCGGGCCTGGATCGACAGCCCCTGCACGACGGCGGCATAGTAAGAGGCGAGGGCCTGCGTATCGGTCGACGGCGCGAGTTCGCCCGCGCTGGCGGCGCGATCGAAGCGCGCCTTGATCGCCGCGATCGTCGCGAGCCTTCGCCTTGCAACATCCGCCGCCACCGAAGCGTGCTCGGGCGCGCACGCTACCGCGCCGCTCGCCAACATGCAGCCTGCCGGCGCCGGCCCCTCCGCGTAGACCTCGATCGCCCCACGCAGAATGCGTTCGACCGCGCGCCGGGCGCTCGGCTCTTCGGCTAGGGCGCGCTGGGCGAAGGAGCCGTAGGTGGCGCCGTAGCGGTCGAGCGCCTCCCGGTAGAGTTGCTCCTTGCTGCCGAAGACGGTGTAGAGACTCGGCGGCGTCACCCCCATGGCTGCGGTCAGGTCAGCGATCGAAGTCCCCTCATAGCCATGACGCCAGAACAGCCGGAGCGCCGTCTCCAGCGCGTCGTCCCGGTCGAGCGCTCGCGGCCGGCCGCGCGGCCGCTTTGCGATGGGTTTCATAGTGACCATTATAAAAAGCTCTTGCGAGGATGCGAGGGCTTATTTTAATATCGCTCGCTAGTTTATTGCAAATGGAGAAACCCGTGACCGATTCCAGCCAATCTATACCCACGACACGCAGAGCTTACAGGCTTACGCGCGTCGACCGCGGCCTTCGCCTCCAGCAGGTCCGGGAGGCGGCGCCGACTCCTGGGCCAGACGAACAACCGATAGAGCGCGCGCCCATTTGCGCATTCTCGAATCACGAGCGATTTCTCGACCAATCGCGCCAGCGACTCGATCAATCCATTTTGGGAAACGCCCTCTTCAGAGATAACATGCAGGCAGGCGTCGAGGTCTGCGCCGCCGACGAAAATCGACAATTGGTCGAGCACAATCTTATCGCGTGCGTCCAACCGATCATAGCTCCAGTCGATCATGTTACGGAGCGTCTGATGCCTATCCGGCGTGTCGCGCGGCAGAAGACCGACGAGATCGAAATCCTTTTGCAGGAGCCGATCGAGATCTTGCGGGCTGAAGCTGGACAGATGTGCGACCGCGAGCTCGATGGCGAGAGGAATGCCGTCGAGACGCCGAACGATATTTCGGATCGCATCCACATCGGTCTCGGCGAGCGTATATTCGCCCGCCATGTCTCGCGCGCGTCGAATGAACAGTTCGAGAGCGCCATAGGCGCCGGCGCTCGCAAGATCGAGATGCTCGTTCGCACTGGGCAAGCCGAGCGGCGCGAGCCGAATGATCCGCTCGTCACGAACACGCAAAGTCTCGCGCGAGGTCGCGAGGATCGGCGTCGCGAGACCCATCCTTCGGATGTCGTTAATGAAACGCCCGACGCTGTCGAGAACATGCTTGCAGCAATCGAGAGCGAACAGAGGCGTGTTCTTCGGCAGGGCGGACAGCGCCGCCTGAGCGATGTTTTGCGCGCCCGGGCCGACGCCGAGCTCCCGCGCGAGCGCGGGCCAAATATCTTCGTCTTCCGATGCATTCGATAGGTCGAGCCAGATCGGATCAGGACGCCCCTCCGCAAGGAGCGCACGCGCGACGCATCTTGCAACGGTGGTCTTGCCGATGCCGCCCGGCCCAGTGATGGTGAGGCAGACATTCGGCCCGAGAGAATCGATGGTTTCGCGTATCGTGTCGTCCCGACCGACGATCGCGCCCGTTTCGAAGTGCTTTCGACGTTCCGCGCTCTGCGTTGGTCCCTCGACCGCTCTTTCGATAAACCGAGGCTCTGAACGAAAGCTCGCCGTTCCGCTGAAATAATAGCCGGTTCGAGCGACTGTCCCGATCAGCCGAGCTCCATCCGATTTCAGCGCGCTTCTCAATTCATTGATCTGAAATCTCAAAGCTCCGTCCGAAATCTGCGATGCTCCCCAGACCTCCGCGACGATGTCGGCTCGCTTGACCGTCTCGCCCGGTGTCCGGATCAAGAGAAGCAGGATGTCGAGCGCCCGATCTCCGATCGGCACGGTCTGATCGCCGCGGGATAGGCGACGGGAGCGCGTTTCCAGCCGGAAATCCCCAAAGGTGTAGACGCCCTCCATAACATCCCCCGAGACGGGCTCATCTGCGACGATCCCCGCCGCGATCTTCCCAGCTAACATAAACTAACAAAATCAGATTTGTAACATGAATTAAATACACATAATTGTCTCTGTCCGGGACGGGCGAATTGTCTCCCGTCCGTCGAGCGCGCGGGCCTATCGAGGCGGATACGGCGCAGAATCCTTTTCGCAACATGCTGAAGGAAAAAGAAAATGGATGCAGCGGCAAAAGGCGCGAGCCCGAAAGCGGGCGCCATAAAGGACTCTCTCGGCTGCTCGCTGACCGAGCTGAGCAAGGATCAGGCTTTGGACGCGGGCCATATGGTTTTTCGCCGCAAGGCCGCCAGCGGGCGGCATCGTGCACAAGTCGCCACGCCGGCGCAGGATCGCGGCGTTCTGATCGGGATTTCCCTGGCCGACGGACACCGGCGCAGCCTTCGAGAAGGCCGGGCCGCGCATGATTGCCTATTCGATCATGGCGACATCTATCTCCGAGACTTCGAAGAGAACTACAAAGCCGAGATGGATGGAAGCTTTGATTTCTTTCTCATCGAATTGATGCCGGAGTTTTGGCGGGATGCAGAGAAAGTCGCAGGCGTTTCACCGGACGTCGGACTGGCCCGCCAGCTCGCGAAGCGAGACATAACCTTATATCACCTCGCAAACGCCGTTCTCCCACTCCTCGAGGATCCGGAACTCCTCGATCCGATCCTGGTCGAGCAGATGGCGACTACGATCGGCGCGCATCTGTTGAAGCGTCATGGCGATCGGCGAAGCGAAGCGACGGGCTTCGATCGCGGACTGGGTTCCGTGATGGTTCGGAAGGCGAAGGAGATGCTCGTCTCCACCGACGAGGAGGATGGGACGTCGATCGCCGTGATCGCTGAGGCCTTGAATATGTCTCGCAGCCACTTTTTCAGGGCTTTTCGCGAGTCGACGGGTATCAGCCCCTATCAATGGCTGCTGAAACAGCGGATCGATAATGCGCAGCGCTTGTTGCGCACGACGAACCTCCCCTTGTCGGAAATCGCGCTTCACTGCGGCTTTTCCGACCAAAGTCATTTCACGCGAATTTTCAGCCGGGATGTCGGAGTGACGCCGAAGGTTTGGCGGCAGCGCGTGCGATAGCAGGACGCGCAGCCGTCACGGGACGATTGTGAAATAGCGCATACGAACATGCAAGACGTTTCGCAGCAGCCGGCGTATTCGATCGTCATGAAAGAATCGTGAGGATCGATGATGACTTGGTCCAGATTGACGACCACGGCCGGCGCGCCTGTCGCCGACAATCAGAATAGCCTCTCGGCCGGGCCGCGCGGGCCGTTGCTGTTGCAGGATTGGCGTCTGCTCGAAAAGCTGGCGCATCAAAATCGCGAACGCATTCCAGAGCGCGTCGTTCACGCCAAAGGCTGGGGCGCGCATGGCCAATTCACGGTAACGCATGACATCAGCGGCTATACATGCGCTTCGCTGTTCTCCGGCGTCGGCAAGACCACGCCGCTGATCGCACGCTTTTCGACGGTCGCCGGCGAGCTCGGGGCCGCCGACGCCGAGCGCGACGTTCGCGGATTTGCCTTGAAGTTCTACACGGATGAGGGAAACTGGGATTTGGTCGGCAATAACACGCCGGTGTTTTTTGTGCGAGATCCGCTCAAATTTCCCGATTTCATCCGAACGCAGAAGCGGCACCCGCGGACCAATCTCCGTTCCGCGACGGCGATGTGGGACTTTTGGAGCCTGACGCCGGAAAGCCTGCATCAGGTCACGATATTGATGTCGGACCGCGGCTTGCCGCAGACGCCTATGCATATGAATGGGTATGGCAGCCACACCTACCGACTTTGGAACGCCGCCGACGAATGCTGCTGGGTGAAGTTCCATTTCAAGACCCGGCAAGGACACAAGCATTTCACCAATGAGGAGGCGTCCCACATCGTCGGTCAGAGCCGCGAGACCTATCAGGAGGCTCTGTTCGGCGCGATCGAGGCAGGGGCGTTCCCACGCTGGACTCTGTTCATCCAGATCATGAGCGAAGCGCAAGCGCGCGCCTGCGCTTTCAACCCCTTCGATGTGACGAAAGTCTGGCCGCACGCCGACTTCCCTCTGATCGAAGTCGGCGAGATGGAGCTGAATCGCAACGCCGATAATTATTTCGCCGAGATCGAACAGGCGGCGTTCAGCCCATCCAATTTCGTGCCGGGCATAGGCGCGAGCCCCGACAAAATGCTCCAGGCGCGAATTTTCAGCTACGCCGATGCGCATAGATATCGGCTCGGGACGCATTACGAGTCGTTGCCGGTGAATCGCCCTCGATCGCCTGTGAGAGTCTACCATAAGGACGGTGCGATGAACTTCGTCGGTCAGCAGACCGGAGTGGTCGACGCCTATTATGAGCCGAACAGTTTCGGCGGCCCGGCCGAGAGCCCGGAGTTTCGCGAGCCGCCGATGCCGATCGAGGGGGACGCCGCACATTGGGACCAGCGCAGTGACGATGATTACTACAGCCAGCCACGCGCGCTCTTCGCATTATTCGACGAGGGCGAGAAAGCGCGGCTCTTTTCGAATATCGCGGCTGCGATGGCTGGCGTTCCAGCGGAGATCGTCGAGCGCCAATTGGCGCATTTCGACGCCGTCGATCCGGGCTATGGTTCGGGAGTGCGCGCGGCGTTGAAGCGCGACTGAGCGAAACTCGGACGCGAGAGCATTCTCCGGCCGTCTTGGACGATGGCTCGAGATCGCGCAGGGAGCGTTCGGCGTAGAGGGTGAGCATCATGTCGTGGCGAGGCGGCAGAAACGCATTGGCGTTGATCGTGATCGTCTCGGCTTGCGGCGCGCATGCGGATGAAGCCGCGAGCGTCGCGCCGAGCCGACCGCGACTCATGTCCAATCGTTGGCAGGAGAATTGGTCCGCGCTCGCCGATCCCGGCCTCCGCACAGAGCCCGGAGACGAGCTCAAACTCATCCCGCTGTCGCCGAGCGAACCGAATTTCTATCTCTCCTTCGGCGCGACTCTGCGTGAGCGCTTCGAGCTTGCCAATGCGCCGTCCTTCGGCGTCGGCAAGACCAATCGGAACGACAGCTATCTGCTTCAGCGCATTCAGCTGCACGCCGATTTGCATTTGAGTGAGGATTCGCGAATCTTTGCGCAGATCGAGGATGCGCGCGCTTTCGACAAAAAAAATCTGGGAAAGGCCGATCAGAATCCCCCCGATCTTCGTTTGGCCTTTTTGGAATATGGCCATGCGTTCCCCGATGGCGTGCTGAAGGCGCGCATCGGTCGCCAGGAGTTCGCTTTCGATCTCCAGCGCTTCGTCTCGAATCGAGACGGTCCGAACGTCAGGCAAGCCTTCGACGCGGCGTGGCTCGATTTCGAGGCGGAGCCTTGGCGCATTCTCGGCTTCGTAAGCCGCCCGGTTCAATATTACCGGGAACAGGCTTTCGACGATAGATCGACGAGAGATATTCAATTCCATACGCTGCGCATGGAGCGGCATGTCTTCGGCCAGAACGAGCTCTCCGCTTATTATTCCTTTTTCGGCAATAGGAATGCTTCCTATCTGGATGCTTCGGGAAACGAGCGGCGACATATTTTCGATATTCGCTTCGCCGGAGAGAAAGACGGATTTGATTGGGATGTCGAGGGAATGGCGCAGTCGGGAAACGTCGGCGCCAAGAGCATTCGCGCATGGGCTGTCGGGGCGCGCGCAGGCTATCGCTTCTCGATGCTGCCGCTGAGGCCGCGCATCGGAATTCAAGCGGACGGAGCCTCAGGGGACCGGCGCAGGGGAGATGGACGGATCGAGACCTTCGATCCGCTGTTTCCCAATGGCTATTACTTCACGCTGGCGGGATTCACGGGCTATGCGAATCTCATTCACCTCAAACCGTCCCTCACTCTCGCGGCGAGCGACAAGGTAACTGTGCTCGCGGGCGTCGGCCTGCAATGGCGCGAAACCACAGCGGATGCGATCTATGTGTTTCCGAATATCGCCGTCGCCGGCACCGCAGGATCGCCCGGCCGTTGGACAGGCGCCTATGAGCAATTGCGCGTGGATTGGTCTGTAACGGCCAATCTTTCCGCCGCGCTCGAATGCGTGCATTTCGCGGCCGGTGACACAATTCGTCGCGCCGGCGGACATGACGCCGATTATCTCGGCGCGGAAGTCAAATTTCTGTGGTGAACGAACCTATGAGGCGACGCGCTCGGCGCCGGAGGCGCTCGAGGATGCGGCGATGAGATGGGTGACTTTAGGCTCCTGGTTGGCCCCGAATTGGCGAACCATTTCCTGAAGGATGCGATCGGCGTTGGTCACGCGACGATGCTGCCGCAAATGCTCGAGCCAAGAAGCGACGTAGAAGATTTCGACGAAGCGTCCCTCTTGGGCGACGTCTTCGAAAATATCCCAGGCATAGGCTCCGTCGCGGCGTCGTCCTTCGCCGAGCTGGCGGACAGCTCGTAGAAACGCGTCGCGATGCCCGGAGTCGACGGAATATTCGACGCTGATCATGACGGGGCCGCGATCCGCCTCCGCATCGATCGAGATCACCGGGTTCGGCCAATGCATGGACGGAGTGAGATCGGGGCCGGCGCCTGCCGAGAGCTTCCATCGGCGGCTCGGCAGAATGCCGAACAGAAGTCCTGCCGCTGCGACGTAATTCGTCGTCGAAAGATCGAGCATCGTGGCCATTTGCCCCCAGACGGCGCTGCCGAGGGTCATCGCGCCGAAGAAAGCGGTCACGAACATGGCGAGTCCCCGTCCCCGCACCCAGTCCGGCAACGAAATCTGCGCCGAAACATTGAGCGTCGCGATCACGGGGATCCAGGAGAAGCCGGCGAGAACGCATGCGGCTAAGGCAGGCGTCGGCGAGCGCGCGAGCCCGAGCGTCACCAACGTGGCCGCTGTGCCGCAGGAGCCCAGAATGACGAGCCGGTCCGCGTCGAGCACGCGCCTCAGGCGCGGCAGCGCGAAGGCGCCGACGACGGCGCCGAGGCCGATGGCGCCGAGAAGAAGTCCATAGACGGCAGGGCCGCTGTCGATCTGGCTGCTGGCGATCAGTGGAAGGAGAGCCCAATAGGCGCTCGCGAAAAAGAAGAAGAAAGCCGCTCTCATCAGAGCGGCCCGCAATGGCCGATTATAGCGGGCATGGCGAAATCCGATGATCAATGCGCTCATCAGCCGCTCGGCCGGCAGAGCATGCTCCGTTTTCGCCGGCGGACGCCACCAGAGCAGCGCGCCGATTACGGCGAAATTGCTCGCGGCGTTGAGCCAGAATGGAGCCGCGTTTCCGAATACTCCGATGACGACGCCAGCGAGGGCTGGACCGACGGCGCGGCTGATGTTGATGCCGACGCCATTGCCCGCGACCGCTGCGGGGAGATCGCGGCGAGGGACCAACTGCGGAACGATCGATTGCCAGGCGGGTGCGGTGAGGGCTGCTCCGATGCTCAGGAGGAAGGTGCAGAGCAGCAAGAGGAAAGGAGTGATGATATCGAGCCTGACGAGCACGGCGCTCGCTGCGGCGACGATCGTGACAGAAATTTCCGCGTAGATGAGGAAACGGCGTCTGTCGACGATGTCGGCGAGCGCGCCAGCCGGCAGCGCGAAGAGAAACATGGGCAGGCTCGACGCGACCTGGATCAGCGATACTGTCATCGGGCTAGCGTCCAGGCCGGTCATCAGCCAGCCGGATGCGGCGTTGTACATCCAGGTTCCGATGTTCGAGACGACCGTCGCGGTCCATATGATTGCGAAAGTACGATGGCGGAACGCGGACCAAAAGGATTGGCTGGCGGATAGATCGTTCGGCTCATGAGATTTGAGATCGATCATCGGTCGTTTCCCGGCAGGGTCGTTCAGAGCGGTTTGGCGGAGGTCCGTGTGCGCGCAGGGTGAATAGAACTTCGATGAGCGCTCTATTCACCCTGCGCAATCACTGTCGTGGGACGCTGATTGCTTGCTTCAGCCTCGCGCTGAGGTCCCGAGCGCCTGTTCTTCTGCATGAGGGAGCCCGACGGCGAAGGCGCCGGGGCCGAGCAGGGCCTGCACGATCAGGAGCGCCGTCCACAGCGCCGGAAACTCCCATCCGCCATTCGCATTCGAGAACAGCCAGCCGTTGGGAAGATGCACGAGCAGCGCGCCGATCATCACGGGAATGAGCGCGACGGACACGATGCGTGTGAGCGCGCCGAAGATCAATGCGAGGCCGCCGCCGATTTCCGCGGCCACGACCACATAGGCGAGCAGCGACGGATAGCCGAGCTGCTCGAAGAATTTCACTGTTCCAGGCAGGGTGAATACGAAAACTTTGAGCAGCCCATGTGAGCGTGCGCGGACAAAATGAGGGCATGAACCCGGTTTTTTGAGCAGGATACGTGATGGGCTGCGAGTCGAGCCCTTCACTCATCGTGATTTCAGGAAGACTGACTCTCGTGTGGAGGCGCGATTGGCGGGTCGAGCTGCTCTATGAGCTTGTGGAAGACGGTTTCGAACTCGGCGTCGTATTGTTCTTTGTGCGAGCGGATGATGTCGATGACCTTCCGGTAGCAGTCGGCCGCTTGCCGATCCTCGCCTCTGGCCTGATAGACCATGCCCAGGCGATCATAACCGTCATGCATGTCAGGAAAGCGCTGGAGGAGTTCGCGGGCGGCGCGCTCGGCCTCATCGAGCGCGCCCGCGTGCACGAGATCGACAACGGCGTTCGACGCCACGGTCAGCTCATCGTCCATATCCTCGTCGCTGTCGAAGCTCCATAATTCGGCGGCCGCGACACGGGCCGCGCGGTCGGCCGCGTCGCGTGCCGCGTGGGCGGCGCGCTCGGCGTCTTCATCCTTGGCGAGGCAGCAGTGCTTGTACTTCTTGCCGCTGCCGCAGGGGCAGGCGTCATTGCGTCCGATCTTGGCCATCGCGGCTTTCACTCTCGAACAAGAACGAGGCATCCCTTGTATCGGTCCCTGCTGGCGGACGCCAGATTCCACGAGCTTCTCCTCGCCTTCGACCGCGATCTTGCGGCGAGGGCGCGCGAGGTGAGATGCGCGCGCTGCGGCGGCGCGCTTCATTCAGGCAATTTCCTGCGCAAGCCCAGAGGCGGTCCCGCCGGGCTCGGCGCAGACCACAATTTGCGCTTCAGCTTCTGCTGCGCTGTGCAGGACTGCCGCAAGCGCGCGACGCCCTCGTCGTTCCGGTTTCTCGGGCGCAAGGTGTTTCTCAGCGCGGTCGTCGTGCTGGTTTCGGCGATACGCAATGGCGCGGCGGCGTCGGTTCGCGAGCTCTCCAACCTTGTCGGCGCAAGCCGCAACACGATTCAGCGCTGGCGCCAATGGTGGCGCGATGTCTTCGCCGCAAGCCCGTTCTGGAGGGTGGCCGCGGCCGCCTTCATGCCGCCCGTCGCCCGAGAGGAGCTGCCGACGGCGCTCCTGGATCGCTTTTCCGGCGCCACCGCCGAACGACTGACCGCGCTGCTGCGATTGCTTTTGCCGATCACCGGAGGGGCCGCGCCGATGCTCGCTGCATGAGGGTTTTCGTCGGCCCGCAGAAGACGCCCGTCGCGGGTCGACGGCCCCGCCGTTACCGTCCGCCAGTCCACTCCAAGGAGCGTCGGCATGGCGAAAGGGCGGGTGCACGAGCAATGGGCGCAGCTGCGCTTTTCGGTGATCGGGCAGCTTCTCGCTGCGCCGCCCGAGAAGGGCGCGCTCCGTTCGGCGCTCGTTGAGCTTGCGGCGCGCGAATGGCGCCATCCAACGACCGGCGCGCCGGTGCGCTTTGGCGCCTCCACGATCGAGCGCTGGTATTATCGGGCGCTCGGAGAGCGTCAGGACCCTATCGCCGTCCTGCGCCGCAAACGTCGCCAGGACGCCGGCCAGCAGACAGCGCTCGGCGTGCCGCTGCGCCAGGCGCTGCTCGCCCAATACGCTGCGCACAAGAGCTGGAGCGTCAGGCTGCACTGGGACAATCTGGTCGCCTTGGCTTCGAGTCGGCCCGAGCTTCAACCCGTGCCGTCTTATGCGACCGTCCTTCGCTTCCTCAGGGCCAATGGTCTGGACAAACGCCGGCCGCTCACCTCGCGGCTGACGGCGGGCGCATTGCGGGCCGAGGCGCGCCTCGAGCAACGCGAGGTCCGCAGCTACGAGGCCGAATATGTCAACGGCCTGTGGCATTGGGATTTCCATCACGGCTCGCGCAAGGTGCTGACGCCGCGTGGCGAGTGGCGCACGCCAATGTTGCTCGGCATTCTCGACGACCGTTCGCGACTCGCCTGTCATCTGCAATGGTATTTGGCGGAGACGGCCGAGAACGTCGCGCATGGTCTGTCACAGGCGATCCAGAAGCGCGGCCTGCCGCGCGCCGCGATGAGCGACAATGGCGCGGCGATGACTGCGGCGGAGATCCGCGAGGGCCTCGGCCGGCTCGCAGTCCTGCACCAGACGACGCTCCCCTATAGCCCCTATCAGAACGCCAAGCAGGAGGCGTTTTGGGGTCCAGTCGAAGGCCGGCTGATGGCCATGTTGGAGGATGTGCAGGACCTCAGCTTGGCGACGCTCAACGAGGCGACGCAGGCCTGGGTCGAGTACGAGTACAACCGCAACATCCATTCGGAGATCGGCGAGGCGCCCGTCACGCGTTTTCTCGCCGGCCCCGAGGTGACGCGGCCGAGCCCCGACAGCGCGAGCCTCAAGCTGGCCTTCACGAGGACCGAGCAGCGGACGCTGCGCAAGAGCGACGGCAGCCTCCTGATCGAGGGCCGCCGCTTCGAGGCCCCGAACCGCTACCGCCACCTCACGCGCCTGGAGGTCCGCTTCGCCAGCTGGGACCTCGGCTGGGTCCATCTCGTCGACGCGCAAACCGGCGCGGTGCTGTGCCGGCTGTTCCCGCAGGACAAGACCAAGAACGCCGATGGGCGCCGCCGGTCGCTGGAGCCGATCGCGGCGGAGCCCATCGCCATCAAGCCTGCCGGTGGCATGGCGCCACTGCTCGCCAAGCTCATGGAGCAGCGGGCTGCAACGGGGTTGCCGCCCGCCTACCTGCCCAAGGACGAAGGAGAAGAGTCTTGAACCCCAAACTATTGGCGCTCTACGGCCTCAAGTGGAACCCCTTCGCGCCGGGCGCGCCGACCGAAGCGTTGTTCGCCACGCCGCGCCTGCGCTCCTTCTGCTGGCGCGTGGCGCAACTCGCCGAGGAGGGCGGCTTCGCCCTCGTCACCGGCTCGCCCGGCGCCGGCAAGTCCGCCGCCCTGCGCATCCTGGCCGAGCATCTGGCGACGCAGCGCGACGTCAAGGTCGGCGTGATCAGCCGTCCCCAGGCCGGCATCGGCGACTTCTATCGCGAGATGGGCGATCTCTTCGGCGTCGAGCTTCGCCCGAACAACCGCTGGGGCGGAGCCAAGAACCTGCGACAGCGTTGGCAGGCTCATATCGACGACTCTCTCAATAGGCCCGTCCTGATCGTCGACGAGGCCCAGGAGATGCTGCCGCTCGTCCTGAGCGAGCTGCGCTTGCTGTCCTCGGCAAAACTCGATTCCCATATTCTGTTGACCGTCGTTCTGGCGGGAGACGGACGGCTCGTGGAGCGTCTGCGGTCCGACGAGCTTCTCCCGCTCGGCAGCCGCATCCGAGTTCGCCTCGCTATCGACCGGGCGACGCCGCAGGAGCTGCAGGATTGTCTCAGACACGCCTTGCAGCAGGCCGGCGCGACGACGCTGATGACCCCGGAGCTGATCGTGACCCTCTGCGATCACTCCCAGGGCAATCTGCGCGCGCTCATGACGCTTGCGGGCGAGCTGCTCGCGACGGCCGCCGAGCGTGACGCCCGACAGATCGACGAGAAGCTGTTTTTCGAGACTTGCGCCATGGCCCCTCCGCCCGCCCCGCTCTCGACTGCGGCCGGAACTCGGCGTAGACGATGACGCCGCTTCCCGTCACGCCCGCCCATCAGCTCGCCGATCGCCCTCCAGACAAGGACTGGCTGGTCACGGGGTTGTGGTCCCAAGAAGCGGTCGGCATCATCGGCGGCGAGCCCAAATGCTGCAAATCCTTCCTCGCGCTAGATCTGGCCGTCGCCGTCGCCGGCGGCGCGCCCTGCCTGAGGCGATTTGGCGTACCCAAGCCCGGCCGCGTCCTGCTATACGCCGCCGAGGACGCGGCGCACATCGTCCGGCGCCGGATCGAGGGCATCGGCGCTGCGGCCGGCCTCTCCATCTTTGATCTCGACATCCAGGTCATCACCGCCCCGTCGCTGCGCCTCGATCTCGACGCCGATCGCGCCAGCCTCGAGGAAACCATCGCGCGGCTGGAGCCGCGCCTGCTCATCCTCGACCCCTTCGTGCGCCTGCATCGCATCGACGAAAACATCAGCGGCGAAGTGGCGCCGCTGCTGGCGTTCCTGCGTCAGCTCCAACGCCGTCACGGCCTCGCCGTGATCCTCGTCCACCACGCGAGAAAGAACGCGAGCAGCATGCGTGCGGGCCAAGGCCTACGTGGTTCCTCAGAGTTCCATGCCTGGGGCGACTCCAACCTCTATCTCCGCCGAGACGGCGACGCGCTCACCCTGACCGTCGAGCACCGCGCCGCGTCGGCCATGCCCGCCATCAGGCTCGAGCTCACCGAGCGCGCCGACGCGCTCGCCCTCGAGGTCGTGGACGGCAGGCCACAACCCGCACAGGGCGCAGAAGCACGCTCGATCGACGAGCGCATCGTCGCGGCCCTCGCGGAAGCCGGCGCGCCGCAGCCCTTTGCCGATCTGCGCGCCTTGTGCCGCGTGCGCACCACCACGCTCTATCAGCGTCTGGCCGCCATGGCCGCCGCGGGCCGCATCGTCAAATCGACGGACGGCTATCGCCTCGCCACGGGCTGAGTGATACGCCGCGATAAACGGCCGCAACCAAATCAGCCCCGCTGTGGCCGCATGCCCTCTCAAGTCACTCAGACGTTGACTTCCCACTTCCGCTTCCCACCACCCCTACAGCGTGCGGGAAGCGGAAGTGGGAAGCCCATCAAAAAGCCTGATGAGCACGACATCAGAAACCGTGATCACACTCACATGCGCGAGAAACAGCGCGCCGAGGCTCACGCGCAGCAGCAGAGCGGCGTAATCCGCATTGCGAACATTGGTCATTGTCTCGATCCTTTTGTCATGTTTGCGAAGGCGGCCGGCGCGTCGGCGCCGGCCAATGGTCACGCTGCGTCGACGAGAACGATCTCGCTGTCCTCCAGCGCGGTGACGCGCAGGATGTCGACGTCGCTGATCGCGGCGCCGTCGCGGGCATTCACGCGCAGATCGTCGATCTGCACAGCGCCGCTCGCCGGCACGAGATAGGCTTTGCGCTCGCGGCCGAGTCTGTATTCCGCCGTCTCGCCGGCCCGCAGCGTCGCGCCGACGACGCGCGCGGCGGTGCGGATCGGCAGCGCGTCGCCGTCATTGTCGAAGCCGGACGCGAGGGTGACGAAGCGGCCCGAACGATCTCCCTTGGGGAAGGGACGGGAGCCCCAGGAGGGGGCGCCGCCGCGCGTCGTCGGCAGGATCCAGATCTGAAAGATCCGGGTCGGGCCATTCTCGAGATTATATTCGGAATGCGCGATGCCGGAGCCTGCGCTCATCACCTGCACGTCGCCTGCCTCGGTGCGGCCCTTGTTGCCCAGGCTGTCCTGATGCGTGATCGCGCCCTCGCGGACATAGGTGACGATCTCCATGTCGCGATGCGGATGCGTCGGAAAGCCCGTGTGCGGCGCGATCGTGTCGTCGTTCCAGACGCGCAGATTGCCCCAATGCATCCGTCTGGCGTCGTGATAGTCGGCGAATGAGAAATGATGCTTGGCGTCGAGCCAGCCGTGATCGGCGCCGCCGAGGCTGTCGAAAGGTCTCAGTTCGATCATCGTAAATCTCCTGTCGCGACATCGGTCGCTGTCGATGGAGACGGATTTAAGAGTTGCGCGCCCTTCTGTTCAGTCGGATAATTTTGGTCGAACTGTTCGAGAAAGTTGAAAAGTGAGCAATCCGGGCGCGCCCAGCCTCGACCAGCTGACCATTTTCTTGGCCATTGTCGACGCCGGCAGCTTCGCCGGCGCGGCGCGGCGGCTGAATCGCGCCGTCTCGGTGATCAGCTATGGGATCGCCAATCTCGAGGCGCAGCTCGGCATAGAGCTGTTCGAGCGCGAGGGAACGCGCAAGCCGCGGCTCACCGTGGCCGGGCGCGCGCTGCTGGCGGAGGCGCGGGCGATCTCGCGCGGCGTCGAGGATTTGCGCGCCAAGGTCAAGGGCCTGCTCGAGGGGCTGGAGGCGGAGGTCGATCTCGCCGTCGATGTGATGCTGCCGACGGAGCGGGTGGGCGCCGTGCTGCGGGAATTCGCGGGGCGATTCCCGACCGTGCAGCTGCGGCTGCATGTGGAGGCGCTCGGCGCGGTCACGGCGATGGTGCAGGGCGGCGCGGCGATGATCGGCGTGTCCGGTCCGCTCGCGCTCGGAGTCGAGGGGATAGAGAGCATAGCGGCCGGATCGGTCGCGCTGATCCCGGTGGCGGCTCCCGATCATCCTCTGGGGCGCATGGCGCGCATCCCGCCCGGCGCCGCGCGCGAGCATACGCAGCTCGTGCTCACGGATCGCTCGCGCTTCACCGAGGGGCGCGATTTCTCGGTGGTCAGCCCGCGCAGCTGGCGGCTCGCCGATCTCGGCGCGAAGCACGCCCTGCTGCGCGAGGGCGTCGGCTGGGGCAACATGCCTCTGCAAATGGTCGCGGACGATCTGGCGTCGGGCGCGCTCGTGCGGCTGGCCATGACGGATCATCGGGGCGGAATTTATCGCTTCTCGTGCATTTGGCGGCGCGAGGCTCCGCCGGGGCCGGCCGCCTCCTGGCTGGTCGATCGCTTCGTCGCGCTGGGCGCGGAGGATTTGCCGGCCGAAGGGCTGAGCGACGTTTGAGTGGGACCTCATTCTCGAGAAAACCTCGTCAACCCTTTGCCGGCTCGCTCGATGAGGGATGAAGCGCGCAGACGATGGTTCCAAGCAGGATCAGCGCTCCGGCCACGAACAGCGGCGCCGCGAGACCACTATGGACGACGAGAAACGCGCCGATTCCCGCGCCGAGAAAGATTGCCGCGACACTGCCCAGGCGCCGCGGCCAATTGGCGTTGGCGCCGCCGGCGAGCGGCGAATCCGCGGCGAGGCCGGTCAGCGTCAAGGTCAGAACGGTCGTGGTCAGATCGGGAATCTTCAGCTGCCGAATGGTCGCGTTGCGAAAGCCCATGGCGACGGCGGTGAAGGCTATGATCGCGTAGATCGTCATCGCCGAGCGCGGGCTCGTGGCTTCCACGCCGAAGGCCATGACCGCGCTCGCCCAAATCAATAACGCCTCGATGATCGCGGCCGCCGTCAGCCAGCGACGCAGCGGCAGGCCGACATGCGCACGACCGATGCGCCCGGCGCCGAGCGCGCCTAGCAGAAAGGCGGAGAGCGCGACGAGATAAGGCGTCACCTCGAAGCCCGGCGCCCCTGTCGCGGCTAGGCCGAGGAAGACGATATTGCCGGTCATATTCGCGGTGAAGACCTTGCCGAGGCCGAGCACGCTGATCGCATCGACGAGGCCGGTCGTGACCGAGAGCAACAAGAGCAGCCATGGCAGCGGAGACTGCGAGGGAGCGCCCATGAGCGGCTTTCGGTCGCGCTTGCCGAGGTCGAGCATGGCGATGAGAGCGAAGCCCGCGACGAGCCCGAGATGCTCGAAAAAGGCGTTTGCCGCAGCTATGCGCTCCGGCCCCGGCATCGTCCAGAAGGGGTTGGCGATGAAAGCGGCGAGCAAGGTGAAAATCCCGAGCGCCGCCGCTCCGAGCCACGCCAATCGATCGAGAAGAATGAGCGCTGGACCGATGAGCTCGACCGCGATCGTCAACGCGGCGAAGAGGGTGGGAGGATGCAGTCCGAAATGCGCCTGTTCCGCCACGGCGCCTTGCCAATCCAAAAGCTTGCTCACGCCGCCGAGCAGATAGGCCGCGACGAGCAGCAGGCGAATGAGGAAGCTCGCCCATCGCGACGAGAGAATCGCCGCGATGGGCTTGGAGGTCGCACTCACTGCGCGCGCGCCTGATGGATTTCGGCGATATAGCCGCCTGGAAATTCGACGAGCGCCGCACGTCGATCGCCGGCGTCATAAGGTCGCGCGACGACTCTTGCCCCGGCTGTCTCCGCCTTGGCGAGCGTCGCTTGGAGGTCGCTCACCTCATAGCCGGTGAGGTCGCGGCCCCAGGGCCAGGGCAATTGTCCGTTGGAAACCAGAAGCGTAAGCTTGCCATAGCCGGAGGTGATGCGGACGCGGCGGATGGTCTTGTCCGGCTGGCCCGCTTCGCTTCCGGGCGCCGACTTCTCATCGGAGAGGATGCGTCCATGCGCGAAGCCGGTCCAGCGACGGATGAACTCATCGGCGGCGTCGGCGGTGAGATAGATGCGGTTTTCGGGGACGCTCGTCAGCGGCGCATAATTCGGCTTGGCTGTATGCCAATAGAGCTGCATGTTCACGCCGCCCGGCCATTGCACGACGACATCGCGGCCGATGGGGTCGGGGAAGGTTTCGATCAGCCGTATCGCCCCATTGCGTCGCGCCGCCTTCACCGCGGCGTCGATGTCGGTGACGAGATAGCCGGTGCGCTCGGCCCCGAAAGGATAGGGAACGGGCGTGAGAAAGCCAAATACGGAGATCGTCCCCGCAGGCGTCAGCACGAGCTGCGATTTGGTGAGGCTGGATGTCGGCGTGACCTGGAATTGGCCCTGCTTGCTGGTCTCGCCGCCGAATGTCGCGACGAAGCTCGCGACGAATTTGTCGAAGTCCGCCGCCGCGACATAGACATGAGTCGTGTTATATTGCGGCCCCACGGCGAAGTCGGTCGCGGCGCGCGGCTTGGCGGCGGCGGGAGCCGCTGTGGCGATGGCGGCGCCGAGGCCGAATGCGGCGGCCGCGACGAGGAATTTGGTTCGGCGCATATTCGTCTCCAATTTCAGATCGAGATTCAAACCGCCCAGCAGCCGCAGCCGAAAGCGCCCCAAAAGCTCCGAGCATCGGCTGTCGGAACTTGCGCGGCGAGCGCGGCCGCATGGTCGTGCCCATGCACGGCGCAGGCGGAAACGCAGCCACAGGCGGAGGCCAGCCTTCGCGTGGCGTCGGGCGCGTGGTGATAGCCGCCGAAAGAGGCGACAGGCGACCAATCGGGCATGGCTTTCGGCAGCGCCGGCGCGAGCGTGGCGTAGTCGCCTTCGCCGTGAACGATCTTGCCGCCGAGCAGCGTCAGCACGGAGCGTATGTGGACGATCTCGCTTTCGGCGACTTTGAAATAATCATCGGACAGAAGCGCGAGATCGGCTAGCTGCCCAACTTTGATTTCGCCCTTCTTGCCTTCTTCGTTCGAGAACCAAGTGTTGGCTTCGGTCCAGAGGCGCAGCGCCGTCTCGCGATCGAAACGGTTGCGCGCCGGATAGAGCGTGAGGCCGCCGAGCGTCCTGCCGGTGACGAGCCAGGAGAGCGAGACCCATGGATTATAGCTTGCGACGCGCGTCGCATCGGTGCCCGCGCCGACCTTCAGTCCCGCCTCCATCATGCGTGTAATCGGCGGCGTCGCCTCCGCGGCTTTGGCGCCATAGCGCTCGACGAAATATTCGCCCTGAAACGCCATGCGATGTTGCACGGCGACGCCGCCGCCCAACGCCGCTATGCGGTCGATGTTGCGCTCACTGATTGTCTCGGCATGGTCGAAAAACCAATTCAAGCCCGCGAGCGGAATGTCCTTGTCGACCTTCTCGAATACATCGAGCGCGCGGCCGATTGTCTCGTCATAGGTCGCATGGAGCCGCCAGGGCCATTTGCGTTCGGCGAGCAGGCGCACGACCGGCTCGAGATCGGCTTCCATGTTTGCCGGCATGTCGGGACGCTCGACGCGGAAATCCTCGAAATCGGCGGCGGAATAGACCAGCATCTCGCCGGCGCCATTGTGGCGATAGAGATCGTCGCCGTCGCCCGGCTTCACCTTCGTCGACCAATTCGCAAAGTCGGCGAGCTCTTCCCGCGGCTTTTGCGTGAAGAGATTATAGGCGATGCGCAGCGTCAGCTCGCCGTCCTGATGCAGCTTCTCGATGATCTGATAGTCATCGGGATAATTCTGGAATCCGCCGCCGGCGTCGATGACGCTGGTGACGCCGAGCGAATTCAGCTCGCGCATGAAATGCCGAGTCGAATTCAGCTGAAATTCTTGCGGCAGCTTCGGACCCTTGGCCAGCGTCGAATAGAGGATCGTTGCGTTGGGCTGGGCGAGCAGCAGGCCGGTCGGATTGCCGGCGGCGTCACGAACGATCTCGCCGCCCGGCGGATTCGGCGTGTCCTTCGTGTAGCCGACGACGCGCAACGCCGCCGCGTTCAGCAGGGCTCGGTCATAGAGATGCAGAATGAACACCGGCGTCTCGGGCGCCGCGGCGTTGATCTCGTCCAGAGTCGGCAGGCGCTTCTCGGCAAACTGATGTTCGGTGAAGCCGCCGACGACGCGCACCCATTGCGGCGGCGGCGTCATCTCCGCCTGCTTTCTCAGCATCGCCATCGCATCGGCGAGAGTCGGCACACCATCCCAGCGTAGCTCCATATTATAGTTGAGCCCGCCGCGAATCACATGAATATGGCTGTCGATGAGGCCGGGCACGAGCCGCCTGCCGCCAGCGTCGATCACATCCGCATCGGGCGCGGCCGCGCGTATCTCCGCCTCGGAGCCGACGGCGAGAAATTTGCCGTCACGGATCGCGACGGCGCGGGCGACGGGATTGGCGCGATCGAGCGTCGTCACCTCGGCGTTGACGATAATCAGGTCCTTGGCTTTCATTTCGAGCCTCCGGTGGCGCGAGCGTGTCATTGAGGATATCGCCGCGGCCGCGTCAGCCGTCGCGGTCCCTATTCGCGGGGAGCGGCCCCAGAACATGTTGCGAGCAATCATGGCGAATGAAGCGGGTGAGCTCGGCTCGGTCGGCGATCCGTTTGGCGATCGGAACGATCTGCTCGCCGAGCAATATACCGGCGAGCCCGACGAGCGCGACGACCGGCGGCGCGGGGGAACGGACGCCGAGCAGGCTGTAGATGACGCCGATCAAAAGTCCGGCGCCGAGGGATAGGAGATAAGAGCTCATCGCGTTTCACTTCCTGCTTCTCGAGAGAGTGACGGGCGCGGCGGGGCGCGAAGCTGAATAACGAGCGCCGCGCCACTGAACGCTGCCCCCAATACGGCGACCGCCGGCCATTCGCCGAGTCGCCAAGCGATCATCGCGCTGAACGAGCCCGCCGCGCCGCCGAGGAACATGGTCGTCATGAACAGAGTGTTGAGCCGTCCGCGCGCTTCGGCGCGCAGCGCGTAGATCACATGCTGATTGGACACGAGCGCCGCCTGCATCGCCAGATCGAGCGCCAGAACGCCGGCGACGAGTCCTGCAAGATCGCTCCAGAGAGCCATCCCCGCCCAGGAAGCCAGCGCGAGAGCCGCGCCCAGGCGAACGATCGTGGACGGTCCGCGCGCGTCGGCTAGGCGTCCGGCGAGCGGCGCGGCGATTACGCCTATTGTTCCGACCACGCCGAACAAGCCGGCGGCGCCGGCTCCGAGCCCGAGAGGCGGCGCTGCGAGCCGTAACGCCAGCACTGTCCAAAAGGCGGAAAAAGCCGCGAACAGGAAAGCTTGCGTGAATGCGGCGCGCCGAAGCGCCGGCAGATCGCGCCAGAGGCGCCGCAGAGAGCCCATCAGCTCGGGATAGGGCAGCCGCAGCTCGCCGCGCACATCCGGGAGAATCGCCTGGAGAGCGAGCGCCACCAGCAGCATCGCCGGAGATGCGGCGAGGAACATGGTGCGCCAGCCGAATTGTGCGGCGACGAATCCGGCGAGCGTGCGGCTCAGCAGCACGCCGAGCAATAGTCCCGACATCACCGCGCCGATGGCGGCGCCCCGCCGCTGTGGCTGCGCGAGCTCCGCGGTGAGTGGAACGAGCTGCTGCGCGACGCTCGCAGCGAAACCGACGAGCGCCGACGCGATGGCCAGCGTGAGCGCATCGGGCGCCGCGCCAGCCAAGACCAGCGCGAACGCGAGCAGCACGAATTCAGCGACGATCAGCTGCTTGCGCCGCGTGACGTCGCCGAGCGGCGTGAGCAGGAACAATCCCGACGCATAGCCGAGCTGCGTCAGCACCGGAACGCTCGTCGCCGCGCCAGGGCCCAGCGACGCCTCGATCAGGCCGAGCATCGGCTGGTTGTAATAAATATTGGCGACCGCGAGCCCGGTGGCCGCGGCGAGCGTGAGCAGCAAGCCGCGGCCGAGACGCTCTGCCGCGATCTCGTCAGAGCCGCCGAGCGCGTCCATGCTAGACCGCCGGGACGGGCGCGAGCGTGGGACCATGCGAGACGCGCTCCGGCGCCTTGTGCACCATCGTATAGGCGTAATCGACGCCCATTCCGTAGGCACCGGAATGCTCCTTCACGATCGACATGACGGCGTCATAGGTTTCGCGCCGCGCCCAGTCGCGCTGCCATTCGAGCAGGACCTGCTGCCAGGTCACGGGTATGACGCCCGCCTGAATCATGCGCTGCATGGCGTAGTCATGCGCTTCCTTCGACGTGCCTCCGGAGGCGTCGGCGACCATGTAGATTTCATAGCCGCCTTCCAGCATGGCGCAGAGGGCGAAAGAATTGTTGCAGACCTCGGTCCACAGGCCCGAGACAACGACCTTCTTGCGTCCATTCGCGGCCAGCGCGTCGCGGACCTTCTTATCGTCCCAGGAGTTCATCGAGGTGCGCTCGAGGAGCGGCGCCTCAGGGAATACGGCGAGCAGCTCTGGGTAGGTGTGGCCGGAGAAGCTTTCCGTCTCGACGGTGGTGATCGTCGTCGGAATCGCGAACACCTTCGCCGATTTGGCGAGGGCCACGGCATTGTTCTTGAGCGCCTGCCGATCGATCGACTGAACCCCAAAGGCCATTTGCGGCTGGTGGTCGATGAAGATCAGCTGGCTGTTCTGCGGCGTCAGCAATTCGAGCTTAGCGGTCATGTCGTTCTCCAATTGTGGATTGCGGATTTGGGCGGCGCCTCGCGCGTCAGCGCTTGATGAACGCGAGCACGTCGTGATTGAATTTCTCTGGGTCGGTTTGGGCGAGGCCGTGCGATCCGCCGGGATAGACCAGAAGCTCGCCCTGCGGCGTCAGCCGAACCGCCTTCTGCGCCGAGGCGGCAAGGGGGACGATCTGATCGTCATCGCCGTGGATGAACAATGTGGGGATCGTCATCTTCGCGAGATCGGCCGAATAGTCGAGCTCGGAAAACTCGCGGATGCAATCGTAGAGCCCCTTGAGCCCACCCTCCATTCCTTGCAGCCAGAAGGCGTCCTCGAGCCCGACGCTTCGCTTCG
The DNA here is from genome assembly GCF_000745215.1 of Methylosinus sp. PW1. Classification (NCBI taxonomy): domain Bacteria; kingdom Pseudomonadati; phylum Pseudomonadota; class Alphaproteobacteria; order Hyphomicrobiales; family Methylocystaceae; genus Methylosinus; species Methylosinus sp. PW1. The sequence continues at coordinate 31,449 of NZ_JQNK01000002.1, forward strand.
CGTCATCTCGGTTATGGCCATAGAAAGGAACGGCGAGATCCTTGAAAAATTGCGATCGATTGCTCGCGACGCCAGCGCGCGTGCTGTCGAACACGTCCATCGGCAGACCTTCCGGATTGGAGGACGAGGCGAGCATGATCGGCGGCACGGCGCCGACGAGCACCGCTTTTGCGACGCGACCGACGCCATGGCGTCCGACGTAGCGTGCGACCTCGCCGCCGCCGGTCGAATGCCCGACGAGAACGGCGTCGCGCAGATCGAGGATCTCGAGCAGCTCGGCGAGATCGTCCGCGTAGCGGTCCATCGTATTGCCGTCCCAGACCTGCTGGGAGCGGCCATGGCTGCGACGGTCGTGCGCCACGACGCGATAGCCGCGCATGCCGAAGAACAGCATTTGCCCTTCCCATGCGTCGGCCGTCAGCGGCCAGCCATGCGAGAACACGATCGGCTGGCCGTCGCCGAAGCTCTTGTAAAAAATTTCTACGCCGTCGGATGCGGTGAAGTAGCTCATGCTCTCGACTCCTCGGCTGCCGTGATCGGAGGCGCATTGCGGCTCATCGTGCACCTCATTCAGAGAAATGCACGAGCCGTTCTGGCGATGCTTTCCTGGTCGCCTGCTTGAAAGACTAAGTCCGGCCGGCGCCTTGGTCTTGAACATTCGGCGTGGACTTATAACGATCGTGCTCGGCAGCTCGGCTCGGGGGCGCGCGATCGGAGGTCGAGTGCCCGCCGCTACGGCTCGCCCGGGCAGGGCTTGCGCCGGCCGGAAGGCGCCGATTTGGCCGCTCTCTTCTTCCACCAGATATACACTCCCGTCACGGAGAGCATGGCGATGACCAGCCCCAGGATGCAGACGAAGATGCGATAGGGTAGGCCGAAGACGCGCGCCATATGCAGGGCGGTGAGCCAATTGGTGACGGTGTCGCCGCTGCGCAGCCCCGACGGCAGGCTCAGCGTCACCAGCTCGCCCGTATAGGCGTCGAAGAGAACGGAAGTCGTCGCAGTACGCTCGCCGATATCCCGGCTCGACCGCACGCGATATTGGATGAGGCCCTTGGCCGGCTTGTAGTAGAGCGCATCGGCGCGCTCGATGGAAAAGCCGCGCTCGCGCGCCTCAGCGGCCATCAGCCGCTGACCGACGGCCTGCGCCTCCTCCCATTCCAGCATTTTGCGCGCGTCCGTGCGCGGCGGCTGCGCGGGCCATTCCCAGGGCGGGGGCGAGTAGTCGAAGACGAGCTTGGTCACACCGGCATAGACGCTGTTCAGATTGAAGAAGACGCTGGACCAGGCGAACACGAGCAGCATCGCCCACAGCCACAATCCGCCGGCGCGATGCAGATCGAAATTGATGCGATAGAAGGAGCCGGAGAGCTTGACGAGAAAAGCCGGCTTCCAGCGCGTGAGATAGCTGCGCGAATTGCCGGGGCTCGCGCGCGGTAGCGTCAGATAGAAGGCGACGAAGCAATCGATCGTCCATAAGAGCGCGACGATTCCGAGAATCCAGGCGCCGGTGGAGCCCGTCGCCAATTGGTAGTGCAGGCTGTAGACGAAAGGCATGATGTCGGCGGCGCGGCTGGGCAGCGCGCCGGGACTGCCGCGGCGGCCGAGATCCTCGCCTGTCACGGCGTCGAGCGTCACAGCGCCGAAGCCGAGCGGCTCGGCGCCTGTCGCCGCCTGCATCGTTACGCGGGCCGCGCCGGATTCGCCGCCGAGATAGACAGCGACCGCGCGCCCCTGCGGAACGAGGCTCTCGGCGCGGCGCGCGAGGGCGGCGAGCGGGAGCGTCTCGCCATGCGGCCCCGGATAGGCCTCCGGGGCGATCCAATGGCTCAGTTCCCCATAGAAGGCGAGCAGCGCCCCGGTCAGCCCGACCAGGATCAGGAAGCCCGCCGTGACGAGGCCGACCCAGCGGTGGAGCCAAACGAAGAGGCGACGCGCGTCGGCGCGCGTCCGTGTGTCGGCGGCGCTTCGCGCCGAAGTGGCCGGCGCGTCGACCGCGCCGGAAGAAAGGGGCTGTAGCCCAGTCGTGATTTGCCGCATCTCTTCCTCTCGTATTTCTAGAACTCCGCCCGCATCGAGGAAATGAACGTCCGAGGCGCGCCGGGTATGATGGCGTTGCGACTGGTCGCGCCCGTATAATAGGTCTCGTCGAGCAAATTGCGCACGTTCATGAAAGCTCGGATTTTTCACCATGGGCAGATGCGCCGGCGGGAAGCGATACATCGCCATTGCATAGCCGGGCACCCGGAAGCTGCTGTTGTTGTCGCCCTGCCGCGCGACCGCCTGAACGCCCGCGCCGAGGCTCGGCCCGCGGAAATCGCCATCGGCGTCGTATTTTACCCAGAGACTAATGATCAATATCGCCGCCAAGACTCGGCGGTGAGCTCTGATGCGAGCTTCCATAACCCACCGCCTTGCCGTGTTCTGTTCTCCCGCGGTCGCAACCCGGACTTCAAAATTTCATCGTGAGCCCGAAGGTGGCGCTGCGCGGCGCGCCCAATATCACCTCGCCCGGATAGGACACTTCCGCCCAGTTCACATAGGTCTTGTCGAAGAGATTATTGACGCGGAAGGTCGCGTCGACTCCCGGTGTGACATGATAGGTGAGGCCGATATCGGCGAGCACATAGCCTTCGAGAAAAAGCGTGTTGGCGTTGTTGCCGGCGCGCGAGTCGACGAAGCGCAGGCCGAAGCCCGCATCGAAGGGAAGGTCGGCGATGTTGGAATAGGAGGTCCAGAGATTGGCGGTCCAGGTCGGCACATTCGGCGGCCGATTGCCCGTACCGATCACCAGCGTCGCCGGATCGACGAAGAAGCCGTAGCGCGCATACGTATAGGCGGCGTTGACCGACACTTTCCATTGCGGCGTTATGAGAAAGTTCGCCGAGGCCTCGACGCCGCGCGACATTTGGCTGCCGATGCTGCTCGCCGAGTTCTGCGTCGTCTGCGTCAGAATATTGGCGCGATGAATTTCATAGAGCGCGAGAGTCGCTTCGCCCTTGCCGTCCTGGAACGAGGCCTTGGCGCCGACCTCATACTGGCGCGAGCTGCTCAAATTGAAATTCTGCGCGGCGTTGACGACATAGATCGCCGAGCCGATCGGGTCTTTCGCGGTCGTATATTGCCCATAGAGCGAGATATCCTTCGTCACGTCATAGATCATGCCGACGCGAAAATTGAACGGGTGGAAATTGCGCCGGAAGCTCGTCGTATTGGAGAATGTGCCGTTCTGATTATAGTTGACGCGGTCCAATCGCTCGAACTCATAGCGGGCGCCTGTCACGAGCTTCAGGTCGGGACGCAGAGTGAGCACATCCTCGAAGAGCGCCGCGTAATCGTCTATGCGCGTCGGCGAGCGGCGGATCGGCCATTCGCCGGCGTAGAGGCCCCATGCGCCCTGATTCGGATTCCAAGCGTCGACATAATCGGCGATCGAAGCGCTCGGAAAGCCGCGGTCGCGGACGAAATGCGTCGAATTGACGTCGGCGCCGAGCAGGAATTTATTGTCGAAGTCGAGGATCGGGCGATCGACCGTCATCGTCAGCGTGTTCCCGAGCTTGTGCTGATCGTGATAGACATAGAAGCGATCGCGAGCGATCGTTCCGGCGGGAATGGGGTTGCCGAGAGCGTCCGTTCTGCCATTGTTCGGGCCGAGGAATGTGTAGGTCTCGGCGTTCTGCCATTTGCGGTCGGCAAAGAAATAATAGGCGTCGTCGGTGAAGGTGACCTCGCTCGTCGGCTTGTAGACGACATGCGCCGTCGGCATGAATTGCGTTGTCGCCAGCAGCGCGTCGCCGACATTGTAATTGTTGAAGCGCATCGCCTGATCGAGCGCGAGGCCCGTCGACGAGGTGACGACCCCGGTCATGGGCGAGCGCGCATAGGGCAGCGGGACGAGGGGCGTGCCGTAATAGGGCGACATATTGTCGTCGAGAAAATCCATGCCCAGCTTGACGCTGAAATTCTCCTGCGGCTTCCACAGCATGCTTGCAGTGAGATTGAGCGAATCGGAGGGCGCATTCTTCACGAAGCCCGATGAGCGGCTGCGGCTGACGTCGAGCCGCGCCGCAATGTCGTCGGAAAGCTGCGCGCCGACGCCGACGCCGAGATTGACCGTCCCGAAGCTGCCGCCATTCACGAAAGCGTCGAATCGCGTCGGTCCGAAGCTCGGCTCCTTGGTGCGAATATCGACGACGCCGCCGATCGCGCCCTGTCCGTGCAGCAGCGAGGCCGCGCCCTTCAGCACCTCGACGCTCTCGACGTTGAAGCTATTGGCCGGGCGATTGATGAAATTGGCCGGACCGAGAAAGACGCCGTCGCGTAGCACGGTGATCTGATTGCCCGTGAATCCGCGCATGGAATAGCTAGTCGGGCTGATCGGATTATTGCCGACGATGACGCCCGGAAAGGCGGCGACGGCGTCTTGCGCCTGATCGAAGCCGCGCTCGCGCATCTCATCGCTCGTCATCACATGGACCGAGGCCGGCGTCTGTCGCGGCGTCAGATCGAGACGGCTCGCAGCCGGCGCCACCGTGTCGAGCGGAGCGCGGGGCTCGGCGCGTCTCGGCGCGCGATCGCCAGCCCCGGTTCCGGCGGAGCCGATATCGATCGTCGGCAGGGATTCCTGAGAAAAGGCGGCGGACGCATCGATGACGAATAGGAGCGCGACGGCGGAGGCGCCGCGCGAGAGGCTGTTGCGAAACATGAAAATTCTCCTGACGCGGCCGCTGGCGCGCGTTGGTGGCGATTTCTGCTGGCTCTTCTTGGTCGAGCGGCGCTCGATCGGTTCAGGAGAAGGAAAGTGGAGGCGCGCGGGAGGACCAGGATCGTCCAAAACTGTCGGTCCGTCGCGCGCCTTTGTGCAGCAGCGGCGTGTCAGCGACGATTATCGCCGGCGCGGCGGGTGCTTCGACGAGGCCGACTCCGACGGGGGCAAAGCCGCCGCATATGATCGCGCAGGCGAGGCCATGCCGCTCGCTCGGAGCGACGGGATCGGCGGCGCCGCGCGCCGGCCGAGCGCAGTCGGCGAACGAGAGGCCTGTCGCGAGCGGGAAGCCGTCGGCCATATGCCGTTGCGCCGTCGCCGGGATATGCGCACAAAGCGGATTGGCGGCAAACAGCAATATGAGAACGAGCGCGACCAGGGAGCGCGCCGTCGAAATCATGCGCCGAGCGCCATCCCGGCCTACGTCTCGTTGTGGCATTCGCCTTCCGCTCGAACGCGGGGCGCGGCGAGATTCGCTCGCATCCCGGCTTCGGCACACCGCCGCATCGAGCTCTGTCTTAAGCGCGCAACCTGTCGAGTGTCTGGCAGGGGGCGCGCGGCGGGCGAATTCGTGGAGCTGTGTCCGCGGCGCCACACCTTCGACATGAAAGCCGTAAGCCGCTTGATTCGACAATCGATCTGCGCCACCAATCACGACGCACGGTTCATGTCTGCCACGATGAGGGAGCGTCGTTCGATGCGGATATTGCTCATCGAGGACGAGCGGGATATGGCGCGCCTCATCGCGTCGCTCGTCTCGCACGCCGGCTTCATCATCGATAGGGCGTCGACTCTGGCCGATGCGCTCGCGGCCTTGCGCGTGCATGCCTATGATCTTCTGCTGCTGGACCGCCGCTTGCCGGATGGAGACGGCATATCGCTCCTATCTCGCGCGCGCGCCATGCGGCCGGGCATAAGAGTGATGATGATCACCGCTCTGGACGCGCTCGGCGATAAGATTTCGGGCCTCGAGGCGGGCGCCGACGATTATCTCACCAAGCCCTTCCAAGGAGAGGAGCTGATCGCCCGCATTCGCGCCTGCATGCGTCGTCCCGGCGGAAGCGTGCTGCCGCCGATCGTCGTCGGCGCCGTCGCCTTCGATCTCGAGAACAACGAGGTCATGGTGGGCGGCGCGCCAGTCGCGCTCAACCGGCGCGAGATGATGCTGCTGCGTTCCTTGATGCAGCGCGCGAGCCGAGTCGCCGCGCGAGAGATTCTCATTCAGGAGATCTATGGCCTCGACGAGGAGGTTCAGGCGAATGCGTTGGACACGGTCGTATCGCGCCTTCGCCGCCAGCTCGCGACGCTGGACGCGCAGATCGAGATTCACACGGTGAAAGGGCGGGGATATCTGCTGACGGAGCAGGCGCGTTGATCACCAAGTCGCTAGCGCATCGCATCGTCCTCTATCTGGTCGTAGCGCAGCTCGCCGCCTTTCTGCTCGGCTGGGTCTTTACCCTGGGGCTCGGCATGGCCGGCGTCGAGCTGTTTGCGACGACCTGGGACGAACTCGCCAAGGCGCGCGCCGAAAAGCAGGTCGTCGCCTCTGTCGCCATTGGCGCGGACGGAGCCGCCGTCCTCGCGCCGACCACAGAATTGCGGGCGGAGCTCGATCGTGCGCCGAAAATGAAGATCGCCGCTTTCGACTTGCAGCGACGGGCGCTCGCCGGCTCGTCGCCGGAGCTGGTCGAGGTGCTCCGCAATCTGATCGGCGTCAGTCCGACGCATACGCATTTCATCCTGCCGGGCGACGAGGAGTCGGCGCCTCTCGGCTTGATGGAGCAGAAATGGACGCCCTATGGGCGGTTTCACATCGCCGTCTACGGCCAGAAGTTTCGGTGGGACGACCTTTTCGACGCCTGGCAGCGGGAGTTTCGTTGGCTCAACATCTATGTGGTGATGGCCGTATCGCTTTCGACCGCGACCGCATGGTTCGCGATGCGGCGCGGGCTGCGGCCATTGCGGGCCGTCGCGGAGGAGGCGGCGCGCGTGGATATGGATTCGCTCGATCAGCGGCTGACCTCCAGCATCGTGCCGACCGAAATCACGCCGCTCGTCGGCGCGATGAACGAGGCGCTCGAACGGCTGGACCGCGGAACGCAGCGCCAGCGCCGCTTCACCGCGAATGCTGCGCATGAGCTGCGCACGCCCATCGCCGTGCTCGCGGCGAGGCTCGACGCGCCGGAGGAGGCGAGCTTCAAGATCGATCTGAAGCGCGACGCCTATCGCATCAAATATATCGTCGAGCAATTGCTGGCGACGCTTCGAGCCGGCGAGCAGCCGACGCTGCTCGAAGAGACCGTCGATCTCGGCGCGGTGACGCGCGCCGTTGTCGACGACGCCGCGCTGCTCGCCATTCGTGATCGCCGGCATATAGAGTTCGTCGGTCCTTCCGTCGTTGTCGATGTGCGCGGCAATGGCGCGGCGATCACGGCGGTCATCGGCAATCTCATCGACAATGCGCTCCGCGCCGAGCCGGAGGGCGGCGAGATCACCGTGTGCGTCGATGACGAGGCGATTATCTCGATCATCGATCATGGTCCGGGCGTGCCGGAGGATGAGCGGGAGATGATTTTCGAGCCATTCTGGCGAAAGAGCGAAGCGACGCCCGGCGCCGGGCTGGGGCTCGCCATCGCCAAGGATCTGATCGCCAAGCTCAATGGCCGCATCTGGCTGGAAGAAACGCCGGGCGGCGGCGCGACGTTCAAATTATCGTTCGGTCGGCTCGGCGCCGCCGCGTGACGCATTGCCGATTGCAGAGCGAGGCGCCGAGCCTTCGGCGAAGGCCGCGAGAGGACGAAGGCGCTTCGCTGGATCGTCTCGGCGAAATCGCCTGCTGCTTCACGTCCCTTCGACGCTGCAATGCGGCTCGAATTGGCGTCCGGCGTCGACGCCGGCTTCATAGTCGTCGAGCGTCACCTTGCGTCGACGCCCTTGCGGCTTCGCATGAAAAGAGAGTCCGAGCTTCGCCAATTCTTCCTCTATGACATTGTGCTTGATCGGCACGAGTTCGCGGGTGCCGGAGGCCCGGTTCGTGGCGTCGCGCTCCGTCTTCATCGCGTGGAGCTTGTGACGAATGCCATGCGCCAGCCCGATCTGAAACGAGCGGACGGATGCGCCCGGCTGGCGCTTCTTGTAGGCGGCGGTTTCGGCCTCGAATGCGAGGACGATTAGATCGTGGAGGAGATGCGCCGCGGCGACATCCGCCGGCAGACCGAAGAACACGAAGCGCAGCGAGCCCGACGCGCTTTTCTCGAACCACATTTTGCAGTCGCAGAAATGCGCGACGGTCGGTGCGCATTCGTTGATCGGCGCGCGACGCTTGCGGCCAGTGTCGACGCCGACGCCCTCGCAGGGGCGCTCGCGAATTTCGATCTCGCCCAGCGTGAGGCCGTAGCGGTCGAGCAGCTTTGCCACCTTGCGCGCCAAGGCCAGCGCCTCCTGCTCGGTGCAACCTTGCTCGACCGTCTTGGCGCGCAGCGCCTGGATGCGTTGCAGAACGCGCGCGAGCTCGGCGTCGGCCTCGCTGTCGGTCGCCTTCGGCCGGCGCGCCGCGAGCAAGCGGCGACGCAACTCCTCGAACAGGGCGCGAACGCTCGCCGGCACGCCCTCATGGGCGACGGCGTGTAGATTTCCGTCGAGATTTGACCCGGGATTTCCATTGAGAAGTGACCCGGGTTGAAGATGGCTTGCGGCTCAGTCGGTCGTCAAGTTTTGGTCTTTTCCTTTGCAGGTTTGTCCGCCTTCGCCGAGCTGTCCTTGAACCGGAAGCTGTCGTTTCCAGTTTCGAGGATATGGCAGCGGTGAGTGAGGCGATCGAGCAGAGCCGTCGTCATCTTGGCGTCCCCGAAGACGGCGGCCCATTCGCCGAAGCTCAGATTCGTCGTGATGATGACGCTGGTTCGCTCGTAGAGCTTGCTCAGCAGATGGAACAGCAACGCCCCGCCGGAGCCGCTGAACGGCAGGTAGCCGAGCTCATCGAGGATGACGAGATCGGAATGAACGAGCCGCGCCGCGACTTGGCCCGACTTGCCTTGGTGCTTTTCGGCTTCGAGCGCGTTTACGAGCTCGACGGTGGAGAAGAACCGCACACGCTTTCTGTGATGCTCGATCGCCTGGACGCCGATCGCTGTCGCCAGATGCGTCTTGCCCGTGCCAGGTCCCCCGACCAGGACGGCGTTATGCGCATCCTCGAGGAACTCGCAGCGATGAAGCTGGCGCGCGAGCGCCTCGTTGACCTCACTGCTGGCGAAGTCGAAGCCGGCGAGATCGCGATAGTTCGGGAACCGCGCGGACTTGAGCTGGTAGGCGATCGATCTCACCTCCCGGTCGGCGGTTTCCGCCTTCAAGAGTTGCGACAGGATCGGCAGCGCGGCCTCGAAGGCCGGGGAGCCTTGCTCGGTCAGCTCGCTGACGGCTTGCGCCATGCCGTGCATTTTGAGACTGCGCAGCATGATGACGATGGCGCCGGCGGCGGGATTATGACGCATGGCGCGCCTCCCGACCCTTGCGCAGCGCGTCGTAACGCTCGACATTGGCCTGCGGCTCGGTGGTGAGCGTCAGCGCGTTGGGCGGTTTCACGGGCGGCGCGTCGACCGGCTTGCCGTCCACCAAGCGATGCAACAGGTTCAAGATGTGCGTCTTGGTCGGCGCGCCGGCCTCCAGCGCCAATTGGACGGCGGTCAGCACGGCCTGCTCGTCGTGCTGTAGGACCAGAGCCAAAATCTCGACCATCTCACGGTCGCCTCCCGGCTTCTCGAGCATGCGCTGTTGCAGCGTCCGTAAGGCGACCGGCAGTTCCGCGAAGGGCGCGCCATTGCGCAGCGCGCCCGGCTTGCGCTGGATGACGGAGAGATAATGCCGCCAGTCGTAGACCGTCACGCTCTTGTCGTCATGCGACCGGGCGAAGACGCGGGCGTGCTCGCACACGATCTGCCCCTCGGCGGCGACGACGACGCGCTCAGGGTAGACCCGCACGCTGACGGGGCGATTGGCGAATGAAGCCGGCACGCTGTAGCGATTGCGGTCCAGATGGATCAGGCACGTCGGCGTGACCCGCTTGGTGTGTTCGACGAAGCCGTCGAATGGCCGCGGAGGCTGCATCAGTTGCGGAACCTCCTCGCGCCAAGCCTCCGCGATCGTCCCCGGCTGCGCGCTGTGCGGAATCTCGGCCCACAGCTCGCGGCATCGCGCCTCCAGCCAGTCGTTGAGCGCCGCCAGCGACGGAAAGCTCGGGATTGGCTGCCAGAGGCGATGACGAGCATCCTGAACGTTCTTCTCGATTTGCCCCTTTTCCCAGCCGGAGGCCGGATTGCAGAATGCGGCCTCGAACAGGAAGTGGCTGACCATCGCGGCGAAGCGGGCGTTGACCTGGCGTTCTTTGCCACGCCCGATCTTGTCGATCGCGGTGCGCATGTTGTCGTAGACGCCTCGCCGGGGCACGCCGCCCAGCACGCGGAAGGCGTGGTTGTGGGCGTCGAAGAGCATCTCATGCGTCTGCTGCGGGTAGGCGCGAAGGAAGAACGCACGGCTGTAGGAGAGCTTGAACTGGGCGACCTGCAACTTCGTCCGCTCGCCCGCGATGATCGCCCAATCCTCCGACCAGTCGAACTGGAACGCCTCGCCGGGCAGAAACGTCAGCGGCACGAACGCGCCGCGCCCGCAGGTCTGCTGCTCCCGATGCCGCGCCGCCTTCCACTCGCGCGCGAACGCCGCCACGCGATTGTAGGAGCCGTCGTAGCCGAGGGCGACCAGATCCGCGTGCAACTGCTTGACCGTCCGCTTCTGCTTGCGCGATTTTGTCAATCGGCATCGAAAATTGACCCCCGATCGGCGTTCAAAATTGACCCCCTTTTGGCGTAGGGCGGAACGCGAGCGCTCGCCCCGGCGGAGCTGGCGGGGTTGCGCAGCCGGGGCGAGTGCGTTTCGGTTCGCGATGTGATCGGGAAGCGTCAGGCGCGGTTCTTGAAGCGCCAGCTTTCGTTGCCGGTCTCGACGATGTCGCAATGGTGGGTGAGGCGATCGAGCAGCGCGCTGGTCATTTTCGCGTCGCCGAACACGCTCGGCCATTCGCCGAATGCGAGATTGGTAGTGATGATGATAGAGGTGCGTTCGTAGAGCCGGCTGATCAGATGGAAGAGCAATTGTCCGCCAGATTGCGCGAAGGGCAAGTAGCCGAGCTCGTCGAGTATGATGAAGTCCATTCTCGTGAGATATTCCGCGAAGCGTCCCTGACGACCTCCTCGCGCTTCGGTCTCGAGCCTGGTGACGAGTTCGACGGTGTTGAAGAAGCGGCCGCGTTTTCCAGCGCGAATGCAATTTCTTGCAATCGCTATCGAAAGATGGCTCTTCCCCGTACCGGTTCCACCGACGAAAACACAATTACGTTGTTGGTCGAGGAAGCCGCCGTTCGAGAGATCGCGCACCAACCCTTCATTGATCGGCGTACCGTTGAACTGGAAGCCGTCGAAGTCCTTCGCCAGCGGCAATTTGGCGATCGTCATCTGATATTTGATGGAGCGCGCGTGCTTTTCGGCGATTTCCGCCTCGAGAAGATCGCCGACGATGCGTGGCGGCTCATGCTGCCTCTTTATGCCACTCGACATCACCTCGTCATAGGCGTTCCTCATGCCGAAGAGCTTGAGCTCTCCCATGAGATCGAAGAGCTTGGTGCGTTCCATCAGCCTGTTCTCCTCAATTGATCATAGCGGGCGCAGTCGGCGAGCGGCATGTGCAGCAGCATCAACGACTCGGGCGTCGGGATCGTCGGCGGGGGCGGCGGCTCGCGCCGGCGGGCGAGAATGTTGAGAATGACGTCGGCGGAATGGACGCCTTGGCCGAGCGCCTCCGCGCAGGCGGCTTCCACCGCGGTCAATCCGTCCTCGACGACGGCGGCCAGAACCTTGACCATCTGTCGATCGCCATCATTGCTGCCGGCGAGCTTGCGCCGCACGCGCTCGATCGCTCCCGGCAACACCCAGTCCTTGAACGGCGCGCCGTTCCGTAGCGCGCCGGGCTTGCGCGCGAGAACTGGCACATAATGCCAGGGATCGAAGATCGTCGCGCCGCGCCCGAAGGCCCGAGCATGTTCGGCGACCACCCGCCCTTTTTGGCGGAAGACGATGCGGTCGGCGTAGGCGTGGATCTCGACCGGGGCGCCGACGGCGCTCGCATTGACCGAGTATTTATTGTTGTCGAAGCGCACGAGGCAAGTCTTCGACACCGACGCGGTCAGCTCGTGGAATCCGTCGAACCGCCCGCGCAGCGGAACGAGCTTCGGGCGCTCTTCTTCGAATGCCTCCCAGACCGTCTTGTCCGCGATTTCCGGATGCGGATGAGCCTTGGCGTAGGTGACGCATTTATCGAGAAGCCAGGCGTTCATATCGTCGTAGGTCTTGAACCGCAGGCGCGGCGTGAAGAACCGCTCCCGCGCCAGGCCGACTTGATTTTCGACCTGGCCTTTCTCCCAGCCGGACGCTGGCGTGCAGGCGACCGGCTCGACGAGATGATGGCTGCACATTTGCGCGAAGCGACGATTGAACTTGCGCTCCTTGCCGACGAAGATCGTCTCCACCGCCGTCTTCATATTGTCGTAGATGCCGCGCGTGCAGGCGCCCCTGAAGAAGGTAAAGGCGCGATCATGCGCGTCGAAAACCATCTCCTGCGTCTCACGCGGATAGGCGCGAACGAAAGGCATGCGGCTGTGGCACAGACGCATGTGCGCCACCTTCACGGTCGTCGTCACGCCGTCGAGCACAACGATCTCGTGGCTCCAGTCGAACTGGTAGGCTTCGCCCGGCTCGAAGCTCAACGGCACATAGGCGGCCGCCGTCGCCGCGCCTTGCTCGCTGCGCCATTTGCGCGAGTAGCGACGCACAGCGTCATAGCCGCCCGCGTAGCCCAGGCCGCTCAGATCTTCGAAAATACGGATCAGGGTTAGCCGCTCGCGCGGCGCCTTCTTCTCGTTCTCCGCGAGAACCTCATCGAGCTTGTCCGACCAAGGCCCGAGCTTGGGAAACGGCTGATTGTCGCGCTCGTAAGCGAAGGACGTTGCCTCCGACCGCAGCGCCTTGCGGACCGTGTTCCGTGAAATGCCCAGATCGCGAGCGATCTCCTTGATCGTCTTGCCCTTGACGAAATGTTCGCGACGGATTCGTCCGATCGTCTCCACAATCAACATCCCCCACCACCCGCCGTTTCAACCAAAACGGGCGGACTGTCCGGACTTCACCAGAGGGGGTCAATTTTCAACGCCGATTCCCCTCGTATGGGGGTCAAACTTGCACGCCGAATAACACGCCGTGACTACCGTGATCGCTGACGCCGCACTCGCAAGTGGGCTATCGGTGCAAATTTTTCAGGTTGATCGGCAGGGACGGTTGCCAGGCCTTTTTGCAGGTCTGGTCGAGACGATCGTGATGCCCAGCACGGAGGCGTTGCGCCAAGACGATCTCGCAGATGCGGTAGCGCTCGCGCCCTTGGACGACGCGTTGCGCGATTCCGCATCGAGGCTCGTCCTGGTGGAAATCGGGGCTAACCTCCCATCCCGCGTCGCCGACTGCATTGCCGCGGCGGAAACGGGCACTTTTCTGGCTCAGTCAGGCACAGAAGTGACGATCGTCGTGCCGACGACGACCGACCCGGAAGCGATCACACTGGGATGCAGGACGCTCAGGCAGTTGCGCGAAGCATTTCCAGGAGCTCGGGCGTTGGTCTGCCTCTGCCAGGACGGCGCGTCCTGGGAGGAAATCACCAATTCGAAAGCACGGAAGGCTTACGACGAGCAACTGTCACCGCTCATTACGGCCGGAGAATTTTTTCGTTTGCCGCGGCTTTTGCCGCGGGCGCTGGCCGCACTGGATGCATCGGCCTTGACGCCGCTCGGATTTGCCCGCCTGTCTGACACCGATCTGCTCGCCGTCACACACCTTCCGGGAGCCGTCGCGCGTCACGTCCGCGGCGACATTGCGAAATATGTCTACGATTCGGTGGCCTCGCTACAAAAGGTGCTTCCTTTTCGCGACGTTTCAGAAGTTGGATCGGCTCCAGCGCGTCGGTCGAGATCGGCTCCAACTCGCAGAGACGCTGACGACGGCGAGAAGTGACCAGCTCGCGACAATGCTTCCGTGGTTCGTCGGCGATGACCGCGCGGTCATCCTGGCGGAAATCATGCGGATACGGGAACGACGGATCGATCTGGCGGCCTGGCGAGAAGGTTATCGGCAGGGGCGGCAGCAAGGTCGACGCGAGGCGTGGCTTGTGCTCTTCGCTGGCGTGATGGGCCTATTAGCCAGGATCGTGGGTCGATCCCGGCGTCAATAGCCGCGGTATTTGCGGCAGTATCTGATCGTCAGCGGGCGCAAGTTCGCTGACGATTTTGCTAGGCAAAAGCTCCAGGCAAGCCGATAGTGCCGGGTCGTCGACGTCATTGAACCTATGCGCTATAGCGCGGAGACCGTATTGCGCGATGATCTCCGCTGCTCCTCTGTCAGAGGCCGGCCGGCGCCCACGACGTTCGAACTCCCCGATTGCCCGGGCCGCCTCGGCGAGGGGGCTCAGATATTGCAATGATCCCCACAGTGTTGTCAGCAGCACTGCGCTATGTCGGGCGAGTCGCACGATCTCGGCGTGTGTTGGCCTCACGGAGATATCATCGAGTTCGGGATTGGCCATCCGGTCGCTGTCGGCCTTTGGCAATCGAAGTGTTCCGAATGCCTCTTTAAACGTCGGAGGCGTTTTTGTTCCGATCTCGCGGCGAGTCGAACGCTGAGCGTTCGCGACCGTATGTGCCGCAAGACGAAATTTTACGAGCAAATCGAGTTGCCCCAGTCGAGTCCGGTAGTCCGCAGCGTCCTCCGGAACTGCTCGTTGACGCGCCTTTGCTATGTTCGCGCCTAGTTGAGAGAGCCTTCTCGCTTCCATATCGCGGCGATCGGCCTCCCATAAGGTCGCTGCCGCTTTTGAGCCTCGTTCGTGCATATCGCAGACGATTTTGTCTAAATTTGCTAGTGCCAAATCCTCTTTGTCGAGTAGATCTTTATCGATCTTGGATCTATCTACGTAAAATAATGTGCGGATCGGTTCTATGTGCCGCATGAGGGTCGCCGTTGCACTTTTTTCAGCGGAAACGAAGCCCAATTTCGGATCCAAGTAGAAAGCCTTTAGATATCGCATAAGAAAATAGACTTCTGCATCGATTGCGTCGGAAATTTGCGTCTCGACATCTGCAATACCAGGGCGCCCTCTCGGATTCGGAGCCGCTGGAAACAGAGCCATCGGCAGTGTTATTCCCACCTGCAAATTCCCTTCAAATATTTTGATCGCGTTTGACGCCCCACCGAGCAATCCAGGGGTTTTGTCAGGAAAATGCGGCGTGATCGTCCAGCCTTTAAAAAAATCGGGCGTCCAAATTGCCTCGATATATGTGACGCCGGGCCGCAAGGCTTGCCGTATGTGCCAGAGTAGTTCCGGCTGTTTGATGCGCTTAAAGTAATCAATATCTCCGGTAATAAATATTGCGAGGATGTGTGGATTAGAAATTAAATTTTTTGCCTCAAATATCGACCGCGGCATGGACACATTGTGGTCTATAATCGCCATTTGTCGCCTCGTGCCTGACATTATGCGTCCAGAACGAAAAATCTGCCCATTTCCGAATTAAGTGGGGAGCGTTCGATCTCGTGACGACGATGATAGCCGGAATTGTCGAATCCGGAAAACGTCGTCGTGTCCTCGCCCCGAAAAATCACTGATCGGCGACAACCTCCGCCCCGAGCGAGATGGTTTTCCGAAACGCGCCTCGAGATTTCGACGGAGGAGATTGACTATATTATGATGGGCTTCGCTGGCGAAATTCGGGCGATCTTCCAGGGGAGCTACCATATATCGAATACGTCGGTGCAAGCCGAGGACGCGGCGGTCTACGTAAAGAACGTTTCGCCGAGAAACGAGGTTGATCGGAAATGACGGTGAGAGTGGCCGCATACTATCGAGTGTCGACGCAGCGCCAAGCCAAGGAGGGGCTGTCTCTCGAAGACCAGCAACGCGCCGTTCGAGCGGACTGCGCTGCCCGGGGAGAGGTGATCGTCGAGGAATATATAGAGCGAGGCGTCAGCGGGCGGACCGATGAGAGGGCCGAACTCCAGCGGCTCCTCGCGGATGCGAATTCGATTCCACGCCCATTCGACGCCGTCGCGGTACATTCTTTCTCACGATTTTTCCGTGACGCGGCCGTTCTCGAGCTCACCGTCCGGGACCTGCGGGCGAACGGAATCCAATATCGTTCGATAACGCAGCCGACCGGAAACGATGATGCCGGAGATATGGTCAGGCAGGTATTCGCCATTTTCGACGAATACGGCTCGAAGGAAAATGCGAAGCACGTCCGTCGCACCATGGTCGCCAATGCGAAGGAAGGATTTTGGAACGGCGCGGCCCCGCCCTATGGCTACAAGACCATCGTCGCCGAGGTCCGCGGAAAAAAGCAGAAGAAGAAGCTGGAGGTGGACGCAGTCGAGGCGCCGGTGGTCCGTCTCATATTCGATCTCGCCTCGAAGGGCGTCGGCAAATCGGGCCCCCTCGGCGTCAAGAAGATCGTCTCGCACCTGAACGACAACGGCTTCCGAACCCGAAACGGCAATTTTTGGCATATCGGGCCCCTCCACCAACTCCTCATTCGCTCCACCTACAAGGGCGTGCATCAATATAATCGGTCCGACTCGCGAACCCGCGCCAAGCGCAGCGAGGACGAGATCGTGGAGGTTGCCGTCCCCCCGATCGTCTCCGTCGATCAGTGGAGCGCCGTTCAGGAAATCCTCCGTTCGAAGAACCCGAAGGTCAGTCCGCCGCACACGGTGAGCGGGCCCATTCTTCTCACCGGTGTCGCGCGTTGCGCGGAGTGCGGGGCCGCCATGACGATCCGCACGGGCAAGTCGGGACGCTATCGGTATTATTCCTGTGCGAACGCCCAGGCGCGCGGCAAATCGGCGTGCTCCGGGCTTTCCGTCCGCATGGAGCGGCTCGACGAGGCGGTCACTTCGGCGTTGTGCGAGCGCGTGCTGGAGCCGAGCCGCCTCGAAAATCTTTTGCGGGACATCGGCGATCGGATGCAGGAAGTCGACAGCCGGGATCGGGGCGAGCTGTTTCGCGTCGAAGCGGAACTCGCAGAGGCCAAGCTGCGGCTCGACCGTCTTCACGAGGCGATCGAAAGGGGAGTCGTGGACGCTTCGGACCCGCAGCTCGCGTCTCGTGTCGCCAAGGCCACGACCGACCGAGACGTCGCGGCCGTGGCAAAAGAGCGCATTCTGGCCCGGCGCGTCCATGGCATCGATATCACGCCGGACAAGGTCGTGGCTTTTGGCTCCGTGATGCGCGACGCCATTACGGCGGGAGAGATTCCGTTCCGGAAGACCTATCTTCGCCTTCTCATCGACGAAATCCGCGTCGGGAAGGAAGTCGCCCTGATCCGCGGCCGCAATGACCGGCTGCGTTCCCGCGTCGCCGGCGGCTCGCCGTTCGACGGCGGCATGGTGCCCACTACTGTTCAGGAATGGCGCGCCCGAAGGGATTCGAACCCCTGACCTCTGCCTTCGGAGGGCTGACCTAAGGAATATTCTCCGCTTTTCCAGAATATTCTGTCCTACTCTAATAGTCTGAATTACCGCATGTTTCATGGTCCGTTCCCATTGCTCGCCTATTCCCGCCTATTCCCCCGTTTCCGATTTTATGGTGACCTGGTGGTGACCTGGATTTGAAAGGCAGCGGTTCCATGACGCGATTGACGAAATCTATCGTCGAGGCCGCCGAGCCTCGAGCGGAGAAGTTCACTTTATGGTGCTCGGACCTGAAGGGCTTCGGCGTCTTCGTGTATCCAAGCGGGAAGAGGGCCTATTTCGTCGACTATCGGAACAAGGACGGCGGCCGGAAGCGGATGACGCTCGGCCGGCATGGAGTCATCACCTGCGAAGAGGCGCGCAAGCTCGCCATGCAGACGCTCGGCGGCGTCGCGCTCAGTGGCGATGATCCTCTAACCGAGCGGCAGACGCGCCGCAGTTCGCTCACGGTCGCGGAACTCTGTGCCGACTATCTGAAGGCGGCCGAGAACGGCCTCATAATGGGGAAGGGCGGCAGGGCGAAGAAAGCTTCGACGCTCGCGACCGACCGAGGCCGTGTCCAGCGCCATATCGTCCCGCTACTCGGCAAGAGGCTCGTTCGCGATCTCACGCGGGCCGACGTAGCGAAGTTCATCCGGGACGTTACCGCTGGCAAGACGGCCGTTGTCGAAAAGACGAAGCTTCGTGGGAAAGCCGTCGTCGAGGGCGGGAGAGGAGCCGCGGCGCGGACGGCCGGGCTGCTTGGCGGCATTCTATCTTTTGCAGCGAGCGAGGGGGTTATCGAACACAATCCGGCGCGGGGAGTGAAGCGTCCATCCGATGGCCAGCGGACCCGCCGGCTCACTCCCGAGGAATATCGCAAGCTCGGCGACGCGCTGCGGCAGGCCGAAGACGCCCGCGAGACATGGCAAGGCGTCGCCGGCTCCCGGTTGCTGGCGCTCACGGGTTGCAGGCTCGGGGAGATCGTCAGTCTGAAGTGGACTGAAGTCGACAACGCGGGCGGCTGCTTTCGTCTCGAGGATTCAAAGGAAGGGGCGTCGACACGGCCGATCGGCCGGCCGGCGCTGGACCTGCTTTCCGGCCTCGAGCGGGAGGATGGCGAGACCTATGTTCTCCCGGCGGTGCGCAGCGATGGCTCATATGGTGGCCTCGAGGGAGCATTTGAACGGCTCGCCAAGAAAGCCGGGCTCGAGGGCGTCACGCGGCACACGATGCGCCATTCCTTCGCCAGCGTGGCGGGCGATCTCGGCTTCTCTGAATCGACTATCAAGGCCATGCTCGGCCATGCCGGCGGGAGCGTGACGAGCCGATATGTCCACCATCTCGATAGCGTCCTGGTCGCTGCGGCGGACAAGGTGGCGCGGGCGATCGATGGCTATATGACGGGAGCCGAGGCGAAGGTGGTCGAACTGCCGAAACGGGGGAGGAAGGGCGCGGGCTGAGATCGCTCTTCTTTCGCCGGGAGGGGCGTTTCGTCGGTTACTCGGTTACAATCGTTCAAATTCAGCGTGGTAGCCGTAACTTTTGCTGTAACCGGCGGAGTGGCGGATTTCTCCGGCCGGTTACGGTTACATTCCTCGCCCGGAGGGGGCTGCGAAGTGGAACATCGGAACAAATATTATTATTCAATGATTTAGCTGTTCCGTTCGTGTTCCAGTGTTCCGGCGCGATCGGAACACGGAGCGGCGCATTTTCGCGCCACTCCCCTGCTACAGTTGCTACGGTTTGAGCCGATCCGCGAGGCCGAAAATTTTCTGAAAACGCCACTTCGGCGAACTGACAAAACTGACGAAACCTCCCGGCGGCAGAAAAATTTCCGCGAAAGCGCCGGGGGCGATACCCCCAAACCCCCCAAAACATCGGCGATCTTTCGGCGATCGGCCCGACGTGATGGCGCTGTGGCAGGTAGCGATCGGGAGGCCGGCGGGCGGGGCGAACAATCCGAACCGCGATCCGGAGACCGGGCGGCTCCTTCCGAAGGGCAACCGCCTCAATGTGGATAATATACACGTTGAGGATACGACCGAGCGCCCCACTGGCACATCCGCCGCCGCCGGCCTTCGCCGCCTTCACGCCGCAGCGACGCGCTCGGCCCTGACATGAAAGCCATTGCAGGCACATCGCTCGACAAGGGCGTAGAGCTGGACGCGCTGGCGAAAGAAGAAAACCCCGCCTCGGAAGGCGGGGTTGTCGGTCCTGCGGACTTGTTATCGTCAATGTGGACCCGCCACCCGGAGGCGGACTTGAGGCGCACCACGTTTCCGCGAGCGCAATCGTCGTCTATCTAGGCTCAGACATGCTTTTTGTCAATGAATCGAGCCCGATCGCAAAGAGGACAGCGCGGTGAATTCGCTTTAATTCTTCATTTGAAACAATGATTTGAAGATATTTGCGCTTGCCCGTCGCTCTGTCTCTGCCCGTATAGGGCAGGCCGAGCCGGTCAAACGAGACCGTAGCAAGGATGTCCGCTTTTGCCCATTTTATACGTCCTTCGTAAGGTGGAGGAGCGTCGACAGGCAATTCAATTCGGCATTGGTAGTGAATGCCCGCGCGCGCTGGTGTCATGCTTAGCGGGACAACAGTGCAAAGTCTGTCTCGATATGGAAGCCGCGGGGAAATTACGACTGCAAGCCTTTCTTTCACCATCTCTGGTTCACGAAATCCCGTCGTGTAGTCGCAAATAACTATCATGCCAATTTTGGGCGGGAACTGTAGGGCCATTCGATCGAGCGCCTTCCAACCTCATGCGGAGATTTCGCGCACTTTTGCGCATAATCGCTCAAAAGCCTACCGACCCTTCCGCAACCTCACGCCCGCGCCCTCGCCGTTCTCGTCGACGAAGATCACGCCAGCGGCCTCGAGGGCGCGTTGAAGCACGTCGAGCGTCGCATTCCTTGGCTGAGACGCGCTCGCTTCGAACTGCCTCACCGTCACCACACCGACGCGCGCCGCTTCGGCGAGCTGTTGCTGTGACCAATCGAGAAGAGCGCGCGCGGCGCGGCATTGGGCGGGATTCATGGTGACTTTTTATCATGAGCCATATCAAAACACCAGAAACATCGAAAAAAGCTTGAAACGTCATAAAACATCGATTAGCGTCTAATCCGTCGTTTTTCGACAGCTTAGAGCGCAACCACGCCGGACATTCCAGTCTCGGCGAGCGCTCCCGGCTTGCCTGAAGGAGGAAAAGACATGCCGAATACGACCATCGCCAACGCGGATCGGCTCCACTGGCCCGGCCGCGCTCATTTCCTGCAATCCGTCGAGCAACACGCCTGCCAAGCCGCCGGCCTCGCGCGCGCCCTATGGAATGCGATCGAAGGGCTAGATGGCGATATCGACGAGCGGGACAAAATGGCACTCTACGAATTGGCGGGCGCAGTTTCCGACCATGCCAGTGCGACCCTTTACGCGCTCTACCGCGAGGATGATCTCCGACGCGCTGCTCGTCCCGTCCCGACCGAAGAGGAGGCGCGCTCATGAGCGAGCAAACTATTTCGGAACTCGACCGCCTCGCAAATCGGCTCCTGGAAGCGTCCACTCGCGCCTTCGGAATCAACGCGGCGATCTCTCACATCGTCGACCACGACGACTGTCTGAATCGGGGAACCGCCGCGCTGATGGATCACTTTTGCGACGATTTGGAAAAAATCGCGAATGGTATCCATGATTTGGTAAGAGCCTCGCGGCCCCATAGCGGCGCCGAGGAGCCGAGCCAATGACGACTCGCTCCTCTCTCCCCCGTCTTCTCGCCGCTCGCGCGCTCCTATGGCTCGCCCGCCGTGTCGATTTGTCGGCTCCTGCGGTTGAGCGGGCCGATCGTCCGCCGACCTTGTGGCAACTGGCGCGCCTTCTCGCCCGCGTGAAGATGGCCCGCTGGCGTCTCTATCTCGCGAGGATCACATCTTGAACCTGAGCCGCCGGGGCCTTGCGCCTCGGCGGAAGATTTCTATTAGTGTTCAGCACATTTAGAATTGACGCCCTCCTATCTGAGTTCTATACAGATATCGTGAGGAGGGCGAATCATGGCGCTGGTGAGCGATCTGGTGAGGGCAATAGCGGAGGTCGAGGGAATCCCCCCCGAGACGATGGACGTGGTTGCTCGCCATGCGAGAGAGGCGGGCTATCTGACGACGGGCGCGCGCGGGAGAAACGCCCCTCCTGCCACGGTGACCGACGCTGTGAATTTGATCATCGCCGCCAATGCCGGCGGCTGCGTGCTGCGGCAGGCGCCCGAGGCGGTCGCGCTCTATCGACGGCTTGCGACCAATGGCGGGTTTCGGAAGGTCGAGGCGCGGGGAGTGAATCGCGAGTATTTCGCGATCGAGGACGAGCCGATCGCGTTCCTGAGCGATTATGCGACTCTCGGCGAAGCCCTCGAAAAGATCATCGATGGCTTCGTTAGCGGAGACCTGGAAAAATTCCTTCTCATGCGCGCGATGATGACGCTCCATGAGCGCGAATTCGATGCGATGAATCGGGAGCATCCGGACGAGCCGGCTCGCGTTCATGCGCTCATCGAGAGGGCGCAGCTGGCGCTGAGGGCCGGCTTGACGATTCAATTCGCGCTTACCTTCAATCGCCCTCTCCCCTCCGCGATATTGGAAATATCCACTGTCGGAGGGCCGATCGCGAAAGTCGAATTCGCGATTCACGCCGATGATTTCACGGCGGCTGAACAAGACGGCCGGTTGCGAGCGTGGTGTGCGGCCGATCGACAGGACTCGACCACGATCGGCTACCGCACGTTGTCCCGGATCGGGGACGCGCTGCGAGGCGCGCCGCTGGAATTTGGGTTGCCACCCTTCGACACGCCCACTGAAGACCGTGAGATTGACACGCCATACAAAACGTGAGAATATCACGAAATGAGTTTCACCTTCAACTCGACCTTCTCGGTCTTCACGCCCTCCGAGGCGGAACACATCACAGGCGTTTCGGTCGCTCTGCAACGCGACTGGCGCCGTCGTGAAATTATGCCGAAGCGAGACGGGCACGCCCGTTTCGACCTGCATGACCTCGCGGACATGCTGACTCTCAAAATGTGCTCTGACGCCGGCATGAGCCTCGAGTCGGCCAAGAGCTGGGTCCCCTTCGTTCCTGCGGCGATCATCATGCACGCCCTGAGCCGGCCGGGGGCAATCGAGGGAGATGACGCGGAATATTTCGCGATGCACGGCGCATCCTACGCGCGAAGCATTGCCCTTAGCCGCTCGCGGGTCATTGCAGGGGGAGACCTAATAATCTGGGCCGACGGAACGTCCGAGGTCGTCTCGTCTGCGACCGACGCTATTCCGTCTGCGACGCCCGAAAAGCTCTACGGAGCTGTGAAAGTCCTAGTCCTCGAAGAGATCGGGCACGAGTTCGCGCGCCGGGCTTCGCCGCGCTCGCTCGTCCACATCGAGAGGCGCACCTCCGACACCTCCTAATCGCCCGTCGTGAGACGGCGACTTCCTTTCCGTAGGAGACCACACAGATGGCGAACGAAATTCAACCCGCTTCGGCGGGAACGGGAGGCTTTTGCCTGCCCGTCGACCTTCCCGTGCGTTTGCGTAAGCCGAATCTCACCGGCTCCGAGTTGTCCGAGTATCTGTCGCTAAAATTCGGATGGAAGGTCGCGCCGGCGACATTGGCGAAGTGGCGCAGCGTTGGCGGCGGGCCGCCTTTCTACAAGCCGAGTTGCACGCCGCTCTATCCGACGCAGACCGCCGATGAATGGGCGCTCGCGCGCCTCGGCAAACTGAAGAGCAGCACGTCCGACACGGAGGGCGCGGCGCAATGAAAAGCGAGACCTTCGACCACCTGCTGAAGCTGCTCGTCGAAGTCGACCGCAGCCGGCACATCGCCGCGATAAAAGTCGCCGCGCAAATCCTCGACGAAGAAGGCGCCGAGAAAGATGGCGCCCTCGAGCAATTGCTCGCAGCCTTTCATCGGCAGGCGCAAGCACGCCAGTTCGCAGAATCGCGCGAGGAATATTCGTTCACACGCGCGCCTGATCCGTCGCTTCCGCCGGGCGCGTCCTATTACCCGATCGGTTCGCTCCTGACCGAGTCGCCGTCCCCGATGACGGCGTATCAGGTGATCGATCTCGTCGCGCCGAAATATCGCTACCGCTATCGGCTTCGGCGACGTGTGCAAAACGACCTCGCTCGCTTCACGGCCTATTTCGGCGGGCTCGTCTGGTTGCAGATTTTTGGTGACCGCGAGCCTGTTCCGACGTTCGAGCGCGAGACTGTGACGAGCTGGCTCACGGCCGGCGGCCGCGCCTGGATCATCGCTGAACTCGAGCGCCGCGCCGAGCGTCGCGTCATTTCCTTCAGGGGGCGTGCATGAACATTCACGAAAACGCCGCCAACTCTTGCACAGTCGGCGGCGCAGAAATCATCGATAACCACGATCTGCATATCACCATGGATGCCAACAAATGCAAGGATAAAATGGAGATCGCCGAACTGATCGGATCGCTGAGCTTCATCGTCGTTAGTCTCGACGAGGCCGCGCGCGAGGCGGCGGTTGCTGCGGATGCAATCTGCGACAAGAACATCATCGCCGGCCGCTACCACGTCCAGCGCTTCGCCGCACACGCCCGCGCGGCGACTCTTGCTTTTCGCGACATCATCGATGGGGAGGCCGCTTGATGGCTGGACCTGTCGGATTCGAAACCTGGACGCAAGAGCAGCGAAACGCATGGTCGGCGGAGGAATATCGAAACTACGCGGAGAAGAAGAAGAGCGCCGCGTCGGAAGCTTTCAAATTGTCGAAGCCGGCGGCGCGGGCCGATGGACGGCCGGCCACGTTGCCGAGCGCGTCCTGGCCCGCGCCGAAGCCGATCGAATCGTCTCTCCCGCGCGTCGCACCGCTCGACCCTGATCTATTGCCCGAGGCGATCCGCGACTATGTGACGGATGTTGCCGACCGCCAACAGGCGCCGCCTGACTTCGCGGCTGTGGCGGCGCTATGCGGCCTCGCATCGATTATCGGCAACGCCTCCCGCGTCCGCCCGAAGCAGCATGACGACTGGGAAGTCGTCCCGAATTTGTGGGGCGCGATCGTCGGCCGGCCGAGCGCGATGAAGTCCCCGGCGATGCGCTCGGCTCTCGCGCCGGTCTATGCGTTGCAGGACACTCTGCGCAAGGAATGGGAGACGGCGCAGCGCGAGGCCGATATCGAGGATGCGCTGTCCGATCTCGACGCGGCCGATGCGCGCAAGAAAGCCGCGAAGGCGGTCAAGGCCGGAGACCGCGAAGAAGCCAAGCGCCTGCTGGCGGAACATTCGAAAGGCGACGAAGAGGATGCGCCTTGCCCGCGGCTGATCGTCAATGATGCGACGGTCGAAAAGCTCGGCGAACTGCTGAACGAAAACCCGCGCGGGCTGCTGCTGATCCGCGACGAATTGCCGGGCTTCCTCGCCCGCATGGAGTCGGAAGAATTCCAGTCCGAACGCGCCTTCTACCTCGAGGCGTTCAACGGCGATGGCGCATTTACCTATGACCGCATCGGCCGCGGGACGATCCACATCGCAAGCGCCACATTGTCCATGATCGGCGGCGTTCAGCCGGCGCGCATCGCGCCTCTCGTCAAGGGCGCTATGACCGGCGAGCGCGACGACGGATTGATTCAACGTCTTCAACTGGTGGTGTGGCCCGACGATCTCTCCGCATGGACCTGGACCGACCGCAGCCCAAGCGCGCAGGCTCGAGATCGATATGATGAGGCGTTCCGCGATCTCCACGACTTTGCGAAAAGCTGCGCCGATCCGGCCGTCTTCGGCTTCAACGCCAAGGCTCAGGATATGTTCCGGCAATGGATGACGGAGCTTCAGACGGAGGCGCGTTCCGGCAAGCTCCCGTCCGCCCTCGAAAGTCATCTTCTCAAAATGCCGAAGACGGTCGCGTCGCTGGCGCTGATCTTCCATCTTGTCGACGGCGGACGTGATGCGATCGGCGCTGAGGCGACGGGGAGAGCCCTCGACTTTGCGGACTATCTGCGCAGCCATGCGAACCGTCTATATTCGGCCGGGGCTGTTGCAGTGGAGAACGGCGCGAAGCTGATCGCCGAGCGCCGGGCGCAGTTGCCGGAGCTGTTCACGGCGCGGGACGTGCAACGGAAGGCATGGGCGGGGATCGCGGATCGGGATTCCGTCGCATCCGCAATCGACCTGCTTATGACCGCCGGTTATTGCCGGGAGGCTCCCGCGTCACCCTCGTCGAACGGAGGCCGTCCGACCGTCTCATATATCTGGAATCCTCGCTTAAAAGTTGAGGGATGAAGATGGGAAGATGGCTGTCTCTCGCCTACGCCGAGGCGGACGAAAAAATCGCGGAAACGCCCGTCTGCGGTACTGACGAAACTGACAAAACCCACGTCCGAGGGGTTTCGTCAGTTTTGTCAGTTCGCCAAATGAGCATTTCCGAGAAAATTTCGAGGCCGGCCGAAGCGGCCTCGGGAGGTTTCGTCAGTTTTGTCAGTTCGCCAAAGGGCGCTTTCTCAGAAAATTTCGTCGCGCGCGCTCCCTCTCCCGAGCCTGCCGTTCGTTTAGTGGTTGAAGAGCCGGAGTCGCCCGAGGCGGCCGTCGCCCGCCGGCTAGACGCGATGGCGCGGGAGAACGCCGATCGCCACGACTGGTGGCGAGCCTCGCCCTATGAGCCCTCCGGCTCGCTCGTCATCCGATCCGCCATGACCGGCGAAGAGATCACGATTCACCTACCTCGAGGAAGGACACGCCATTGACCGCGCATGTTCTCGTATCCGGGACGCTCTACCGCGCGCCCGAGCAAAAGACATCCAAGGCCGGCAAGCCCTTCGTCGTCGCCACCATCCGCGCAAAGGATGGAGACGGTTCGCAGTGGTGGAAGGTCATGTGCTTTTCCGAAAGCGCTGGCGCCGAACTGTTGCGGCTCGCGGACGGCGACGCGCTATCCGTCCAGGGCTCTATGAGGGCCGAGCTATGGACGCCCGAAGGCGGCGAGGCGCGTGTCAATCTCACCGTGTTCGCCGATAGCGTGCTGGCGCTGCGCCCGGCCGCGAAGCCGCGCACGAAGAAAGAGAAGACCGAGCCGCAGCGCCCCGCGCCGGCCGATCGCGGCTTCTCCCGACATGCCGGCAATGGCGAAGATTATTTCGGCGACGCAATCCCCTTTTGAAGAGGCACCCAAATGACAGTTATTCCTTTCAAACCTACCGTCCGCCCACGAGTTATTCTCGACTGCGGCACTGTGACGAGAAGCAATGAATTCCCGATCGGGGCGACGATATTCTGGCTCGATTACGAGGAGGGCGATCTATCCGCAACCGTGTGGACTGGGCAGAGCTATGAAGCCGCGCGCTCTTTCGCCAGAGATTTGGAGAAAGACGGGGCGAGATTGGTTGACCGAACGCTGAACCAATCATAATTGCGCGCATTCCAGAATATTCCAGAAAAACTACTTTAGTCCGAGCTGTTGACCTATGCCTCGCGCGCGCGGTGAACTGCTCGCGATGCTCGAGAACTTCAAATCCCGCGTGGTTCATCTCGCCGCCAAGGCGCTGAATGTCCCGCTGTCGTCACCGGCGGCGCTGGACATTTTCGGCGTGCCTGCGTCCGGCTCCGGCTTGCATGTCGACGCCCTCACGGCCTTGCGCGTCCCGGCTGTCGCCGCTGGCGTCCGGCTAATCTCGGAAGCCGTCGCGACGCTGGACGTAGAACTATACCGCGAGGCGGCGACCGGCCGAGAGAAGGTCGAGCCGCGCGACCATCCCGTCGCCCGCGTTCTCGAGCGCCCCGTCCCATGGCTCGGCGAGTCCGAGTGGAAGCGCCAGCTTGTCGCCGATGCGATCATATGGGGCGACGGCTTGGCGCTGGTCAATCGCGTCAGAGGCGAGCCCCGCGAGCTGCCTCGCATCGACCCGCGTAGCTGTAACATCGTCGTCGACATCGTGACCGGCGAGCCGTCGTATAGCGTCGCGCTGCAACAGGGCGGAGTCGAGACATTTAGCTATCGCGATATCGTCCATTTGCGCGGCCCGACGCTCGACGGCGCGAAGGGCCTCGGCCTCATCAATCTCGGCGCTGAAGCGATCGGCTTGGCGCTCGTCCTCGAGGGCCATGCGACGCGCCTATTCTCCCGCGGCGCTCGCCCCGGCGGCGTTCTCGAGATCGCTGGCAAGCTGACGACTGAGACGATGGCTCGCCTTCGCGACTCGTTCTCGAACATCTACAGCGGCACTGGCAATGCCGGACGGACTGCAATCCTCGAGCAGGGATCAAAGTTCACCCCGCTTCAACTATCGTCGGTCGACGCTCAGTTTCTCGAACTGCGGAAATTCCAGACGCTCGAAATCGCGCGCTTGCTGAATATCCCCGCCGTGCTGTTGAACGATCTCGAACATGCGACGTTGAACAATTCCGCCGCGCTGGCGCAACTATTCCTCGACCGCACGATATCGCCGATCTTGGAGCTTTTTGAAGACGCGCTCGAAAGAACGCTTCTCACTGACGAAGAGCGCGACGCCGGATATTGCATCGAATTTTGCACGCAGAATTTCGTGCGCGCCGATCTCGATAAGCGCTTCGCGGCGCTGAAGACGGGAATCGAGTCGGGCGTGCTGACGCTCAATGAGGCGCGCGGGCGTGAAGGTCTCCCGCCTGTCGCCGGCGGCGACAAGCCTATGCGTTCCGTCCAGGTGCTTCCGCTCGACGCGACGCCGGCTCCGCAGCAACAGACGCAGGAGCCGACGCTATGACTCTCGAAACCAAAGACCACAGGCTCGAATTCAAATTCGTCAGCGGCGAAGATACCGGCGCGTTTGAAGGGCTCGCGGCTGCATATGGCAACGTCGACTCGTCCGGCGACATCATCGCGCCTGGCGCATTCGCTGCGTCGCTCGCCGAGCATAAGGCCGCCGGCACGTGGCCCGCGCTGCTCTGGCAACACGACATGGCCGAGCCGATCGGCGCTATCGACGCGCTTTATGAGACGCCCGCAGGCCTGCATATCAAGGGCCGTCTCGACTTGAACGTCCGCCGCGGCGCCGAGGCGCATTCCCTCATTAAGTCGGGGGCGATCAAGGGCCTTTCGATCGGCTTCCGCACAATCGCCGCGACACGCGATGCGCGCGGCGTCCGCACGATCAAGACTGCATGGCTCGGCGAGATTTCTGTCGTGACGCTCGCCGCCAACGACAAGGCGAAGGTCACGAACATAAAAGGTGCAAAAATGGAAAACGACGACGTAGTCGACGAGCTGGACGTGAAGGCGATCAATGAGAAGATCGAAGCGCTCGAATCGAAGAGCGCGAAGCTCGACGAGATCGAGAAGAAGCTCGCCGATGCGGAGAAGCGCGCGGATGCTTTCGAATTGAAATTGAAACGCCCCGGCGGCCCCGCTCCGAAAGAGGACGCCACGGCGATCGAGACGAAGGCTTTCTCGACGTTCATCCGCCGCGGCCGTGAAGCGCTCGACCATACCGAGATCAAGAGCCTTCGCGTCTCGGACGACACGGCCGGCGGCTATCTGGCACCGGCTGAATTCTCGCGGGAAGTGGACAAGAATATCGTCCAGTTCTCGCCGGTTCGGCAGGCCGCGCGCGTCGGCGCCACGTCGAGCGGCAGCGTGATTGTTCCCCGCCGCACGGGCGCGCCTACGGCCACCTGGACCGGCGAGACGGAAACGCGATCGGCGACGGGCTCGGCCTATGGCCAGATCGAAATCGATATCGAAGAGGCGGCCTGTTACGTCGACGTCAGCAACAAATTGCTCGAGGACGCGGCCGTCGATATCGCCGCCGAAGTTGCATTCGATCTCTCCGAAGAATTCGGCCGTATCGAAGGGCTCGCCTTCGTGTCGGGCGACGGCGTGAAGAAGCCGCTCGGCTTCATGTCCGACACCAATGTCGGCTATACGGCCGGCGGTGACGCCAGCGCCGTGAAGACGGACGGCCTGATCGACCTATTCTATGCTCTCGCGCCCGCTTATCGCCAGCGCGGCACATGGATGATGAACGGCTCGACGCTCGCGGCCGTGCGAAAGCTCAAAGACGGGAACGGGCAATATTTGTGGCAACCCGCGCTTATCGCGGGCCAGCCGGAAATGATCCTCGGCCGTCCCGTGGTGGAGGCCGTTGACATGCCCTCGGTCGCCGGCAACGCATATCCGATCGCTTTCGGCGACTTCACGGCGGCCTATCGCATTTACGATCGCGTGAACCTATCGCTGTTGCGCGATCCGTATTCCGTCGCGACCTCGGGCCTCACGCGCTTCCATGCTCGCCGCCGCGTCGGCGGCGCCGTGGTTCGCGCCGAGGCGATCCGCAAGCTGAAGATCGCGACGAGCTGAACATGAGCGACACCTTCGCATCATTCCAGCCGGGCTTGTCTGACGTTGCGACGCGACACTTCGCTGTCACGCCTTCGGACTCGACCGACCTCGCCGTCAAGCCGCGCGCGATCTTTTGCAAGGTCGCGGGCGACGTGGCGATCCGCGACGAGGGCGGAACCGACATCACATACACGCTCACGCAAGGGCAAATCCTGCCCTTCCGCGGCGTGAGAATTCTTTCGACCGGCACGACGGCGACCGTCGTCGGCTGGTATTGATTGGAGACATCGCCAATGCGCGACATGACGAATAACATTCAACTGAAGCGGGTTATCTCGCCGATATCCGTCGCCGACAATACGGCGCAGGTCGGGCAGATCATCGACCGGCTCGGCTATGACGCAGTGACCTACATCATCAATCTGGGCTCCATCGCCGACGCGGATGCGACCTTCGTCGCGCTGCTCGAGGAAGGCGACGCCGCGAATCTGTCCGACGCTGCGGCCGTGGCGGACGCGGACATGATCTCTCAGACGAGCGGGACGGCGCCCGAGGCTGCGGCGAGCTTTCAGTATGACTCGGACAATCAGGTTCGAAAGCTCGGCTACGTCGGCAACAAGCGATACACGCGCCTGACGATCACGCCCGCGAACAATGCGAGCGCTGCGCTGTTCTCGGCTTCGGCCGTGCTGTCGCATTCTCACATCGCGCCGGTGACGCAGGCGACTTCGTAATTGCCAGCAATGGCAGCGATGCGCGACCACGGATGAACTGGCGCGCATCGCAACATCTTCGGAGGCAAATCCTGACGGCGAAACGGCTAGCCGAAAAACGAAAAGCGCGATGCGGGCCTCCGGCCTTGTGATGGGTTTCATACCGCTCAATCGCGCAAAGCCGCGCTTCATTCACGGGATCGAAAATGCCTTACGTTGCGCCGCGCCATTGTCCGCACCATCGCAAGCTCTTCGCCGGCCCGCGCTGTCCCGAATGCGCCAAGGAGTCGAAGGCGCGCGCCGACGAGCGGAGACCGAACGCAGGCGAACGCGGCTACGGCGGCGACTGGCGCAAGGCTCGGGCTGAATTCCTCGAGGCGCATCCGAACTGCGCACACTGCGGAGCGCCCGCAACCGTCGTCGACCACATCCGACCGCACAAAGGCGACCGCGCGCTGTTCTGGGACCGATCGAACTGGCAACCGCTCTGCAAGCCCTGTCACGACCGCAAGACGGCGACGCACGACGGCGCGTTCAGGCCGAGGCCGGGGGGCGGGGTCCGAGGTCGAGCTGGCGGCGCGTGACCGACTGAGGAGGCTCGCTCCCGATAGACGACAATTGAGCAAACACACATAAAGGAAACTTTATATGAGGGGCGCAAAGCCGAAACTCGAGGCCATTGCCGGGGGCCTCTCTCGTCTCCCGCCGGCGCCCGCGTGGTTGCCTTCCGAGGCAAAATCGGAGTGGCGGCGCGTGGTTCCGGGCCTGCGGGAGCGCAAGACGATCACGCGGCAAGATTTGCAGGTGTTGGAAGCCTACTGCCTCGCTTGCGGCCTTGTCCGATCTTCGCAAAAGATCATCGCGGCCGAGGGCGATATGATCGAGACGACGCGCGGAGAGAAGAAGCGCCATCCAGCGCATCAAACGCTGTTTCAGGCGCTCACGGAATCGCGCCGGCTCGCGGCGGAACTCGGCCTTACGCCCGCCAGCCGGAACAAGGCGCCGATCGCCGAGGATGACGACGACCTATCGGACCTCGACCTGTGACCTCGACCTATCCCGAATGGATTTTCGACGGCTCGCCGATCGCCGATCCTCTCGGCCATGGCGAGCGCGCTGTCGGCTTCCTGCGTCGCCTGCGCCACCCGAAGAGCCGCCTTCCGAAACGCGCCTTCGATCTCACGGATTGGCAAGAGCGCATAGTCCGGCGCATTTACGGGCCGTGCCACGCTGACGGTCGGCGCATCGTCCGCAATGTCGTCATGCTGCTACCTCGCGGCAACCGAAAGACCTCGCTCGGCGCGGGGCTCGGCCTGCTACACGCCATCGGTCCCGAGCGCGTGCCGGGCGGCCTGGCGCTCTTCGCGGCGTCGGATCGCGAACAGGCGCGCATTGCCTTCGAAGAGGCCGCCGGTATCTGCCGCGAAGACGAGCGCATAGAGAAGGCGCTCCGCTTCATCGATTACCGCCACAGGATCGAACATCCGAAGAGCGGCGCAAGCCTTCGCGCGATCTCATGCGACGCGGCGCGCCAGCATGGCAGCACGCCGACCTTCGCACTGGTCGACGAGCTCCACGCATGGCCCAAACGGGACCTGTGGGATGTTCTCCGCACGGGTTTGGTGAAGACGCCCGGCTCGCTGCTCGTCGTCATCACGACGGCGGGCCGAGGCCAGCAAAACGTCGCTCACGAAATCGTCGACTACGCGCGGCGCGTGGCGCGCGGAGAGATAGACGACCCCGGAACTCTGCCGATTCTATTCGAGACGGCGGCGGACGCGGATTGGCGGGACGAAGAGGTTTGGCACCGAGCTAATCCCGGCCTCGCCCAAGGCTTCCCCGATATCCAGGGGCTGCGCCAGCTCGCCCTCGAGGCCGAGGCGCGCCCGGCCGATCGGGAGGCGTTCAAGCAGTTGCACTTGAATGTTTGGCTGGACCATTCTGTAGATCCGTTCGTCGATATGGCGATCTATGACGAGGGCGGGGAACCGCTCGACCTCGAGGCGCTTGCCGGCGAGCCCTGTTACGTTGGCGTCGACCTGTCCAGCAATTCGGATTTGACCGTCGTGGTGGCGCTCTGGCGCGTGGGTGACGGTTACGCCGTGATGCCGCAATTCTTTTGCCCCGGCGACAATCTCAGGGGCCGGCAGGATCGCGACGCGGTTCCTTATGTCCGATGGGCGGACGAGGGACACATAGAGCCGACGATCGGAAACGTCGTCGACTTCCGGGCCGTTGAAGATTGCATCCGGGATCTCTGCGGCCGGTTCAACGTCCAGGAGATCGGCCTCGACCCGCACCTTGCGCGCTCGACGCTCAACAACCTCGCCGAAGACGGCTTCCCCGCGGTCGAGGTTCGCCAAGGATGGGTCACGATGGCGCCGGCGATCAAGGAACTCGAGCGCGCGATCGTCGGGCGGCAATTCCAGCATGGCGGCCACCCGGTTCTCAGGTGGTGTTTCGATAACGTCGTCGTCGAGACCGATCGCGCCGGCAACCGCCTCTTCACGAAGGGGAAAGCGCGGGAGCGAATCGACGGCGCGGTCGCCTGCGCTATCGCCGTCTCGGTCGCGTCCAATGATGACGCCGGGCCGAGCGTTTATGAGACCGGCGAGCGGCCGGACGGGTTTCTCTTCGTATGAGCGACACGACCGAGGCCGTTGTCACCGTCCAATTCGTCGACCGGATCGCCGGCTCTGACAAGCTGGTCGCAATGGCCGTCGTCGAGGTCGAGATCGCGGGCGTCGTGATCCTGCTACAGGGCGTGAAGGTGGTGAAGCGGCCGGGCGGCGGGCTGGCATGTGAGGCGCCATGCTTCAGGGCTCCCGACGGCCGATGGCTTCCGGCCGCTGTCCTCCCGCCGGACCTCGCCGAAGGGCTCGCGGCTGAAGTCTTCGCCGCGATGGCGCGGGACGGATGAACCGTCGCAAACGTCGCAAGTGTCGCAAGGGGGAGGCGCGAAAACGCACTTTTGCCGCCGCGAGGTTTCGTCAGTTTTGTCAGTTCGCCAAACGAGCGTTTTCAGAAAATTTTCAGCGGTCACCGCCGCCTGTGACCTTCCTTGCCGTGGTGACCATCAGCGCCAGTCGTCCCCATATGGTTACAACTGTCACCGCCGCCTGTGACCTTCCTTGCCGTGGTGACCTATTGGTGACCGGATTTGCCGGACTTGGCGGCTTGTCGTCGTAAGTGCTTGATTTACTGGCGCGCCCGAAGGGATTCGAACCCCTGACCTCTGCCTTCGGAGGGCAGCGCTCTATCCAGCTGAGCTACGGGCGCGTTGAGGCTTCTGCGTCTTCACTATCGCATGCGGGCGGGGCCTGCAATCGGGCAGGACGGCCTTTTCACGCGGCTTTCGACGTTTTCGCCCGATTTGGGCGGTGATTCACAGGTCTATGTCTTCGTCGAATATCTCGAGAGGCAACAGACGGCGGAAGCGGACCGCGAACCCATCGTCGGTCTGGCGAATGACCTCGGCCTGCGTCCGCTTCCCGATCGTGATCTTCTCGCCCGGGGGGACCTGCACCTCCGTCCGCAGCGAGGCGCCGCTGCGCGAGAGATCCACGATCTCGCAGGGCAGAGTCACTTGCGCCACGGTGAAGGTGGTGAAGCGGCGCTTGGGCCGCAGACGCTCGTGATCGCGGCAATGCGGGGCGTTCGGCGCGGCGTGTCGCGTCAGCCAGGCGAATTGCATCGCCACATGGGCGCGCGGCTGATCCGCGATCTCGAGGTCCACGGTGAAGCCGCCCTCGAAGAGACGAATCACCGCGCCGTCGAAACGGCCCCAGCGGTCGAGATCGAGCGCGATGCGGTCGCCGACGGCGGGCCGGAAGTCGCTGCGCAAGGCGACAACGTCCGCCGACATGTCGATGGTGCGGCAGGCGTAGCGGCGCTGGTCGGGCGGCACGCTGAAGCGGCCGTCGAAGCGCGGCTCGGCGATCGTCTCGGCGGCGCGCTGCTCCGCCCCGATTTTGGGGCGCAAATCTGGTCGTCTCACGGCCGTCGCTCCACATGCGCGGCGCTCGCCAGCCGCGCATGGACTGGGGCGCAGACGAGTTGCGGCCGCATAACGACCGTAGAATATTATTTAGTCTCAATAGTTTCTGCGTGACGGCGATACAGCTGTCGGGGCTAGCTTACGCATGTTAGCGGCAATACGTAAATCGGGCTTGAATCGAAGCTGCGCAATTTGATGGCGTCGGGCTCCCGTGACGTCGCCGCCCGCTTGCGCTAGAAGGCGCGCATGCGCGCGCTTCTTCTCATCTTTCTGGGGTCCGGCTTGGGCGGGACCTTGAGGCATATCGTCAATACTTCGTGCCAGCGCTGGCTCGGCGCGCAGCTCCCCTGGGGCGTTTTCCTCATAAACGTCAGCGGCTCCTTCATCATGGGCCTCGCCGCCGGCTATTTCGCCTTCAAGGCGGGGGCGGGCTGGTCGCAGCCGATGCGGCTCTTCGTGACCACGGGCGTGCTCGGCGGCTATACGACCTTCTCCGCTTTCTCGCTGGATGCGGCCACTCTGATCGAGCGCGGCGACACGCTCGCCGCCGGGCTCTATGTGGGCGGCTCGGTGGGGCTGTCGATCATAGGCCTATTCCTCGGACTTTATCTGGTGAGGGCTTTGACATGACCGGGGAGGCGGCGCAGGCGCCGCAATCGACGCCCGTGCAGACGCTGATCGTCGACGAGGACGAGGCGGGACTGCGGCTCGACCGTTGGTTCAAGCGGCGCTTTCCGGCGCTGGCCCTGTCGCATCTCGCCAAAATCTGCCGCAAGGGCGAGGTGCGCGTCGACGGCAAGCGTGTCGACACCTCCACGAGGCTCGAGCAGAATCAGAAGATTCGCGTGCCGCCGCTCAAGCTGGAGACGGTCGCGGCGCCGGCGGTGATGCGGGCGCGGCCGGAGGATGCTCGCGCGCTCGCCGAGATGACCTTGTTCGAGGACGCGCATCTCCTTGTTCTGAACAAGCCTTATGGCCTCGCCGTGCAGGGCGGCTCGGGCATGAAGCGGCATATAGACGGAATGCTCGAATCGCTGGCGGTGGGCGACAAGCGGCCGGTGCTGGTGCATCGGCTCGATCGCGACACCTCTGGCGTGCTGCTGATCGCCAAGAACAGGCGCACCGCCGCCGATCTCGGGGAAATCTTTCGCTCGCGGCAGGCGCATAAAATCTACTGGGCGCTGGTCGAGGGCGTGCCGAAGCCGGCGCAGGGCCGCGTCTCGCTCTATCTCGCCAAGGGCGCGGATATGGTCGATGAGCGCTCCCGCCGCAGCGGCGAGCGGCGCGCCGCCGACCCCGCCGACGCAAGGGAGAAAATGCGCGTCGCCCGCCATGGCGACGAGGGGGCGCAGCATTCGCTGACCTATTACGCCATCGTCGACAAGGCGGCGCCGCGCTGCGCCTGGCTCTCGATGAAGCCTTTGACCGGCCGCACGCATCAGCTCCGCGCCCATGCGGAGGCGATCGGCTGCCCGATTTTCGGCGATCCCAAATATGGCCATCGCCCGGAAGACGAGGTGCGCCGCCGCGATCCCATGCGCGCCATGCCCGCGGAGCTCGAGCCCAAGCTGCATCTTTTGGCGCGGCGGCTTATTCTGCCGCATCCCAAGGGCGGGACGCTCGACGTCACCGCGCCGCTGCCGCCGCATATGAAGAATAGCTGGGCGTTTTTCGGCTTCGATGTGGGGCAGGACGATCCCATATTGTCCGCGCCAGACGCGTGAGCCCGCGAGACACGCCCGAGGAGAGCTCCCATGTCCCATGAAAGCGAAAATCTCGCCGACGGCCTTTTCGTGCCCGATGAGGAGCGCAATCCGCTGCGCAATGCAGTGCAGAGGGGCGCGAGGCCGGAGCTGCCGAAGCGATTCTACCAATCGGCCGCCGTCGGCGAGGCCGATGGCGGCTATGCCGTCCTGCTCGACGGGCGGACGGTCAAGACGCCGGCGCGGCGAATATTGACGACCCCGTCCTCGCCCTTGACCTCGGCGCTGGCCGAGGAATGGGGTGCGCAGGGCGAAAGGCTCAATCCCACATCCATGCCTTTGACGAGACTGGTTAATTCGGCGATCGACGGGGTCGCGGACCGGCTCGAGGAGGTCGCCGCCGACGTCGCCAAATATGCGGGCTCCGACCTCGTGAGCTATCGCGCCGACGAGCCGGCCGGCCTCGCCGCGGCGCAAGCGGCGGCCTGGGATCCGCTGCTCGCCTTCGCCAAGCAGCGGCTCGGCGCCGAGCTCGCCGTGACCTCGGGCGTGATGTTCGTCTCGCAGGCCCATGAGGCCACTGCGGCGGTGGCGGAGGCCGTGCGCGCCTATGCGGGGCAGGGGGCGCACGCCCCCTTCCGTCTCGCGGCGCTCCACGCCATGACGACGCTCACCGGCTCCTGCCTCATCGCGCTCGCCGTGGCGCTGGGCGAGATGGATGCGGACGCCGCCTGGGCGGCCGCTCATGTCGATGAGGACCATCAGATCAAGGCCTGGGGCGCCGACGACGAGGCCATGGAAAGGCGGACGCGGCGATTCGCGGAGATGAAGGCCGCCGCGCGGATCATCGAATTCTTCAGCGGCGCCGCCTGATCGATGGGCGCCGACGGGTATTTTTCCGCCGGGCGCGGGCGGGCGTAAGGTCCGCGCGTCCAATCCCTTCGGTAAAGACGCGCTCGGCTCTTGCTTTGACCTATACGCTGGGTTACGGAACGCGCGGTCAGACGGCGCCCGGGGCTCCCGCCCCGCGTCACATCGCCGCCCCCGCCGCAAAAGTCGGACATCGCCATGCCGAGCCTGCTCGAACAATATTTGCCGCTCGTGATCTTCATCGCCCTCGCGGCGATCATCGCCGGCGCGCTGCTGGTTCTCCCCTTCCTGGTCGCCTTCAAGGCGCCGGACCCGGAGAAGCTCTCCGCCTATGAGTGCGGCTTCAATCCTTTCGGCGACGCGCGCATGAAATTCGACGTGCGCTTCTATCTCGTCGCTCTGCTCTTCATCGTCTTCGACCTCGAGGTCGCCTTTCTCTTTCCCTGGGCGGTCGCCTTCAAGGAGGCGGGCAGCTTCGGCTTCTGGTCGATGATGTTCTTCCTCGGCGTGCTGACCGTCGGCTTCGTCTATGAATGGCGCAAGGGAGCGCTCGAATGGGATTGATCACTCGCGAGAGCCCGGCTCTCGTCGCGCCCTCCGCCAAGGGTCTCGTCGATCCGCGCACCGGCAAGCCGGTGGGCGCGGACGATCCATTCTATCTCGGCCTCAATGACGAGCTCGCCGACAAGGGCTTTCTCGTCACCGCGACCGACGATCTCATCAATTGGGCGCGCACCGGCTCGCTGATGTGGATGACCTTCGGCCTCGCCTGCTGCGCGGTCGAGATGATCCAGGCGGCCATGCCGCGCTATGATCTCGAGCGCTTCGGCTTCGCGCCGCGCGCCAGCCCGCGCCAGTCGGACGTCATCATCATCGCCGGCACGCTGACCAATAAGATGGCGCCGGCGCTGCGCAAGGTCTACGACCAGATGCCGGAGCCGCGCTACGTCATTTCCATGGGCTCCTGCGCCAATGGCGGCGGCTATTACCACTATTCCTATTCGGTGGTGCGCGGCTGCGATCGAATCATTCCCGTCGATATCTATGTCCCCGGCTGTCCGCCTTCGGCCGAAGCGCTCGTCTATGGCGTCCTGCTTCTGCAAAAGAAGATTCGCCGGAGCGGCACGATCGAGCGGTGATCGGTTCGCGCTTCTCCAGGGGAGCGCGCAAGAATGAAGAATGCGATGCGAGCCGACGCGCGAACAGCCGCCGGCTTTCCGTGACGCGAGGGTGAGAAATGAGCGCGGAACTCGAAAAGCTCGGCGAGAAGGTCGCCGCGGCCCTGCCGGGCGTGGTGAAGGGCCTCAAGATCGCCTATGGCGAGCTCACCGTGGAAGTGGAGCGTTCGCGCTGGCTCGACGCCGCGCGCGTGCTGCGCGACGAACCCGAATTCCTCTTCGTCAGCTTCACCGACATCACCGCGGCCGATTACCCGGAGCGCGATCTGCGCTTCGACGTCGTGCTGCACCTCCTCTCGCCCAAGCATAATCAGCGCATCCGCGTGAAGACGCAGACCGACGAGGCGACGCCCGTCGCCTCGCTGACCAGCCTCTATCCGGGGGCGGACTGGTTCGAGCGCGAGACCTATGATCTCTTCGGCGTGCTGTTCGACGGCCATCCAGACCTTCGCCGCATCATGACCGACTACGGCTTCGACGGTCATCCGCTGCGCAAGGATTTCCCGATGTCCGGCTATGTCGAGGTGCGCTACGACGACGAGCGCAAGCGGGTCGTCTATGAGCCCCTGAACCTCACCCAAGAATATCGGAAGTTCGATTTCCTCTCGCCTTGGGAGGGCGTGCAATACGATCTCCCCGGCGACGAGAAGGCGAGCAAGTGAGAGCGCCCGTCATGAAAATCGGCGCGCTTCGCCAGCCTCGCTATTCGCTCTTCCACCGCCTGGGACTGTCACGATGAACGACCAGAGCCTGCGAAATTTCAATCTCAACTTCGGCCCGCAGCATCCGGCCGCGCATGGCGTGCTGCGCCTGATCCTCGAGCTCGACGGCGAGGTGGTCGAGCGCTGCGATCCGCATGTCGGCTTCCTTCATCGCGGCACAGAGAAGCTGATGGAGGCCCGCACCTATCTGCAGAACGTGCCTTATTTCGATCGGCTCGACTATTGCGCGCCGATGAATCAGGAACACGCCTTCTGTCTCGCGATCGAGCAATTGCTCGAGGTCGAGGTGCCGCGTCGCGGCCAGCTGATCCGCGTGCTCTACGCCGAGATCGGCCGACTTCTCTCGCATCTCCTCAACGTCACCGCGCAAGCTATGGACGTCGGCGCGCTGACGCCGCCGCTCTGGGGCTATGAGGAGCGCGAGAAGCTCATGGTCTTCTATGAGCGGGCGAGCGGCGCGCGCATGCACGCCAATTACTTCCGTCCGGGCGGCGTCGCCCGTGATCTGCCGGATCGGTTGGTCGAGGACATCGGCGCATTCT
Source organism: Methylosinus sp. PW1 (assembly GCF_000745215.1). Taxonomy (NCBI): domain Bacteria; kingdom Pseudomonadati; phylum Pseudomonadota; class Alphaproteobacteria; order Hyphomicrobiales; family Methylocystaceae; genus Methylosinus; species Methylosinus sp. PW1. The sequence continues at coordinate 70,846 of NZ_JQNK01000002.1, forward strand.
GCGACCCGTTCCTGAAGGTCCTCGAGGATCTCGACGAGCTCTTCATCGGCAACCGCATCTTCAAGCAGCGCAACGCCGACATCGGCGTCATCTCGCTCGAGGACGCGTGGAAATTCGGCTTCTCCGGCGTGATGGTGCGCGGCTCCGGCGCGCCCTGGGATTTGCGCAAGGCGCGTCCCTACGACTGCTATGAGGAGATGGAGTTCGACATTCCCGTCGGCAAGAATGGCGATTGCTACGACCGTGCGGTGATCCGCATGGAGGAGATGCGCCAGTCGACCTATATTATGAAGCAATGCGTCGATAAGCTGCTGAAGGCCGAGAATCGCGGCCCGGTGGCGACGGTGAACAATAAGATTTGCTCGCCGCCGCGCGCGGAGATGAAGCGCTCGATGGAAGCGCTCATCCATCACTTCAAGCTCTACACGGAAGGCTTCAAGGTGCCGGCCGGCGAGGTCTATGCGGCGGTCGAGGCCCCCAAGGGCGAGTTCGGCGTCTATCTCGTCTCCGACGGCACCGACAAGCCCTATCGCTGCAAGCTGCGCGCGCCGGGTTTCGCGCATCTGCAAGCCATGGATTTTCTCTGCAAGGACCATCTGCTCGCCGACGTCTCGGCGATCCTTGGTTCGCTCGATATCGTCTTCGGGGAGGTCGATCGCTGATGTCCATACGTCGTCTCGCCGAAGAGCAGCCCGCGAGCTTCGAGTTCACGCCCGAGAACAAGGCGTGGCTCGAGGCGCAGATCGCCAAATATCCCGACGGCCGTCAGGCCTCCATGGTCGTGCCGGCGCTGTGGCAGGCGCAGAAGCAGAACGACTATTGGCTGCCGCAAAAGGCGATCGAGAAAGTCGCGGACACGCTGGGCATGCCCTATATCCGCGTGCTCGAGATCGCGACCTTCTACACGATGTTCAATCTCGAGCCGGTCGGCAAATTCTACATCCAGCTCTGCGGCACGACGCCCTGCATGCTGCGCGGCTCCGACGAGCTGATCGCCGTGCTGGAGCGCCGCGTCGGCCCGCAGCGCCATGTGAGCGCCGATGGGCTGTTCTCCTGGCTCGAGGTCGAGTGCCTCGGCGCCTGCTGCAATGCGCCGATGGTGCAGATCAACGACGACTATTACGAAGATTTGACGGCCGAGAATTTCGAGAAGCTGCTCGACGATCTCGCCGCCGGCCGGCCGGTGAAGATCGGCTCGCAGACGGGCCGCGTCTCCTCGGAGCCGGAAGGCGCGCTGACGAGCCTCACTTCTTTCTACGGCGACGGCGCCAAAGCGCAGGCGGAGTGAACGACCAATGCTCGCCGACAAAGACCGCATCTTCACAAATCTCTACGGCATAGGCGACAAGAGCCTCGCCGGAGCCCGCTCGCGCGGCGCCTGGGACAACACCAAGGCGCTGCTGGAGCTCGGTCGCGACAAGATCATTCAAGAGGTCAAGGATTCGGGGCTGCGCGGTCGCGGCGGCGCCGGCTTCTCCACCGGTCTCAAATGGTCCTTCATGCCCAAGACGCCGGATCCCTTGCGTCCGTCCTATCTCGTCATCAACGCCGACGAGTCGGAGCCGGGCACCTGCAAGGATCGCGAGATCATGCGCAATGATCCGCATACGCTGATCGAAGGCGCGCTGATCGCCTCCTTCGCCATGGGCGCGCACGCCTCTTATATCTATGTGCGCGGCGAGTTCATCGCCGAGCGCGTCGCGCTGCAGAAGGCGATCGACGAGGCCTATGAGGCGCGCCTCATCGGCAAGGACAATATTCACGGCTATCCCTTCGATCTCTATGTCCATCACGGCGCCGGCGCTTACATCTGCGGCGAGGAGACGGCGCTGATCGAGAGCCTCGAAGGCAAGAAGGGCATGCCGCGCCTCAAGCCGCCGTTCCCGGCCAATGTCGGCCTCTACGGTTGCCCGACGACGGTCAATAATGTCGAATCCATCGCCGTCACGCCGACGATCCTGCGTCGCGGCGCGAGCTGGTTCGCCGGCATCGGCAAGCCCAACAACACGGGCACCAAGCTCTTCTCCATCTCCGGCCATGTGAACAAGCCGTGCAATGTAGAAGAGGCCATGTCCATTCCCTTCCGCGAGCTGATCGACCGCCATTGCGGCGGCGTGCGCGGCGGCTCGGACAATCTTCTCGCCGTCATTCCCGGCGGCTCCTCGGTGCGTCTCGTGCCGGCGGATCAGATCCTCGACTGTCCGATGGACTTCGACAGCCTCGTCAAGCTCGGCTCGGGCCTCGGCACGGCGGCGGTCATCGTAATGGACAAGTCGACCGACATCATCCGCGCCATCGCCCGCATCTCTTATTTCTACAAGCATGAGAGCTGCGGCCAATGCACGCCCTGCCGCGAAGGCACGGGCTGGATGTGGCGCGTCGTCACCCGAATGGCGGAAGGCCGCGCTCACAAGCGCGAGATCGACATGCTGTTCGACGTGTCGAAGCAGATCGAGGGACACACGATCTGCGCGCTCGGCGACGCGGCGGCTTGGCCGATCCAGGGTCTCATCAATCATTTCCGTGGCGAAATCGAGAAGCGCATCGATCGTTATGCGGCCAATCCGCATCCCGATCCGGTGCGCGTGGCGGCGGAGTAAGGCATTCCAATGACCAGAATTCTCGTCGATGGCGTCGAGGTCGACGTTCCGGCCGAATATACGCTGCTGCAGGCCTGCGAGGAGGCCGGCGCCGAGGTGCCGCGCTTCTGCTTCCATGAGCGTCTGTCGATCGCCGGCAATTGCCGCATGTGCCTCGTCGAGGTGAAGGGCGGCCCGCCCAAGCCGCAGGCCTCCTGCGCCGTCGCCGTGAAGGATCTGCGTCCCGGCCCAGACGGCGCGCCGCCGGAAGTCTTCACCAAGACTCCGATGGTGAAGAAAGCGCGCGAAGGCGTGATGGAGTTTTTGCTCGTCAACCATCCGCTCGACTGTCCGATCTGCGATCAGGGCGGCGAGTGTGACTTGCAGGATCAGGCGCTCGCCTTCGGCGGCGACAGCTCGCGCTACGCCGAGAACAAGCGCGCGGTCGAGGACAAATATATCGGTCCGCTCGTCAAGACGGCGATGACCCGCTGCATCCATTGCACCCGCTGCGTGCGCTTCACGGCGGAGATCGCCGGCACCAGCGACATGGGCGCAATCGGCCGCGGCGAGGATATGGAGATCACCACCTATCTGCAGACGGCGATGAAGTCGGAGCTGCAGGGCAATGTGACCGATCTCTGTCCCGTCGGCGCGCTTCTGCCCAAGCCGCAGAATTTCCGCGCTCGTCCGTGGGAGTATCAGAAGACCGAGACCGTCGACGTGCAGGATGCGTTGGGCTCGGCGATCCGCGTCGACGCCCGCGGCCGCGAGGTGATCCGCATTCTGCCGCGTCTCAACGAGGCGGTGAATGAGGAGTGGATCTCCGACAAGACCCGCCAGGTCGTGGATGGTCTGAAGGCGCAACGCCTCGATCGTCCCTATATTCGTGAGAACGGCCGGCTGCGTCCCGCGACGTGGCAGGAGGCGCTCGCCACTGTCGCCGGCAAGACCAAGGCGACGAAGGCCGAGAAGATCGGCGCGCTCGTCGGCGATCTCGCCGCGCTCGAGGAAATCTACGCGCTGAAGCTCCTCGTCGAGGGGCTCGGCAGCGCCAATCTCGACGCGCGTCAGGACGGCGCCAAGCTCGATCCGCGCTTTGGACGCGCCTCCTATCTCTTCAACGCCACCATCGCCGGCGTCGACGAGGCGGATTCGCTGCTGATCATCGGCTCCAATCCGCGCAAGGAAGCGCCCGTGCTCAATGCGCGCATCCGCAAGCGCTGGCTGAAGGGCGATTTCCACATTTCGCTGATCGGTGAAAAGGCCGATCTGACCTATGATTACGATTATCTCGGCGCTGGCCCCGACGCTCTGGCGCGCTTCGTCGAAAGCGCGCCGACAGGCTCCGCCAAGCGCCTCGTGCTGATCGGGCAGGGGGCGCTGGCGCGTCCCGACGGCCGCGCCATTCTGGCGCTCGCCGCTCAGGCCGCCAAGAAGCATGGCGGATTGTCGGAAGGCTGGAACGGCTTCAGCGTGCTGCATACGGCGGCGTCCCGCGTCGGCGCGCTCGATCTCGGCTTCACGCCGGGGCAGGGCGGGCTCGATGCGGCGGAAATCGCCAAGGCCGGCGCGCTCGATCTCGTCTTCAATCTCGGCGCCGATGAGATCGCGATCGAGCCGGGCGCCTTCGTCGTCTATATCGGCACGCATGGCGACAAGGGCGCGCATCGCGCCGACGTCATTCTGCCGGGCGCGGCCTATACGGAAAAATTCGGCCTCTATGTGAACACGGAAGGCCGTGTGCAGGAGGCGCTGCGCGCGACCTTTCCGCCGGGCGACGCCCGCGAGGATTGGGCGATACTGCGCGCGCTCTCGGGCGCTCTCGGCGCGCCTCTGCCCTTCGATTCGCAAAAGCAGCTGCGCGCCAAGCTCGGCGAGGCGCATCCGCATCTTCTGCGGCTCGATCAGATCGGCTCCACCTCGGCGGCCGATCTCGAGGCGGTGGCGTTGCAGCCGGCGACCGCGTGGAAGGACGATTTCGCGCCTGCGATCACGGATTTCTATCTCACCAATCCGATCGCGCGCGCCTCGGCCACAATGGCGGAATGTTCGGCGCTGGCGCTGGATCGACTGAAGCAAGCGGCGGAATAGGAGCAAGGACGTGATCGACGGCTGGCTGCTGAACCTTCTCCTGATCATCGTGAAGAGCGTCGTTCTGACGGTCGTTCTGCTGGTCTACCTCGCCTATGCGATCTACATCGACCGCAAGGTCTGGGCCGCCGTGCAGCTGCGCCGCGGACCCAATGTCGTCGGACCCTGGGGCTTGCTCCAGAGCTTCGCCGACATGCTCAAATTCGTGCTCAAGGAGCCGGTGATCCCGGACACGGCCAATAAGGGCGTGTTTCTGCTCGCGCCTTTCGTCACGGCCATGCTCGCCGTCGCCGCCTGGGCGGTCATCCCCGTCAATGACGGCTGGGCGGTCGCCGATCTCAATGTCGGCATTCTCTATATTTTCGCCATCTCCTCGCTGGGCGTCTATGGCATCATCATGGCCGGCTGGGCGTCGAACTCCAAATATCCCTTCCTGTCGGCGCTGCGCTCGGCCGCGCAAATGGTGTCCTACGAAGTCTCGATCGGCTTCGTCATCATCACCGTTCTGCTCTGCGCCGGCTCGCTCAATCTCACCGAGATCGTGCGCGCGCAGGATTCGCAATATGGCATTCTCGGCTGGTATTGGCTGCGCCTGCTGCCGATGTTCATCATCTTCTTCATCTCGGCGCTGGCCGAGACGAACCGCCCGCCCTTCGATCTGGTGGAAGCCGAGTCGGAGCTGGTCGCCGGCTTCATGATCGAATATTCGGCGACGCCCTACATGCTGTTCATGCTCGGCGAATATGTGGCGATCCTGACCATGTGCGCCTTGCTGACGATCCTCTTCTTCGGCGGCTGGCTGCCGCCGGTGAATATCGCGCCCTTCACCCTGATACCGGGCGTGATCTGGTTCGTTCTCAAGGTCACCTTCTTCTTCTTCTTCTTCGCCATGGTGAAGGCCTTCGTGCCGCGCTATCGCTACGACCAGCTCATGCGGCTCGGCTGGAAGGTGTTTCTGCCCATCTCGCTCGTCATGGTCATCGTCGTCGCCGGCATTCTGCAATTCGCCGGCTCGGCGGGCGCGAACTAAGGGAGTGACGTCATGAAGCTCGATTCTGCGGCCAAGTCGCTCTTCCTCGCCGAGTTCATCGCCGCCTTCTTCCTGTCGATGCGCTACTTCTTCAAGCCGAAGGCGACGCTCAACTATCCGCATGAGAAGAACCCGATCTCGCCGCGTTTTCGCGGCGAGCATGCGCTGCGCCGCTATCCCAATGGCGAGGAGCGCTGCATCGCCTGCAAGCTCTGCGAGGCGATCTGCCCGGCGCAGGCCATCACCATCGAGGCCGGCCCGCGCCGCAATGACGGAACCCGCCGCACGACGCGCTACGACATCGACATGGTGAAATGCATCTATTGCGGCTTCTGCCAGGAGGCCTGCCCGGTGGACGCCATCGTCGAGGGGCCGAACCAGGAGTTCGCCGTCGAGACGCGCGAGGAGCTCTACTACAATAAGGAGCGCCTGCTCGAGAATGGCGCGCGCTGGGAGCGCGAGATCGCGCGCAACATCGCGCTCGACGCCCCTTATCGCTGAGAAGCAACGCGAGCCGGACGCAACGAGACGCTCGAGAGAGGACGACAAAGTGGCTGTGGCATTCTTCTATCTTTTCTCGGCGGTGCTGATCGCATCGGCTTTCGCGGTGATCGTCTCGCGCAATCCGGTTCATTCGGTGCTCTATCTCATCCTCGCCTTCGTCAATGGCGCGGGGCTCTTCCTGCTCGCCGGGGCCGAATTTCTCGCCATGATCCTCGTCGTCGTCTATGTCGGCGCGGTCGCTGTGCTGTTCCTCTTCGTGGTGATGATGCTGGACGTCGATTTCGCCGAGCTGCGCCAGGGCTTCAGCAAGCATCTGCCGGTGGGCGCGGCGGTCGGGGCCGTGGTGCTCGGCGAGCTCGGCCTGCTCGCGCTCGGTTGGCAGAGCGCGCCCGGCGCGAAAGAGGCCGCTGCGGCGCCGATCGTCGCCGGCGTCTCCAACACGGCCGCGCTCGGGCAGGTGCTCTACACGAAATATTTCCTCTTCTTCCAGGCGTCGGCCCTGGTGCTGCTCACCGCCATGATCGGCGCGATCGTGCTGACGCTGCATCACCGTCCCGGCGTCAAGCGGCAGAAGATCGAGGAGCAGAACGCGCGCACGCGCGACAATGTCATCGAGATCAAGAAAGTGCCCTCGCGGGCGGGCGTCTGAGGGGATCGCAGCAATGGTCGTCGACCTCACCCATTATCTCGTCGTCTCGGCGATCGTGTTCACGCTCGGCGTCGCCGGCATCATTCTCAACCGCAAGAACATCATCATCATATTGATGTCGGTCGAGCTGATCCTGCTGGCGGTGAACATCAACCTCGTGGCCTTCTCGGCCTCGCTCGGCGATCTGACCGGCCAGGTCTTCGCCCTGTTCATCCTCACGGTGGCGGCGGCGGAGGCGGCCATAGGCCTCGCCATTCTCGTCACCTATTTCCGCAACCGCGGCACGATCGCGGTCGAGGACATCAACTCTCTGAAGGGCTGAGCGCCGATGATCCAAGCAATCGTCTTTCTGCCGCTCATCGGCTTTCTCATCGCGGGCCTGTTCGGACGGCGCATCGGCGCGCGGGCGTCCGAGCTCGTGACGACGACGCTGCTGTTCATCGCCTGCGGCTTCTCCTGGATCGAGTTTTTCGACGTCGCGCTCGGCCATGGCCATGCGAGCGCGCCGGTGCTCGCCAATTGGTTCACCTCGGGCAAGCTCAGCGTCGATTGGGCCTTGCGCGTCGACTCGCTGACCGCCGTCATGCTGGTCGTCGTCACCAGCGTCTCGGCTCTCGTGCATTTCTACTCGATCGGCTACATGCACGAGGATCCGGATCGTCCGCGCTTCTTCGCCTATCTGTCGCTCTTCACCTTCGCCATGCTCTCGCTGGTGACGGCCGATAATCTCGTGCAGATGTTCTTCGGCTGGGAAGGCGTCGGCCTCGCCTCCTACCTCCTCATCGGCTTCTGGTATCAGAAGCCGTCGGCCAACGCCGCGGCCATCAAGGCCTTCGTCGTCAACCGCGTCGGCGATTTCGGCTTCGCGCTCGGCATTTTCCTCATCTTCCAGCTCACGCAATCCTTGAGCTTCGAGCAGGTGTTCGCCGCCGTTCCCGGCATAGCCGGCCATAAGATTCATGTGTTCGGCGCCGATTTCGACGCGCTGACGCTGGCCACCTTCCTGCTGTTCATCGGCGCGATGGGCAAATCCGCGCAATTCCTGCTGCATACCTGGCTGCCGGACGCGATGGAAGGCCCGACGCCGGTCTCCGCCCTCATCCATGCCGCGACAATGGTGACGGCCGGCGTGTTCATGGTCGCGCGCCTGTCGCCGATCTTCGAATATGCGCCGGACACGCTCGCTTTCGTCACGCTGATCGGCGCCATCACCGCATTTTTCGCGGCGACGATCGGCCTCGTGCAGAACGACATCAAGCGCGTCATCGCCTATTCGACCTGCTCGCAGCTCGGCTATATGTTCGTGGCGGAAGGCGTCGGCGCCTATTCGCTCGGCGTGTTCCATCTCTTCACCCACGCCTTCTTCAAGGCGCTACTGTTCCTCGGCGCCGGCTCGGTCATCCATGCGATGCATCACGAGCAGGACATGCGGAACATGGGCGGGCTGTGGAACAAGATTCCCTTCACCTTCGCCATGATGACGATCGGCACTCTGGCGCTGACCGGCGTCGGCATTCCGGGAACTGAGCTCGGCTTCGCCGGCTTCTTCTCCAAGGACGCCATCATCGAGGCGGCCTTCGCCGCCGGCGAGCATCGAAGCGTCGCCTATCTCGCCTTCGTCTCGACGGTCGTGGCGGCGGGCCTCACCTCCTTCTATTCCTGGCGCCTCGTCTTCATGACCTTCTTCGGCAAGGCGAAGGAGTCTCATGCGGACGCTCATGCCGCGCATGGCCACGACGATCACGCGCATGCGGACGCTCACGGTCATGACGATCATGCTCATGACGCTCACGGCCACGGCCATCACGCCCCGCACGAGTCGCCGATCGTCATGCTGATCCCGCTCGCTGTTCTAGCGGTGGGCGCGGTGGCGGCGGGCGCGGTGTTCATGGGCGATTTCGCCGGCCATGGCTATGACGAGTTCTGGAAGGGCGCGCTCTATACCGGCCACGACAATCACATTCTCCACGCCATGCATGAGATCCCGCATTGGGTGTCCTATGCCGCGACGGTGATGATGATCCTCGGCTTCCTCGGTGCGCTCTTCGTCTATCAGCTCGCGCCCGGCGCGGCGCAGAAGATCGCGCACGCCTTTCCGCGGCTCTACCGTTTCCTGCTCAACAAATGGTATTTCGACGAGCTCTATGACGCGATCTTCGTGCGTCCCGCCTTCGCGCTCGGTCGGCTGCTGTGGAAGGGCGGAGACGGACGCATCATCGACGGGCTCGGCCCCGACGGCATTGCGGCGCGTGTCGTCGACGGCGCCCGCCTCGCGGTGAAGCTGCAGACCGGCTATGTCTATCACTACGCCTTCGCCATGCTGATCGGCGTCGCGGCGGTCGTCACCTGGTTCGTCGCAGGAGGTCTGCGCTGATGTTCGGCTTCGGCATTCTCACCGGCCTCACTTTTCTGCCGCTGGTCGGCGCGGCCTTCATCCTCACGCTGAAGGGCGAGAGCGAGGCGACCCTTCGCAACGCCAAATGGGCTGCGCTGCTGACGACGATCGTCGTCTTCCTGCTCTCGCTCGTCGTGTGGGGGCGTTTCGACACGGCGAGCGCCGCTTTCCAGCTCGTCGAGGAGAGAGCCTGGTTCGGCTCCGGCCTCACCTATAAAATGGGCGTGGACGGCTTCTCCATTCCCTTCGTGCTGCTGACGACCTTCCTGACGCCCTTCGCCATTCTCGCCTCCTGGGAATCGGTGAAGTTCCGCCTCAAGGAATATCTCATCGCCTTCCTCGTCCTCGAGACGCTGATGATCGGCGTGTTCTGCGCGCTCGATCTCGTGCTCTTCTATCTCTTCTTCGAGGGCGGCCTCATTCCGATGTTCCTCATCATCGGCATTTGGGGCGGCAAGCGACGCGTTTACGCCAGCTTCAAATTCTTCCTCTACACGCTCGCCGGCTCGCTGCTGATGCTGATCGCCATTCTGGCGATCTATGGCAAGACGGGCACGACGGACATCGTCACTCTGCTCGAGACGAAATTCCCGCCGTCGATGCAGATATGGCTGTGGCTCGCCTTCTTCGCCTCCTTCGCGGTGAAGATGCCCATGTGGCCGGTCCACACCTGGCTGCCGGACGCCCACGTCGAGGCGCCGACAGCGGGCTCGGTGATCCTCGCCGCCATCCTTCTGAAAATGGGCGGCTATGGCTTCATCCGCTTCTCTTTGCCCATGTTCCCGGACGCTTCCGCCTATTTCGCGCCGCTCGTCTATGCGCTGTCGGTGATCGCCGTCATCTACACCTCGCTGGTCGCGCTGGTGCAGGAGGACATCAAAAAGCTCATCGCCTATTCGTCGATCGCACATATGGGCTTCGTCACAATGGGCCTGTTCACGCTGACGACGCAGGGCGTGCAGGGCGCCATGTTCCTGATGATCTCGCATGGCTTCGTCTCCGGCGCGCTCTTCCTCTGCGTCGGCGTCATCTACGACCGCATGCATACGCGCGAGATCGCGGCCTATGGCGGCCTCGTCAATCGCATGCCGCTCTACGCCGTCACCTTCATGATCTTCACCATGGCGAATGTCGGCCTGCCGGGCACGTCCGGCTTCGTCGGCGAGTTTCTGACGCTCACCGGCGCCTTTGTCGCCAATAGCTGGGTGGCGCTGTTCGCGACCTCGGGCGTCGTCCTGTCGGCGGCTTACGCGCTCTATCTCTACCGTCGCGTGGTCTTCGGCGCGCTCGAGAAGCCGTCGCTGCAGACGATCAGCGATCTCTCGGCGCGAGAGCTCGTCCTTTTCGTGCCGCTGATCATCCTCACCCTCTATTACGGCGTGCGGCCGCAGCCGATCATCGACGCCTCCGCGGCCGCCGTCGCCAATCTCCTGCAATCTCACACGGCCCTGGCCAATGCGGCGCATGTCGTCGCCCAGGCCGCTCAATGATCGGTCGCTGACGATGTCGTTCTCAACCGCCCTCGCGCATCACTTCCTGCCGGAAACCATCCTCGCCCTCGGCGTATTGGCGCTGATTCTCATCGGCGCCTGGCGCGGGACGCGCGCCTTCGGTCTCGTCAACGAGCTCGCGGCGGGGCTGCTCGGCCTCGCCATTCTGGCGCTGTTCTTCGGCCAGACGTCGGAAGCCTCGCTCTTCGAGGGCGCCTTCGTCGATGACGCTTTCGCGCGCTTCGTCAAAGTGCTCACGCTGATCGGCTCGCTCGTCACAATATTGATGTCGCGCGACTATCTGCAGCGCGCCAAGCTCGGCAATTTCGAGTTTCCGGTGCTGGTGGTGCTGTCGACGATCGGCATGCTGCTGCTCGTTTCGGCGGATAATCTCATCGCGCTCTATCTCGGCATAGAGCTGATGTCGCTGGCGCTCTATGTCGTCGCCGCCTTCGACCGCGACGACGCCCGCGCCTCCGAGGCCGGTCTCAAATATTTCGTGCTCGGCGCTCTCTCCTCCGGCATGCTGCTCTATGGCGCCTCGCTGCTCTACGGCTTCTCGGGGACCATCTCCTTCGACGGCATCGCCAAGGCGATCACCGGCGCGCCGTCGCTCGGCGTGATCTTCGGACTCGTCTTCGTGCTGGCCGGCCTCGCCTTCAAAATGTCGGCCGCGCCCTTCCATATGTGGACGCCGGACGTCTATGAGGGCGCGCCGACGCCCGTCACCGCCTTTTTCGCCTCGGCGCCGAAAATGGCCGCCGTCGCCATCACGGCGCGCATCGTCGTCACCGCCTTCCCCGGCATTGTCGCGCAATGGCAGCAGATCATCATCTTCCTCGCCATCGCCTCCATGCTGCTCGGCTCCTTTGCGGCGATCGGCCAGACCAGCATCAAGCGGCTGATGGCCTATTCTTCGATCGGCCATATGGGCTTCGCCCTTGTCGGCCTCGCGGCGGGCAATGAGGCGGGCGTGCGCGGCGTCGCCATCTATCTCGCCATTTATCTGGTGATGACGCTCGGCGCCTTCGCCGCCATTCTGCAGATGCGCGTCGAGGGTCGCCCAGTCGAGAAGATTTCCGATCTCTCGGGTCTTTCGCGCAACAATGGGACGGCGGCCTTCTTCCTCGCAATGCTGATGTTCTCGCTCGCGGGCGTGCCGCCGCTCGCCGGCTTCTTCGCGAAATATTACGTGCTGCTGGCGGCGGTGGACGCCGGGCTCTATCCGCTCGCCATCATGGGCGTGCTGGCGAGCGCGATCTCCGCCTTCTATTATTTGCGCGTCGTCAAGGTGATCTATTTCGACGAGCCGGCGCCGGCTTTCGACCAATCGCCTCTGTCGCTGCGCGCGGTGCTCGCGGTCTCGACCGTGTTCCTGCTCGGCTTCTGGCTCTATCCGGCTCCCGTGGTCGAGGCCGCGACGGCCGCCGCCAAGTCGCTGTTCTGAGCCCGATGGAGGGCGCGAGGCTCGGCGACCGCGCGCTCTCGCGCGGGGTTCGTCTCGAGATTTACGACGAAATCGACTCGACCAATGACGAAGCCAAGCGTCGAGCCGAGTCGGGCGACCCTGGTCCCTTGTGGATCGTCGCCGCACGCCAGACCAAGGGGCGTGGCCGCCTCGGCCGCAATTGGAGCTCGATCGAGGGAAATCTCCACGCGAGCCTGCTCGTCTCCGGCTTCGGCCCGGCGGCGCTGGCGCCGCAGCTCGGCTTCGCCGCAGGCCTCGCGACGATCTCCGCTTTGATCGAGGCGACCGGCGCCGCCGAAAGGCTCGCGCTCAAATGGCCCAATGACGTGCTGCTCGACGGCGAGAAGCTGGCGGGCATTCTTCTCGAGGGCGTCCAGCCTGCGGGGCAGGGGGCGCCCTTCGGCTGCGTCATCGGCATAGGGGTAAATTGCGTCGCCGCGCCGGCCGATCTTCCTTACCCGGCGAGCGATTTGTCGCGATTGGGCGGTCCTTCGGCCGGCGCCCTGCTTGCTTTGCTCTCCGACAAAATGGAGGAGACGTTGGCCCTTTGGGCGGGCGGCTCCGGCTTCGCGGCGCTTCGCGAGCGCTGGCTCGACCATGCGGCGGGATTGGGCGGGGAGATCGAGGCGCGTCTTCCGCGCGAGACGGTCTCCGGACGATTCGAGACCATAGACGCCGACGGGCGCCTCATTATTTCGACCCGCAGCGGCCGTCGCGCCATAGAAGCGGGAGACATCTTCTTGCCGGCCCTCGCGGCGGCCCGGCCCGAGCCGGAGCGTGGCCGATGAATGAGGAAGTGAGCGAATTCGTCTTTGCGCCTTTGGGCGGTCTCGGCGAGATCGGCATGAACGCCGCTCTCTACGGTTTCGGCCCGCCGAAGACGCGCAAATGGCTGATGGTCGATTGCGGCCTCGCCTTTCCCGGCCCGGAGCTGCCCGGCGTCGATCTCTTGATGCCCGACGTCACTTTCGTCGAGAAGATCCGCCGCGATCTCGTCGGGCTGGTGATCACCCACGCCCATGAGGATCACATTGGCGCGCTCTCCTTCCTCTGGCCCAAGCTCGGCTGCACCGTCTATACGACGCGTTTTGCCGCGAGCCTGCTGGAGGCGCGCCGCCTGCAGGAGGCGGGCTCGCCCAATATAAAGGTCGTCACCGTGGCGACGGGCCAGCGCCTCGATATCGGCCCCTTCGACATAGAATTCGTCGCCGTCGCGCATTCGATTCCCGAGGCCAATGCGCTGGCGATCCGCACGCCGGCCGGCCTCGCGATCCACACGGGCGACTGGAAGATCGACCCCGAGCCCGGCGTCGGCCATCGCATCGACGCCGCGCGGCTGACGGCGCTCGGCGACGAGGGCGTCGACGCGCTCATCTGCGATTCCACCAATATTCTGCGCGAGGGCGACAGCTTCTCCGAGAGCGATGTCGCGCAGACGCTGCGCAAGCTCATCGGCGACGCCAAGGAGCGCGTGCTGGTGACGACCTTCGCCTCCAATGTCGCGCGCATCCGCGCCGTGGCGGAGGCGGCGCAGGCGGCCGGGCGCAGCGTCGTCGTCGCCGGCCGCGCCATGGAGCGCGTGATTCAGGTGTCGCGCGAATGCGGCTTTCTCGACGGCCTGCCGCCATTTCTCTCGCTCGACATGTTCACGGCCCTGCCGCGCGACAAGATCGTGGTGCTGGCGACCGGCAGTCAGGGCGAGCCGCGCGCGGCCATGGCCCGCGTCGCCGAGAAGGAGCATCCGGTCATCAAGCTCGCGTCCGGCGATACGGTCATTTTCTCCTCGCGCGCCATTCCCGGCAATACGCGCGAGGTGCATCGGGTCGTCAACAAGCTCTGCGACCAGGGCGTCGAGGTCATTACCGATCACGACCATCTCGTCCATTGCTCCGGCCATCCGCGCCGCGGCGAGGTCGCGCAGCTCTATGATTGGGTGCGGCCGCGCATATCGGTGCCGGCGCATGGCGAAGGGCATCATCTCTCCGTCCATGCCGCCTTCGCCAAGAGCAAGGGAGTCGAGACGACGATCAGCGCCCGCAATGGCGACATCGTGCGCCTGTTTCCGGGCGCGCCGGCCATTGTCGGCAAGGCGCCGACCGGCCGCCTGCTGAAGGACGGCGACGTGCTCGTCTCCGAGGATGACGGCGCGGTGCGCGAGCGCGCGCGGCTGAGCTTTTCCGGCGTGGTGTCGCTGGCGCTCGCCATCGACAAGCGCGGCGATCTCGTCGGCGATCCCGATGTGCTGATCTCCGGCCTGCCGAAGAAGGGGCGCGACGGCGCGGATATGGGCGAGGTGGTGGACGACGCCATCTTCCGCACCTTCGACAATCTGCCGCGGCAGAAGCGGCGGGATTTCGACGCCGCCGCGACGGCGGTAGAGCGCGCCGTGCGGGCCAGCGTCAATGCGGTGTGGGGCAAGAAACCGCAAGTGCATGTATTGATCATCGAGGCGTGATGACGCATTTAGGTCTCTGGAGAAATTTCAGGGAAACGTCATGATCGGACGCTTGAATCATGTGGCCATCGCCGTCTCGGACCTCGCGGCGGCGACGGCGACATATAAAAATACGCTCGGCGCCAAGGTCTCCGAGCCGGAGTCTCTTCCCGAGCACGGCGTCACGGTCGTTTTCGTCGAGCTGCCCAACACCAAGATCGAGCTGCTGCAGCCGCTCGGCGAAGGATCGCCGATCGCCGGCTTCGTCGCCAAAAATCCGGCCGGCGGCATTCATCATCTCTGCTATGAGGTGGATGATATTCTGACGGCGCGCGACCAGCTGAAAGCCGCCGGCGCGCGCGTGCTGGGCGATGGCGAGCCGAAGATCGGCGCCCATGGCAAGCCGGTGCTCTTCCTGCATCCGAAGGATTTCAACGGGGCCTTGGTGGAGCTCGAGCAGGCCTGAACGAGCGAGGGCCGAAAGGCCCGGCGCGAGGTCGAGGAGCGCGGATTTGCCATTTACGACGCCGCTCGCCGTAGCGATCTACCTCACGATATGGTGGATCGTGCTGTTCGCGATTCTTCCTTTCGGCGTTCGCTCCTCGGAAGAGGAGGGCGACACGCCGGCGGGAGGGGATCCGGGCGCGCCCGTGGCGCCCAAGCTGTGGATAAAAGCCGTCGCGACGACGATCGTCTCGGCGATCTTGTTCTGGCTCTTCGTGCTCTATGTGAAATGGATGGCCTGAGGAGCGATCCGCTCACGATCCGCTCGAGCCGGGGTTGACCGGCCCCTCGCCAACAGGTAGGGGTCGAGCCGCCGGGGTCACGACGAACCGCGCGGGCGCGCCCTGCGGTTTCGAAGCGGCATTCCAGCGAGCGCGTAGCTCAGTCGGTAGAGCATCTGACTTTTAATCAGAGGGTCATGGGTTCGAGTCCCATCGCGCTCACCATTTAAATCAATAGCTTATGTAGCTATTGGCAAGGGTGAGGATAGAGTCTGGGGCGCTATGTCGCCACCATGTCGCCACGGGCGAGGAAATCGCCGTGTCGATCGTCGCCGCATTGCCACCGTGGACTGCCAATGCGAGCGCGACGTTGAAAGCCTCATGCCCCGGAGAACGGCGCTACTTCACCGGTAGGGTGCGCCGATCGGTTGAAAAGATTTCAAAGATGCGCGAACTCGTTTTTTCGCCCACGGCCGCCTCGGCGAATGGGATGGACTTTGCCTCGGCCCCGCCGTGCAAGGCGAATCGTCCAACGATGTCCTCGAACGCTTGGAAGGCGTGGGTCCTCTGGTCTGGCGTCAACCAGTTGTGTGATTCGAGCCGTCGGGCCAGGGCACGAAAGGCTCTGCCAAGCTTACCAGTTGCCTCTGCAACGATTTCTTGAAGTTTCCCCATACCTCTCCATGATACGGATTGTCCGGTAGCTGGGGATCAAAGCCGACCAATAGCCCTTTTTGACGAAGCGTTTCGGCGCTGAAGCGCACTGCGCCTATCCATGGGGGCGAGGCGACGAACGTTCTCGCGTCGACCCCGGCCTCCTCAATTAAGCGTTGAAGGTCGACAGACATACCGCCATTTTTTTCAGTGGACTGCTGAAACGCAATCGTCGAGGGGCGCTTCTTGCCGAGCTTCTCGTCGTAGACGAGTTGATGCTCGGCGATACGCCTTATTACACCGTCATCGGGATGTATGCCGGGATGGTCGTGAGGGACAACGTGTCCATCCTCGTCACGCGGCGGAAGATCGAGTGTCAACCGTGTCCCCCGATAAGTCTGCAAGCCAGTGTGCAACGATCGTAAAATCGGTCGTCAGATTGAACTCTTCGCCGTCCTCCGGCGTCAACCTACTACACCGCCATGCATGAACTTTGTTGGGCCGTATGACATGAAGCTCTATGTCAGTGTCACCAGTGTGCCATTCGACTTGAAGGTCGCCGTTAATACCGGGGACGATTTGCGGCAACGCCGAAATGTCGGTTGGGCAAACGGAATTGAGCATATTGAGCGCGAAATTCGCATTGGAAAATGCAACGGGTATCGCGCAATAGCCATCCCAACCGAAGGGAAGTTTGCAAAGCTCATCGAGTCGATCTGTCACTGGGCTGGTCCAGCTGTGTGACAGTTCACGCAGATATCGGGACGAAAAAGCAGGGTGGGTCGAGACGCGCGCAGGTGTCGCCGTACGAAAGGGACCTGAAAACGCGACCGTAGATTCGCGGGGTTTCATCTCACCCTCTCCCAAACGTTGTGCGCGGAATCGGTGGTGATCGACGCGAACTCGGTCCCTATCACCTCACGACCGTATTTCAAAAAACTGATTGCTGCGTCAATCGATTGCTCCGAAGGAGCGCCTCGCACGGTGAGGTTCAGGTCAATTGTTCCTCCGCCTTTGGGATCGCGTGCGTAATTCATTTCGCAGCTCAAGCGACCAACAGGCTGATTATTTTGAGCATCAAACAGCACCCTTCGGGTGACGCACGTGATATCGTTTGGCTCGTCGAAAAAGTCGACAAAGCGAAGCCAGTCTCCAATTTTTTGGAGGCCATCATTCGGGCAAATCCGAATTTGATTGATGTATGAGATTTCAGCTTGATTACACATCAATCGCTGTGGTTCAAGTTGATTGAAGTATGCCTCAAGGGTTCGAAGCTCTTTTTCAAACGAGAAAATCATTTTCTCAAAGCGAGGATATTCGTTCGTCTTGTCTCCCACCTTGCGCCAGTTGTGCAAAAGGCGATCGATCTGAAACTGAATAAGTTGCTCCTTCGACGGAGAGACGAACCAAAATCGATCGTGCTGAGCACCTGTCACCAGTCCGAACTGCAAACCTCTAGCAGGACCAGAACGGCCGAACACTTCGAAAGTCGGTGGCAGCGCCTGTGTCTCTTCGACGAACGGATATTCCGATCTAAAAAGCTGCCACACCTCGGTAGCCAGTATCTGCTTGTATTCCCGAGCGGGCTCAAACTGGACTCCAAGGACCACCTCATTCAGGGGTGGACTCTTGAAATCGGGCAGGTGTTCGGGGCGAGACGTGTCAGACATGATAAACATTATATGGTGTCGTTACGAAAATTCCATGGCGGCTTTAACTTAGCAGCTCGATCTTACGCGAAAATTGTCAAATCTGACAAGAACGGTTTCCGGGAAGTTCGCCCGCCAACAGCCTTTTGCGACCAGGAGTAGCGGCCGTGTCAGATTGCGGTCGAAACGAGGATTCCATTCGCCCGGGCGACCGTCGTTCAGTTGGTCGAACGGGTCCCTACTTTCGAAATTCGGCGACCGGGGCGGGCGCAGAGCCCCGTCGAGAAACCGTGTCGGCGGCCCTTTATGCCTCTTTTCCGGGTATGGAGTCTCTAGCTCTCGGAGCGAGCGCCGAACGAAAGTGCAACCGTATTACGGAATGTTAACCATGTCTCCCAATAGTGGCGCTGACGCTACTGGGGGTTTTGATTATGAAAAGAATTCTTGCTTCGACGGCGCTCGTTCTTTTGTCCGAGAGCGCCGCGACGGCGGGCTCGCCTGTCCGCTACAATGAACCCCCGACTTCTTCTCAGCTTCCCTCTTATCCCGTTGGCGAACAGTCGCGCGAGGCCGGGCGCAATGACGACGTGACCGGCTCTATCCGCGGGCGATCGTATCGCGGCCGAACATACGCGCCGATCGTCAGCAAAGATGGTTTTGCGCCGGCCCGTCCGGTCGCCCCTCCGCCGAGCTGGACAGGATTCTATGTCGGCGCGACGCTCGGAACCGGCTGGGCGAAGTTCCGGCTCTCTGACAAGTGGTCGAATTTCGATGGCGTCGGCATGTTCGGCGCGAGCGTCGGCGCGACAGCCGGCTTCGATTATCAATTCTCGCCTTCGATCGTCGCGGGTATCGCCGTCGACG
This sequence comes from Methylosinus sp. PW1, assembly GCF_000745215.1. Taxonomy (NCBI): domain Bacteria; kingdom Pseudomonadati; phylum Pseudomonadota; class Alphaproteobacteria; order Hyphomicrobiales; family Methylocystaceae; genus Methylosinus; species Methylosinus sp. PW1. Next base: position 89,381 of record NZ_JQNK01000002.1, read on the forward strand.
GCAATGTGAACACCACGGCGGCAAAGGACAGTAGCTCTTCCGGCGAGTCGACCTTCCGAGAGGCCGCCTCTTGGGCGTTACGCGGGAGGCTCGGAACCCTCACGTCCGACGACACGCTCGTTTACGTGACTGCCGGCGTCTCGGAAGTGTTCACCAGAGAGAGCGACTCCGGCTCATCTGGAGGCAGCAACGCGCGATTTGTCGGCGGCGTGTTCGGAGCGGGTGTCGAGACCCGGCTGACGGGCAATCTCTATGGTCGCGTCGAATATCTTCACGGGGTCTATGGAAAGCGCAGTTTCGACGGCGGCGCGTCCTACGTTCACCCGGATACGGGCGTCGCTCGCATCGGCCTCATCTTCAGACCGTCCGAGTCGGACGGGCGCGACGCGCCATTCGCCCCCACGGGCGCGAGGGGGCCGCTGTTGCGTGAGAGCTGGACGGGCGCGCATATCGGCGCGCATGGGGGCGTCGCGTGGGCCAGCACCAAGTTTTCCGATTCGAACAGTTCGACCGATGGCGTCGGCGGCGCTGGGGGCGTCGGCGGTGTCCTGCTCGGCTACGACTATCAGTATGGGCGATCGGTCTTCGGCCTCGAAGTCGACGGCAGCGCGGGCGGCGCGAGATCGACTTCAAGTCAAGTGTTCCCTCCGACCAGCGCGCAGACCGCCTATGAATGGGATTATTCCATTCGGGCGCGTGCGGGCCATTTGTTCGGCGACACGCTCCTGTTTGGAACGGCGGGGTGGTCGCAGACCTATGGACGGCTCACGACTGTGGGGTTGTTCGGCACCAGCGCATCGCACGCCTTCACGGGCTTTCAGCTCGGCGGCGGCATGGAAACGATGCTGACGGAGCATGTCGGCGCGCGCCTGGAATACCTCCACAGCTTCTATGAAAAATACGCCGCCGTGCTCGGATCGTCGACGGATGCACGACCGACGACCGGAAAGACCCGTGCAGCCGTGATCTATAAATTCTGACGATGCGTGCGACACAACAGCCGGCGTTGCATGTCGAGCCGGCTGGCGTGACGAGGAAGGTGCACTTCGCCGCAGTGGCGTGCGAAGGAGTCCACGTTCAGGCGACGGCGCGTCAATGAAAATGTCACCAGTGGAGGGCTATATTTTTCGTCCACATTTTTCAGATGACAAGGCCTGACACCTACAGCCCCTTATAGGGGGCTGTAAGGTTGTCAGACAGCACTTGGAGCTTTGTCAGATTCATGTCAGATGATCGTCAGGCAATCCCCCTGGTGAAAGAGACATTTTCGCCTTCGATCCTGATAATCCCTTTTTTTACAAGGCTTTTCTTCAATCTCATAAACGCCACATCGAATGTGTTACTTGTCAGCGAGTTGTCATGTCTCCGTCCAGGCCCGATTGTGCCCTTGTCAGGTCGACGTAATGAGTGCTCTTTTGTAGTCCTTTGTGCCACACTACTTTTCTCCATATTCGTGCGGATTCGTCCACTTTTTTCGCGCGAATTTTGCGGCATTTCGTCGTTTCCCGCATCGGGCCAGCCTGCCTTTTCTAGCGCGTTTCTCCATGATCGGACTCTAATCCAAGCTGGCGTGGAGTCCTCTTCATCGAATTCATATGGGGCGTGGTCGACAAGCCGTTGCAAGACTTCCAAAGCGGCCGTCTCTCGCGGGCTCACCCTTTCATCATCGAACGCGATGCGAGAGGACGGCGCGACGACTGCCGACGTAATCGCGTCGCCGTCTTCGTCGCTGCGGTCGAGAGAGACCGTTTCGAGATTGTATCGCAGGGGCCTTTGACATTCGCCCTCTTTCTGTTTCGTCAGCTTGGCTTCGATCCTGGCCGCGCCATTCGCACTTTGTCCGACGACGATTGCGGTATCGACCGCGCCCAAAAACGACGATGAACCGCGCATCCCTCTGCTCTTGTCCTTTCCTTCGTGGTGGATAAGGCATAGATGCGCGCGTGTCCGCTTGCGCAGCAAATCGGCCGCGGCAACCAGCGCGCCCATGTCGCCCGCGGAATTCTCGTCTCCGCCGCCCATGGCGCGCGCCAGTGTGTCGATAACGATCATTCGAACCGGAAGGCCGAAGCGCTCGCTCGCGCGTTCGGCTTCATCGGCAATTGCCGCAACGGCTCGCTTGTCGTTTCGGATATCGAGCATTCCTTCAGCGAACACGATCGGGAGAGAATTTAGCTCGACGTCGTGGTGTTTACACCATGCTTCGGCGCGTTTGCGAATTCCGCTGATTCCTTCAAGCGCCACATAGATGACGACGCCTCGCTTTACCTCCCGTTCGAACCAGGACCGGCCGAGTGCGATGTGAAGAGTAATATCGAGCGCAAGAAATGTCTTGCTCGCGCCGGGCGCGCCATAGATCGCCGAGAGCTGGCCTTCGAAAAGCCAATCCTTCACAAGGTAGGTCGCTTCGCGAATTTTATGCAGGGCGTCAGCGTAGTGGAATTGCAGCGGCGAGCCTCGCTTTTGCTCCTCCGGCGAAAATTCGCGCTCGTCTGGGAAATCGATCTCTGGCGCGTCGCCCCATTCGAATCCATCAGGCTGTTCCCAATCCTTCGCATACCAGCTCAAGAACTGGCGAATGGTCCCACCGCCCGACTTCTTCGCGTCCTTGCCGAGATTGGACAGCGCGCGTTGCCAGACGCCTTCCGTTTCATCGTAGTCGTAGCCGCCTGTCCATTTTTCCGACCATTCGTGTACGAGTTCGTGACCGTCCTCCGAGCCATCCGTCTCTTCACAAATCGCGCCGATCATCGCAACCCAATCGTTCATCTCGATTCGATGGTCGTGGGGGATAGCCCGGACAGCGCTGCGCAAAGCGTCGATATCGTCGCTGAACAGCTTTGGACAGCGCGATTGCCGGGCCAGCGGAGCCCGCTGGCGAGCGTCCGCGTAGTCGGGGCTATCCGCCTTCGTTTCTCTGGCCGTTGGGAGAGCTGCGGCTCCGTCGAAGGGATTGCCGCTCACATATCGAACGCGAGCGTGCTTCCCTCTGCCGGCGGGATAGCGTGGCAGGAAGAAAACCTGAGTGGGCATAAGCGCTTTCGGATCGCAACTCAAACCCAATTCGTCCGCGAGCGCGAGACATGCGCGTTTGCAGCCGTCCGGCCCTAATGGCTCGGCGAGCGGCACAAAAATTCTAAATTTCGGGCACTCTGCATGTAGGACAGTGACTCCGTCGCCCGTCTTACCGTTCTTCTCAATCTGTCTTATGGCGATCTTGCCCATATCGTCATGCGCGAACATCGCGCCGCGGCAGACTGCTTCCACATAGCCGGCTCGACGAGTCCGCATGAATTCTTCCGCGTCGTCGGCGTCCGCATCGGGCTTCTTCTCGAGCCATTCGTCATATTCGCTCACAAAGAAATCCGTCTCTGTCGACATATGTGAAAATGTCGAAACGACAAGAGCGCACTGCCGCGCAAGCCGAAGACTTACGACGATCTCGTTTTCAGGCGTGCCGTCGTCGATATCGAGAGCGAACCATTGCGCTTCGCCTGCATTGATCCCTTGGCGATTGTTGTTCCTGTAGGGGTAGGGCGAAATTGCGGGGCCGTCCTTCTCTCCCTCTTCGTGTGTCGTGAGAGGCGTAATGAACTCTTCGCGAGAGAGCGTGAGCCGTCGATAGCGTGAAGAGCGCTTATGAGGGCCTTTCGAAAGAGTGATTTCCTTCGGCCACGCTCTCAGAAATTCCTCTGGAATAGCGTCCGAAAGGCCGTTGTCAGGATTCTTCAGGTCGTGCATAATGACCCTCGCATCGTGTGCATGTTCAGGGATTGGTTTCGAGACTCTGGTTACGCGGACACTGGCGCACGCAGCCGAGGCGTTCGGGCAGACGCGATCGGCGAAGAAATTCTGACCGGACTGAGATTTTGGGGCGGTGGGCTTATCGGCTCGCCGCTCTATCGCTTTCGGGGTCAATGCAGCTTGTCGGTGAAGTAAAAAATTCCGAAGTTGAGATACCCTGCGGATTTGCGCGATGTCCAAAACGACGGATTCCCTGCGTCTAGAATCGGCTTGTCGCCGTGAAGGTCGCCGTAGTGTTGGCCGTATCGTGATGCGGCATCGGCGAAGGCTAGAGCGTCGAACCAAGGAACGCCGCCGTTTCGAAGTTTCCGTATCAAATCGGCTTTTTGTTTTTTCCATGGGGGGCGAAGCTCGTCGTGGCGCTTCTCGATAGGAACCTTGGCGATCATTCGGCGCGTTGCATCCGCGAACGCTTCCGGGCGCAAGAGGGCGCACAGCGTTTCGACCGAGGCTTCGTCATAGGGCAATTTCGTCATCGGAGGCATGTGGAGTGGTCCTTTCAAAACGGATTGCTCGAGGATTGGCGCGCACGTTGCCAGCGTCGCCGAGACGATCGGCGACTCCAAAAGCGTGCAGCACTGGCGTTGAAGTGTTCGCGCTCCACTCGGGACGCGCTATTTCGGTTTTGTTTCGATCGCCGCACGATTGCGCGGCGATCCGAAGAGACGGCGCTTCGTCAGTGTGCTGTTGCCCCAGCACGCTCGCGTATCGCGGCAAAAAGGGCGAAGACAAGATCGTCGCCGCGCGTCGCCGATATGTCGCGCAGCACACCGGCCGCGTGCGCGGTGAGTGTGCGCTCGCCGTCGAGAGCGAAAATCGCCTCGACGACTGCGTCGCCGTAGTCGTCCGCGAGGGCCTGCAAGATATGCGCTTCATCCCATGCCGCGACATATACGTCGTCGGGATTCTGCGGATAGAGCTTGAGGAATTGCTTTTCAGCGGCGAGGAAGCGCCTCGCCCACACGGGGCGCAACTCGGATTGATGTTGCACCCGTGAGGGCTTCCGTCGATACGCGCGATCGAACGTCGGGAATCTGTCGGCAATCGTGCCGAAGGTAGTTTGCATATTATCACTCCTACGCATTGTGCGCCCCATTGGCGCTTTGACAATTCAGACGACGGCGCGACGCTCGCGGGAGGCCTTACGCGACTCCGAGGTCGACGTGCGCGGCGCGCCGATCTTCGACGCCGCCCACGCGTCCAGGTCTTCGCGCCGATAGAGAACGCGGCGGCCGGCCTTTCGATAGGGCGGCCCGTCTCCGGTCACGACGGCCTTGGCGAGAGACTTCGCGGCTCCGAAGCGGTAAGTTGCCGACATATAGTCGCCGGCCTCTTTGCGGGTGAGAAAACAGTCCGACACTCGGGCTCTCCTTTTCGATGTGGAGAAAAAATCAGCGAACTCAGGAAAGCCCCGTGAAGTGTCCTCCGTCTACGCCAATCTCGGTTCCAGATTCGTCACGGGTCATTCCAGGGGGCCCATGGTTTCCGTCGTCGAAATGCGCCATCGAATGATTCCACGCTTCTAAGTGCGGCCCGATAGCCGTCTCCGAAGAGCTTTCTCGCCGCGGCGGTTTTGCTGCATCCGGTCCTTTCGATTTCGCTCAAGACCGCGTGCGCTTTTTTCAAAGCCCCCTGGCGCAATGATCCAGTTTCTCGTTCTCGAATAATGAGGATTCTGTCCAAGAGATCGTGTTTCGAATCCAGCAGCTCGGCCAAGAGGCGCTTTCCTTCCAATGGCGTTGACTCTTCATCATCGCGCAAAAGCTGTTTTATCAATTCGATTCCACGATCCGGGTCTTTTTCGTGAATGAACGTAAACCAGACAGAGCGCCATTTCTCGGAAGGGCTGAGACCATCCCATGCAGCTTGCACGGCCTCGGTAATCCATGTGCCGTCTTCGAGCTGCTTGTAACTCACCAGAGAATGCAGCCGCCCCAAGCACAGCTCAGCAGTTAGTGCTGGTGACGCATCCGTTTCATCCTCTGTTTGCTCAGCAACTGCCGTGCGTCGGCAGGCGCTACAACCGATATGGCGAACGGCTTTTGCTGCAAGATCGCAACGGCGCCGTTTGGTCGCTCCCCCCGGGATGGACTGATGTTGCGAGCCCCGACCCGGACGTCGTCATGGGTCATGGGCAATCGCTTTTGCGGGTTTCCGATTTCCTGGAGCTTGCCGATCTGGTTAGCCGCCTCAGTGGCAAATCAGTGAGGCGGCCGCGAAGCGGTATGTAAAGGCAATTATGCCGCCATTGTAAAGCAGATTGCGCCGCAATCCTTCCCCGAACGTGATTCTCATGGACAAAAAGCTGCACAATATCGATCATAAGCTGGCGGAAAATGGTAGGCGCGGTCTTGACGCTGGTTCAGATGGCGGCGTAAATATGTTTACGTCAATATCGAATCACGCGCCCGGCGCCAGCGATGCCCGACAGCAAGCGATCGAAGAGGGACGCCCTCATCGAGGAGGGCACATTCAATCCCACCCCGGACAAGGTGCGCGATCCGAAGTTCCGCGGCGGCGAGTTCTTCGATCCGCACGACGCCGTGCAGGTCAAATACGAGATGCTGCGCCGCGTCTCCGTCGACAAGTTGTCGATCACGGAGGCTGCCGACGAATACGGCGTCTCCAGGCCGACCTACTATCAGGCCAAGGCGAACTTCGACACCGCCGGGATTGCCGGCCTGGTCCAGGCCAAGCCAGGCCCCCGCGGTCCCCACAAGCTCGACGACGACATCATGGTCTTCCTGAAGGCGCGACTGGTTCCTGGCGAACCTGTTCGCGCCCGGGAACTCGCCAGGCTGGTCCGCAACGAACTCAATGTCGAGCTTCATCCGAGAACGATCGAGCGGGCGTTAAAAAAAACGGGCCGGTGAACATCGCCGCGACCTCGACTTGTTCGATCCCGTCGTCGGCTCTTGCGTCCGATTACGAGGTGCTGCGCGCCGCCGCTCTCGGCGAAGCGCTGCCGCTCATGGCCCGCAGCGGCCTCATGCTGTTTCTGCGCCGTGGGATGTGGGGATGGGCGAAGGCGCTGACGGCGGCGGCAGACCCCACTCCAGAACCGATCGACCAGCGCCCGTTCGTCTCATCGAGGCCGGGCGGGCGCGGCGCCGTCGTTCATGTGCTCGCGACAATCGCCGCCGGCACAAACCACGCTGGCTTACATGAGGGGATATTCCCATGAACGCACAGATCAAAGTTCAGCGTCACCATCTCGAACGCGGCGCTTACCTCTACATCCGCCAGTCGTCGATGCGGCAAGTCGTCGAGAACGCCGAGAGCGCCAAGCGGCAATATGCGCTGCGCGGACGCGCTGTCGCCCTGGGTTGGCGCGACGAGCAGATCATCGTCATCGACAACGATCAGGGCGAGTCCGGCGCATCGGCGGCTTGGCGCGAGGGATTCCAGCGACTGGTCAGCGATGTCGGCCTGGGACGCGCCGGAATCGTGATGGGCCTGGAAGTCTCCCGTCTGGCGCGCAACAACGCCGATTGGCAGCGCCTGCTGGAGATCTGCGCCCTTGCCGACACCCTGATCCTCGACGAGGATGGCGTCTACGATCCGGCTAGCTTCAACGACAGGCTTTTGTTGGGTTTGAAGGGTACGATGAGCGAAGCCGAACTCCATGTCATCAAGGCGAGGCTGCGCGGCGGTATCCTCAACAAGGCGAAGCGTGGCGAGTTCCGCTGCCCGCTGCCGACCGGGCTGGTCTATGACCTCTCCGGCAACGTGGCGCTGGATCCGGACCTCCAGGTCAGGGAGACAATCGCTCATTTCTTCGAGACCTTCTCGCGCGTCGGCTCCGCGTCCCAGACCGTCAAGACCTTTCGCAAGGAAGGTCTTCTATTCCCCTCGCGCCTGCACAACAGCGAGACGGTCTTTCGGCCACTGACGGCTTCCACGGCGATGCGCGTCCTAACCAATCCGCGCTACGCCGGCGCCTACACCTATGGCCGACGACAGTTCCGGCGCACGATCGAGGGCAAGAAAACCGTGCGCGCCAGAGACGATGACGATTGGCTGGCCCGCATTCCCGGCGCCCATCCCGGCTATATCAGTTGGGAGCGGCACCAGGAGAACTTGAAGGTTCTCAAGGCGAACGGCCATGGCTATGACGCGGCGCGAACGTCAATTCCGAGAGAAGGCCCGGCGCTGCTGCAAGGACGGGCCATCTGTGGTCGATGCGGCGGGCATTTTAGGGTCCGCTATGCCGCCCGGCGGGGCCGACAGGAGGCGTGGTATGTTTGCGATCGCCCCCACAACTATCGCGGCGAACCCTCGTGCCAGTCGATCGCCGGACCTCCCGTCGATCAAGCTGTCGGCATGCTGATTGCCGACGAGATGACGCCGTTGGCCGTCGAACTGGCGCTCGAAGTGCGCAGGGAGATTCAGGCGCGTCATGAGGAAGCCGACCGGTTGCGTTGCCGTGCGATCGAGCGCGCCCAAACCGAAGCCGATCTCGCTCAGCGCCGCTTCATGCTGGTCGACCCCAACAATCGCCTCGTCGCCGACACGCTCGAAGGCGAGTGGAACGACAAACTCCGCATATTGGCCAACGCCCGCGAGGAGCGCCAGCGCGCCCACGAGCACGATCAATTCGTTCTTGACGACGCCATCCGTAAGCGGCTCATCGCCATGACGGTGGACTTCAAGAAGCTTTGGGCTGATCCCGATACCCCAAACCGAGAACGCAAGCGGCTGCTCGCCCACGTCATCGAAGACGTCACCCTCGTCAAGCTACAGGCGGAAGGAACCACCAAGGTTCATGTTCGGTTCAAGGGCGGCAAAATCCAGACGCTCACGACCTCGAGCCCGAAATCGTCCGCCCAGCAGATCAAGACACAGCCCGGCATCGTCGAACTGGTCGACAAGCTGCTCGACGACCACGTCTATTCCGAGATCGCCGAACTCCTCAACCAGCAAGGATATCGCCCGGGCGAGGCTGCGCGCCGCGGGCGCCACGACGCCCGCTTCACCCCCAAACGGGTTGCCTATCTCGTTCACGAATACAAACTGCGTCCCCGTTACGATCGACTGAGAGAGCGGGGAATGCTGACCAAGAAGGAAGCCGCGGCGCGTCTGAATATCCACGAGACCACCCTCACGAGCTGGGTCAAACATGGCCTCGTCACCGGGCATTCCTACAACGGGCACTTTTGCCTCTACGAAATTCCCGACAAAGACGTACCGCAAAAACAATGCAGCCGATGGAACCGTCTCGTTGACCGAGCCGCTGCCCGCGCACAAAACACCAGCGCGGCATAAACGATCAGCTGAAGCTGGAAGAGGTGTAGTATGAATGCAGATCGTTGTCTTCAAGATACCACCCGAGCTTGATAGGTTCGCCCATGGTCACTCCAAACGAATTCGAACACACTGGCGCATTGAGCGCGGCGCTACTTCGCGGCCTTCTTCATCGGCACGACTTCCCCGCCCTTGCGGCCGTCCATTGCGGCGACGATCGTCGAGCCGATCGTATCGACGGCTCGGCGCAACGGGTCCGCGTCCAGGTGGGCATAGCGAGCCGTCGTCGCGGCCTGCGTGTGGCCCAACAGCTTGCCGATGATCGGCAGGCCGAGAGACGCGCCAGCGCCGAAGCTGGCGAAGGAGTGCCGCAGGTCGTGCAGCCGCACGCCGTCGAGCCCCGCGGCCCGGCAGACGGCTGCCCATGGCTTTTTGAGGTCGGCCCGCGGCGAGCCCTGCGGCGTGTCCGAGTCCGAGCCCTTGGCCCCCTTCTCGGCCTCCCGCTTCTTTCGCGGACCGTGGCCGGCGATTATGAAAGGGTTGCCTTCGATCCGGGGCAGGGCGGCCAGCACCTTTTGGGCGGCCGCCGAGAGGTAGACCGGCTTCCGGCCCGTCTTGCTGTCTTCCAAGAAGAGAACGCCCCGCTCGGGGTCGACCTGCGACCATCGGGCGTCCAGAACCTCCCGTAGGCGGGCTCCCGTGAGGATAAGAAGGCGAATCGCGGCGATGGCGTAGGGGTCGAGCTTCACGCGCCGATTCTCGGCCTTGGGGGCGTGCTTGGCCTTCAGCTTCGATTCGTCGACCTGATAGACCAGTCCGACCGTTTCGGCCTCCCGCAGGGCGTCGCCGAGGCGCGCCAGCTCTTCCGATGTGAGGAAGCGCTCTCGCTTGTCCTCCCGGTATCGGTCAATCTCCCGAGCCGGATTCTCGCCCTTGCGAACGAGGCCGCGTTTCATCCCCCATGAGAACATCTTCGACCATGTGGCGAGGGCGCGGTTTGCGGCATAGGGGCTCTCTCGCATCTTCGAATGCAGGGTAGCGACTTGCCCACGCGTGAGGGCTTCGGCCTTCAGAGAGCCATGGGCGGCCGTCAGGCGGTCGAGCGCCGCGCGATAGGAGAGGCCGCTCGAGGCTTTGAGCTTGCCCTCCACATGCTCGGCTCGGAAGGCCTCCACCAGTTCGGCGACGGTCGCGGCTTGCCGTTGGCTCGCCTTATCGGCGGCAGGGTCCGCGCCGAGCCGGACTTGCGCCAGCATATCGGCCGCGGCCTTGCGGGCCTGTTCGGGCGTGACCGCGCCGACCTTGCCGATGGTGACGCGCCGCTTGGCGACTCTGCGGCCTCCCCCGTGGGGCCGATACTCGACGACATAGGACATGACGCCGGTCGGCATGACGCGCACGCCGAAGCCCGCGAGGTCGGAATCGAAGGCGATGAATGGACGCTCGCCGGCCTGAAGGGCGTCGACAGAGCGCTTGGTGATCCTGAGAGCTGGCATTCGGGCCTCGCCGTGTAGGGCAGCGCTTTCGCCGCCCGTGTCGCCACCATGTCGCCACCGAATAGCAATCATCGGGAATGACGAGGCAACATAGTAAATCTCGAAACACTGATTTTCAAAGGCTTTTGGAATGATCGGCTATCATGGTAAACGATCGAAAACACCATCCCGTGAGACTTTTAATCAGAGGGTCATGGGTTCGAGTCCCATCGCGCTCACCACAAAATCAATAAATTAGAAAGTTGCCCCGCTGGGGCGGCGCGGCATAGAAAGTTTCTCCGCCGGCCCAGGCGATCTGCTCCGCCGGAACGGTGAAATGATCGTTCCGAATCGCTTCGGCCGAGGTCGCATCCCGACAGTGAGCGCTTTCTTGCGGCATATCGTCTTGCCGAAATCCGGCCGTCCCGGCCGCATTCGCTCGGTGGCTTTTCCCACATCTTCGCGGCCCTTCGCCGACTAGGCTCTCGATCATTGGAAGTGGCGGGGCGATCTCGACGAGACGTCCCGAGGCGGAAGGATCGACGGCGATGCAATATACCGAACTGAGGGGCGTCAGCTCGCATTACAGCAACGAGGTCGGCACGAGTGGGCTGCGGACGGAGCCGGTCGTCTGGTCGCGCATTCAAAACAGGCTGCGCGAGGCGATATTGGAGCTGAAGACAGTGGAGACCGAGCTGTCGACCGCCGCCAATGTCGGAACCACGATGAAGGATCGCATTGGCGCTTTCGAAAAAAGCTCGAAGCGGCAGAAGTTCGAGATGCAGAGGACAATTCTGCAAAAGCGCATCGCCGAGCTGCGTTCTTGGCTCTCGAAAGAAGGCGCCTCGGCCGATGCGGATGGCAATGTCGAAATGGCGAATATGGGCGCGCTCAAGGTCGTCTATGACACGACGGCGGCGCAGCAGGGGTTGACGCGCGTCTATGTCAATGGCGGGCGGCTGTTTCACGACGCGCTATTTCGCAGGCCCTTCAGCACGAAATCGATGGTCACGCATTTTTCCGGCCTCGGCAAGGGCGTCTTCGTGATGAGCCAGGAGGGCAATATTCACATCCACTCCCATATCGTCGGCCATTACCACCATTCCTCATTGCTGGGCGGCGGCGCCGTGGCCTGCGCCGGAGAGATAGAGGTCGACAACGGCCTCATCAAATCGATGTCGAACAAGAGCGGCCATTACATTCCAGATTACCGCCATCTTCATCAGATTTTTCATCAGCTCAAAAAGAAGGGAGTCGGTCTGCATTTTCCGATCTCGGTGTTCGGCTATGCCGACGGTAGCAGCCCTACGACCGCGAAGAAATTCGACTCTGCGCAGCAGTTTCTCGACGAGATGAAGACGCAGTATGAAATCGAATATGAAAATCTGAAGCTGCTCGCCTATTGGGAGCATCTCGTCGATTCCAAGCTGGGGGAGCGCGGCTGGCGATACAGGGACGAGAGCAAGGGCGAGAAGGTCGGCGTCTATGTCATCGCGACCAATCATATGGTGCCGCACAAGGAGGCGCGCGCGTGGCTGAAGCTCAAGGGCTATCGGCCCGAGACGACGATTCTCGCCGAGTGACGCCCTAAAGCGATCCGGCGGCGCGAGGCGCCGCCGCTCGGGAGTCCGCGCTGATGTTTCTGCGACAGCGCCGCGGCGAGGCCGAGGCCCCGCTTCCGTAGGAGACGACATCGAGGCGTTGCGCGTCGCGGCGGGAGGTGCTAGAACAAAAAAAGAACAACGCGTGAATTGTGGACAAGGCGGCGGAACGTCTTCGCGCTCGCGCGTTTCGGACTAAGGTGCCGCGAGCATCATCGAGGCGGAGAGGGTCATGGCGGGCAGCGTCAACAAGGTCATATTGGTCGGCAATCTCGGGCGTGACCCTGAAGTGCGCACGCTGCCCTCGGGCGACCGCGTCGTCTCTTTCTCCGTGGCGACGACGGAATCCTGGCGCGACCGCAACACAGGCGAGCGCAAGGACCGCACGGAGTGGCACAATGTGTCGATCTTCAACGAGAATTTGGGGAAGATCGCCGAGCAATATTGCCGCAAGGGCTCCAAGATCTATCTCGAGGGCCAGCTGCAGACGCGCGAATATCAGGACAAGGACGGCATTCAGCGCCGCGTGACCGATGTGGTGCTGCAGCGTTTCCGCGGCGAGCTGACTCTGCTCGACAGCAAGGGCGGCGGCCGCGGCGAGGGCGATTACGAGGGGGGCGGCGGCTATCAGTCGAGCGGCGGCGGCTCCAGCTTCGGCCGTTCCTCGCCGATGGAGCGCACGCCCGCCGAGCGCTCTCCGGCGCCGGCCGGCGGCGGACGTTTGTCGGAGCAGCTCGACGACGATATTCCCTTCTGATGGTCGGAGGCGCATCTCGCGCCTCTACGGGAGTCGCTGGTTGCGTTGCAGCCCCCTCCCTCACCCTCCCCCGCGCGCGGGAGAGGGTGAGGGAGGGGGCGCTTCCGGCTCTCACAATCTCTACGACCCGCGCGAGCGCAGCCCATTCGTCCGGAACTCCCGCGACTGCGGCCGCGCGCTCTTCTGGCCCATGCGGCGGCCTTCGCCGGCCTTGCCGGTTCCCACCGGTTGCCAGCCCGGCACGAGATGATGCTTGCCGGGGCCGATGAGATCGGCGCGGCCCATGGCTTTCAGCGCCTCGCGCAGCACCGGCCAATTCTCGGGATCGTGATAGCGCAAAAAGGCCTTGTGCAGGCGGCGCTGGCGCAGGCCCTTCACAGCGTCGACCTTTTCCGACGCGCCGCGCCGCACCGGCTTCAGCGGATTGAAGCCCGAATGATACATGGCCGTCGACAGCGCCATGGGCGAGGGCAGATAGGTCTGCACCTGATCGGCGCGATAGCCGTTCTTTTTCAGCCACAGCGCCAAATTCATCATGTCTTCGTCGCTCGTGCCCGGATGCGCGGCGATGAAATAGGGGATGAGGAAATATTGCTTCTTGGCCGCCTGCGCCGCCGCGTCGAACAGACGTTTGAAGCGATCGTAGGAGCCTATGCCCGGCTTCATCATCTTGGAGAGCGGGCCGCTCTCCGTATGCTCGGGCGCGATTTTGAGATAGCCGCCGACATGATGCTCGACCAGCTCGCGCACATAGGCCGGGCTCTTCACCGCGAGATCATAGCGCACGCCCGATGCCACCATCACTTTCTTGACGCCGGGAAGCGCGCGCGCCTTGCGATAGAGCTGGATCAGCGAGTCGTGGCTGGTCTCCAGATTCTTGCAAATATCGGGATAGACGCAGGAGGGCCGCCGGCACAGCGCCTCGGTCTCGCGATCCTTGCAGGCGAGGCGATACATATTCGCCGTCGGCCCGCCAATGTCGGAGATGATGCCCGTGAAACCTTCGGTCTTGTCGCGGATCGTCTCGATCTCTTTGAGGATCGAGCCTTCCGAGCGCGATTGAATGATGCGGCCCTCATGCTCGGTGATCGAGCAGAAGGAGCAGCCGCCGAAGCAGCCGCGCATGATCGTCACCGAATGACGGATCATCTCCCAGGCGGGAATCGCTTGCGTGTAAGAAGGATGCGGCGCGCGCGCGAAAGGCAGATCATAAACGCCGTCCATCTCCGCCATGGTCAGCGGAATGGGCGGCGCGGTGAGCCAAACGTCGCGCGTTCCATGACGCTGCGTCAGCGGCCGCGCATTGCCGGGATTGCTCTCCCTATGCAGCACGCGCGAGGCGCGCGCGTAGGATTCGGGGGCATTGGCGACCTGCTCGAAAGCAGGCAGGCGAATGACGACGGTCTCGCTGTCCGCATCCTTGCGCAGGCGGCCTTCGTCGGGTCCCTCTATGTCTTCGGCGGAGGCCTCCAGCCAGCCCTCCGGCGTCGCGTCGCGGGTGAAGGCGAGGCCGCGCACATCGGAGAAATCCTGCGCCATGCCGCGCTTGGCGATGCGATGCGCCACCTCGACCAGCGCCCGCTCGGCATTGCCATAGAGCAGCAGATCGGCCTTGGCGTCGAAGAGAATGGAGCGGCGGACCTTGTCCGACCAATAGTCGTAATGGGCGATGCGCCGCAGCGAGGCCTCTATGCCGCCGAGCAATATGGGCGTATCGGAAAAAGCCTCGCGGCAGCGCTGGGCGTAGACGATGACGGAACGGTCCGGCCTTTTGCCGCCTTCGCCGCCGGGCGTGTAGGAATCATTGTGCCGCAGCCGCCGGTCGGAGGTGTAGCGGTTCACCATCGAATCCATATTGCCGCTGGTGACGCCGAAGAAGAGATTCGGCTTGCCGAGCGCGCGGAAGGCGGAAGCGTCGCGCCAATCCGGCTGCGCGATGATGCCGACGCGAAAGCCCTGCGCCTCGAGCAAACGGCCGATGATGGCCATGCCGAAGCTCGGATGGTCGATATAGGCGTCGCCGGTGACGAGGACGATGTCGCAGCTGTCCCAGCCGAGCGCGTCCATCTCGGCGCGCGACATGGGCAGAAAAGGCGCGACGCCGAAGCGATGCGCCCAATGCTTGCGATAGGAGAACAGCGGCTTGGCCGCGCCTCGGGTCTCGGCGGCTTTCGTCATGGTCTCATGAATATCATGGAAGGCGGGCCGGATGCGAGGAGCCTGACACCCCGGCCCTCGCTAGACGATTTTGGCGAACGCCGCCGCGCCCGGCCTTGCCCGGCGGCTCGCGTTCGGCTGGCGGCGCGCGCAGCGCCTCGGCGAGGGCGCCTTGCGGATCGGCGGCGCTTTCGAAGATCGCCTCCACGCATTTGACGCAGAGCGTCACCTTGGCGTCGGCCAGGCGGTAGAAGACCTGCTTGGCGGCGCGGCGCGTCTCCACCAGCTCGGCGCGGCGAAGCTCGGCGAGCTGCTGGCTCAAGGCTGGCTGCTGAATCGCGGTCGCGGCCTCGATCTCGCCGACCGTGTGCTCGCCGGCGAGGAGATAGGACAGGATCATCAGCCGCTGCGGCTGCGCGAAAATCTTCAGCCTTTCGGCGGCCTCATTGGCGCGCTCGCGCGATTCGTACAGTGCGGTCATTTGCCTGAATCTTTGCAAGTCCGATAGAACCAGCTGTCGGTCGCGCCGGGCGCGAGCGCGTCCTCAGCCGCGTTGGTCGGCGGCAGCAGAAGATCGCCGCCGGGCGTCCAGCCCTCCGGCGTCATCACCTCGCCGGAGGCTGCCTTTTTCAGCGCCGTGACGAGGCGCAGCATCTCCTCCACCGAACGCCCGATCGTCGGCGGATACCAGGTGAGCGCCCGCACGATTCCCTGCGGGTCGATGTAATAGGTCGCGCGCATCGCAGAGGAATCTCGGGCGGTCTCGTCCAGCATTCCATAGGCGCGACCAATGTCATGGTCGGGTCCTCGATTACCTCGCGCAGACTCTGCGCGGCGGACGCTCATTGTTCACGCAGCCGCCCATGTGCCGGCGCTGATGGAATATGTGAAGCGCTACGGCATCGATCTGCGCCTCGAATCCAAGCTCGTCGCCGTCTATGGGCCGGCCAAGATCGCGATCTTCGAGGAGAAGGACGCCAAGGCGCCGTGGTGCGCGCGCAGCGCGATTTCGCCGTGATGCACGCCGCGCCGCCGTAGCGCGCGCTGGAGCTCGTCGCCAAAAATCCGCTGGCGGCAGAGAGCGGCTTCATCGCGTCGATCCAAAGTCGCTGCGCCATACGCGCGCTACGGCAATGTCTTCGCGCTTATTTGTGATCGGCGCCGGATGCGGCGCTGCCCTCGGCTTCACGCTCGGACTCATCGGCGGCGGCTCGGTGCTCGCCGTGCCGCTGCTGGTCTATATGGTCGGCGTGAAGGACCCGCATGTCGCCATCGGCGCCAGCGCATTCGCCGTCAATGTGGCCGGACAGCTCACTATCGCCTTCGCGATCGTCGCTTTCGTCCGTCGCCGCCCATACGCTGTTCAACTCGCAGATCATGACGCACTAGAGTGCTATCGAGCGAAGTAGAACCCGGTTCGCGTGAAGAAAGCGCGACCAACCAGGATCTCTAGAGCGGCGCCGGGGCCTCGGTCTCGCGCGCGGGCCTTCGGCGAAAGCCGCTCCAGCGAAATGCGCCTGCGCCGATGCGTGATCGCAGCGTATCTATGTAGAGAAACACCACCGGCGTCGTGTAGAGCGTCAACACTTGGCTCACCAGCAGACCGCCGACGATGGCGATGCCGAGCGGGCGACGCATCTCCGCGCCTTCGCCCGTGCCGAGCGCCAGCGGCAGCGCGCCGAACAAGGCGACGAGCGTGGTGATGAGAATGGGACGGAAGCGCGCGACGCAGGCCTCGCGGATCGCTTCCCTCGACGAGAGCCCGCGCCGCGTGGCCTCGAGCGCGAAATCGACGAGAATAATGGCGTTTTTCTTCACGACGCCGATGAGCAGCAGCACGCCGATCATGGCGATGATGCTGAGTTCCGCGCCGCAGCCGAGCAGAGCGAGAAAGGCGCCGACGCCGGCCGAGGGCAGGGTGGAGAGTATGGTCAGCGGGTGCAGGAAGCTCTCATAGAGAATGCCGAGAACGATATAGACCGCGGCCAGCGCCGCCGCGATCATGATCGGCTGATTGGCGAGCGCTTCCTGATAGCCGGCGGCGGTTCCGGCGAAGACGCCTTGCAGCGTCGCCGGCGCGCCGGCTTTCGCCATGGCTTCCCTGATCGCCTCGGCGGCGTCGCGCAGCGATTTTCCCGGCCCCAGATTGAAGGAGATGGTAATCGCGGCGAAATGGCCTTGATGATTGACCTGCAGCGGCGTGACGCCTTCGGCGAAATTCGAGAAGGATGAGAAGGGAACCATGGGCTGCGTCGCCATATTGACCGCGCTGCCCGGGCTGCCGAGATCGCGCGCCGAGAATATGCGGCTCGCCGCGCGCGGATTGGCGCCGATATAGAGATTGTCGAGCGCCGCCAACGTGTCGCGAAATTGCGGCGCCGATTCCATCACCACATGATATTGATTGAGCGGCTCGAAGATGGTCGACACCTGTCGCTGGCCGAAGGCGTCGTAGAGCGTGTTGTCGACAGCGCTCGTCGTGAGGCCGAGACGCGCCGCCTTGGCGCGATCGATCACGACATCGCTGCGCAGGCCTTTGTCCTGCTGATCCGAGCTCACGTCGAGGAGGGCGCCGCCGCGCCGCAGAATTTCGACGATGCGCGGCGCATAGAGCCGCAGATCGTCGAGCTCGTCGGCGAGCAGCGTATATTGGAACATTGCGTTGCTGGGCCTGCCGCCCATGCGTATGTCCTGCGCCGATTGCAGGAACATGCTCGCCCCGCTGATGCGCGCGAGCTTTGGCCGCAGCCGCGCCATGATCGCATCGGCCGAGACCTTGCGTTCCGCGAGCGGCTTCAAGGTGACGAGCAATTCGGCGACATTGATCGCGCCGCCGGGGCTGAAGCCGCCGCCTATGCTGCCGGTGGCCGAGGCTATGCCGGGATCGGAGGTGAGAATGGCGACGAATTTCTCGAGCTTTTCCTTCATCACCGGGAAGGAGACGCTCTGATCGGCGACGATCGCGCCGCGCATGCGTCCCGAATCCTGAATCGGGAAGAAGCCCTTCGGCACGCAATCGAAGAGATAGAAATTGAGCGCCATGGTCGCGAGCAGCACGGCGAGCGTCACGCGCGGGAAGCGCAGCGCGATATCCAGCGTGCGCACATAGGAGCGATGCAGCGCCGCAAAGGCGCTTTCGCTCCAGCGCAGCAGGAAGAAGCGCGGCGGGCCGGCGTGATCGCGCAGCACGCGCGAGCACAGCATGGGGGTCGCCGTCACCGAGAGGATGAGCGATACGAGAATTGCGACCGACAAGGTCATGGCGAATTCGCGCATCAGCCGACCGACGATGCCGCCCATGAACAGTATGGGCAGAAATACGGCGAGCAGCGACAGGCTCATGGAGACGAGCGTCGGAACCACCTCGCGCGCGCCCTCCAGCGCCGCGGCCCGCGCCGGCTGGCCCGCCTCTATGCGGCGCATGACATTCTCGACGACGACGATGGCGTCGTCGACGATGAATCCGGTGGCGATGGTGAGCGCCATCAGCGAGAGATTGTTGATGCTGTAATCGAGGAGATACATGGCGCCGAATGCGCCGATCAGCGACACGGGCACGCAGACGCTGGGCGCGATGGTGGCGCGGGCGTTCTTCAGCGACAGATAGACGATGAAGATAGCGAGAAATATGGTGACGATCAGCGTCAGGCCGATCTCGTGCAGCGAGGTGCGGATGGTCAGCGTGCGATCTTGCACGAGGGTCATCTCGACATCGGCGGGGAGCGCCGCGGCGAGCGGCGGCATCAGCCCTTTGATGCGATCGAGCACCTCGACGAAATTCGCGCCCGGCTGACGGAAAATCTGCACCTGCACGGCGGTGCGGCCGTTGCTCATGCCGAAATTGCGCAGATCCTCCACCGAATCCACGACCACGGCGATGTCGCGCAGCCGCACCGTCGCGCCATTGCGATAGGCGACGACGAGGCCCTCATAATCGGCGGCGCGCCGCGATTGATCATTGGCGTAGAGGGTGAGGCGGCGGTCGCCGACCTCTAGCGCGCCTTTGGGGCTGTTGTAATTGGCCGAGGCGAGCGCCGTGCGCACATCCTCGAGCGAGACGCCATGCTCGAACAGCGCGGGCGGATTCAGCTCCACCCGCACCGCGGGCAAGGAGGAGCCGCCGACCGTCACTTGGCCGACGCCGTCGAGCTGCGCGAATTTCTGCTGCAGCACATTGGCGGCGATCTCATAGAGCTGGCCGGAGCTCATCCGCTCCGAGAAGAGCGCGATGATCGCCACCGGCACTTCCGAAGGATTGGAGGTGCGGAAGGTCGGATTATTGCGCAAGGCCGCTGGCAGATCGGCGCGCGCCGCGGCGATCGCCGCCTGTATGTCGCGCTGCGCGCCGTCTATGTTGCGGTCGAGATCGAATTGCAGAGAGATGCGCGTCGAGCCGAGCGAGCTCGAGGAGGTCATTTCGGTGACGCCGGCGATTTGGCCGAGCTTCTTCTCCAGCGGCGTCGCCACCGAGGCCGCCATCGTCTCTGGACTGGCGCCTGGCATGGAGGCGGAAACGGAGATGACCGGAAAATCGATATTGGGGACCGGCGCCGTCGGCAGCAGGAAGAATGCGGAGACGCCGGCGAGCACCACGCCGAGCATCAGCAGGCTCGTCGCGACCGGCCGAGCGATCGCAGCCGCGGCGAGATTCATGCCGCCTCCCGGGCCGGGACGGGCGCCGGACGCGGCCGCAGAGATTTCGCCCAGAAGTCGAAGGCGAGATAGATCACCGGGGTCGTGTAGAGCGTGAGAATCTGGCTGAAGATCAGCCCGCCGACGATGGCGACGCCGAGCGGCTGGCGCAGCTCCGCGCCTTCGCCGGAGCCGAGCATCAAGGGCAGGGCGCCGAGCAGCGCCGCCATGGTCGTCATCAATATGGGGCGAAAGCGCAATATGCAGGCCTTGTAGATGGCCTCGCGCGGCGCGAGCCCGTCGTCGCGCTCCGCCTGCAGCGCGAAGTCGATCATCATGATCGCGTTCTTCTTGACGATGCCGATCAGCAGAATGACGCCGATGACTCCGATCACGGAGAAATCATCGCCCGCGAGCATCAAGGCGAGCAGCGCGCCAATGCCGGCGGAGGGCAAGGTCGAGAGGATCGTCACCGGATGAATATAGCTCTCATAGAGCACGCCGAGCACAATATAGACAGTGACGATGGCCGCGAGGATCAGCAGCAGCGTGCTCACCGATGAAGCGTTGAAGGCCTGCGTCGCGCCCTGGAACACGGTGATGACGCTCGCCGGCGTTTGAATTTCCGTCTGAGCGAGAGAAAGCGCCTCCATTGCCGCGCCGAGCGAGGCGCCGGGCGCGAGATTGAAGGAGATCGTCGTCGAGGGAAATTGCGCGAGATGATCGATGGAGAGCGGAGCGGTTATTTCTTTGATCTTCACGATGGAGGCGAGCGGCGTCTCCTGTCCGCCATTGGCGGGAATGCGCAGGCCGGCGAGCGTGTCGAGGCCGGATGTCGCGCGCTTCGTCGTCTCCAATATCACGCGATATTGATTGGTCTGCGTGAACAGAGTCGAGACGATGCGCTGGCCAAAGGCGTCATAGAGAATATTGTCGATCGTCGCGACGGAGATGCCGTAGCGGGCGGCGGCGTCGCGGTCGATCTCGACGAAAAGCGCGCGGCCGCCATCCTGCGCGCTCGACGACACGTCGCGAAATTGCGGCAGCAGGGAGAGCTTGTCGACGAGACGGCGGGAATAGTCGGAGAGCTCGGCCGGATTGGCGTCCTGCAGAGCGAAATGATATTCGCCGCGCGAGACGCCGGCGTCTATGGAGAGGTCTTGCGCCGGCTGCAGGAAGAGCGAGCCGATCGCATGAGCGCGCGCGGCGTCCTGCAGACGGCGCGTGACGGCGGAAATGGAGCCGCGCTCGGATTTCGGCTTCAGCTCGATGAGCAGGCGGGCGCTGTTGAGCGTGCGATTGACGCCGTCCACGCCGAGATAGGAGGAGACGCGCGAAACGGCGGGATCGGCGAGCAGAAGCTCGACGAGATCGAGCTGCTTGCGCGTCATCGCCTCATAGTTCAGCGATTGCCCGCCTTCGAAAAACCCTTGCACAAGCCCCGTGTCCTGCACGGGAAAGAAGCCCTTGCCGATGGCGGCGTAGAGCGCGCCGGTGAGCGCGAGCGTGGCGAGGAAGCTGACGAGCGTCGCGCGCGAATGGGCGAGCACGAAACGCAAAGTCGCGCCATAGACGTCGATCAGCCGATCGAACCAGCCGCCGGCGGAAGGCCCGTCATGCGAATGCATGTCATTGGCGCGCAGCAGCTTGGCGCTGAGCATGGGCGCGAGCGTCAGCGACACCACCGCCGAGATCACTATGGTGACGGCGAGCGTCACCGCGAATTCGCGGAACAGGCGGCCGACGACATCGCTCATGAACAGCAGCGGGATGAGCACGGCGATGAGCGAGATCGTCAGCGAGACGATGGTGAAGCCGATCTCGCGCGCGCCGATGAGCGCTGCGGAGAGCGGCGTCTCGCCCTTCTCAATGTAGCGGGAGATGTTCTCGATCATCACGATCGCGTCGTCGACGACGAAGCCGGTCGCGATGGTGAGCGCCATCAGCGTGAGGTTGTTGAGGCTGTAGCCGAGCAGATACATCGCCGCCAGCGCGCCGATGAGCGACAAAGGCACGGCGACGCTCGGAATGATCGTCGCGCGCGGGCTGCGCAGGAAGAGGAAGATGACCGCGACGACGAGCGCGATGGAGAAGAGCAGCTCGATCTCCACGTCATGAATCGAGGCGCGGATCGCCGTGGTGCGGTCGGTGAGTATGACGAGATCGATGGCCGCGGGCAGGGAGGCCGAGAGCGCCGGCAGCAGCGTCTTGATCTGATCGACGACGGCGATGACATTGGCGCCGGGCTGGCGCTGCACATTGACGATGATCGCCGGCTCGAGATCCGTCCAGGCGCCGAGCTCGCGATTCTCCGCGCCCGGCGTCACCTCGGCGACATCGGCGAGCCGCACCGGCCCGCCATTGCGATAGGCCACGACGAGGCCCTCATAATCCTTGGCGTTGCGGATCTGGTCATTGGCGTCGATCGCGAATTGCTGTGTGCGGCCGTCGATATTGCCCTTGGGAAGATTGACATTGGCGTTGGAGATGACGGAGCGCAAATCCTCGAGCGACAAGGCGTGGGCGGCGAGCTTGGACGGATTGGCCCGCACCACCACCGCCGGGCGATTGCCGCCGGAGACGCTGACGAGGCCGACGCCGGAGAGCTGCGATATCTTTTGCGCGATGCGGCTGTCGGCGAGATCCTGCACCTCGGTCAGCGGCAGCGTCTTGGAGCGCAGCGCGAGGGTGAGAACCGGCGCGTCGGCGGGATTGATCTTGGCGTAGATCGGCGGCGCCGGCAGGTCGGTCGGCAGAAAGCTCTGCGCGGCGTTGATCGCCGCCTGCACCTGCTGCTCGGCGAAATCCAGCGAGAGCTTCAAATTGAATTGCAGCGTGATGATCGAAGCGCCGCCGGAGCTCGTCGAGGCGATCTGCGTGAGGCCGGGCATTTGCCCCAGCTGGCGCTCGAGCGGCGCGGTGATGGTGGCCGCCATCACCTCCGGGCTGGCGCCGGGATAGAAGGTGCGCACCTCGATCGTCGGATAGTCGATCTGCGGCAGCGCCGAGACGGGCAGGAGGCGAAAGCCGATCGCGCCAGCGAGGAAGATCGCCGCCATCAGCAGAGTGGTGGCGACGGGGCGCTCGATGAAAGGGCGGGAAATATCGACGCTCATCTGCAGGCGCTCACGGCGCCGGGGCTTTTTCTGGACGACGCCCCTCGGCGGGAGGGGATTTCTTCTCCGCGCCCGGTCCGGCGGCGAGCGTCACCTTGGCGCCGTCGCGCAGCTTGTCCACGCCTTCCACCACCACGCGCTGTCCGGGCGTGAGGCCGCCCTCGATCACCGCGCGCTCGCCGTCGCTCGGGCCGATCCGAACCGGCTTCACGGAGACCTTGTCGTCGCTCTCCAGCACATAGACGAAAGGCCCTTTGGCGCCGCGCTGAATCGCCGGCGCCGGGGCGAGCGCGACATTGAGCAGCGTCTCCACCGTCAATTCGGCGTTGACGAATTGATTTGGGTAGAGCTTCTCGTCCTCATTGGAGAATTCGGCGCGCAGCTTCACCGTGCCGGAGGTCGCGTCGATCTGATTGTCGATCGCATAGAGAACGCCATGCGCGAGCGCCTGCGAATGCTCGTGATCATAGGCGACGACGGCAAGCGCCTCGCCGGAGCGAAAACGCTTCAGCACGCTCTGCAGCCTCACCTCCGGCAGAGTGAAGATCACCGTGATCGGCGAGAGCCGCGTCACCACGGCTATGCCGTTCTGATCATTGGTCTGCACGATATTGCCGGGGTCGACGAGACGCAGGCCGATGCGGCCGTCGATCGGCGCTGCGATATCGGCGTAGCTGAGATTCAATTTCGCCTGTCCGACCTGCGCGCGATCCATCTCGACGGCGGCGCGATATTGGCCGATGAGCGCGCGCTGCGTGTCGAGCTGCTGGCCGGAGACGGCGTCCTTCACCTTCGTGCGCAGCAGCTCATAGCGGGCGAGATCGCGCTCGGCGTTCTGCAGAAGCGCCTCGTCCTTCTGGAGCTGGGCCTGCGCCTGCGCCACGGCAAGATCGAAAGGCCGGGGGTCTATGCGCGCGAGAATGTCGCCGGCCTTGACAATCTGGCCCTCCTTGTAGCGAACCTCCACCAGCGGGCCGGAGACCTGCGCTTTCACCACCGATGTCGCGGAGGCGGTCACTGTGCCGAGGCCCGAGAAGACGACCGGAAAGTCCCCGCGCGTGATCTCCGCGACGGCGACGGCGATGGTCGGTCCGCGGCCGGGCGAGGGAGAAGCTGGCGTTTCGGCGGCCCAATAGCGCCATGCGCCTATCGCGACAGCGCCGACGAGCCCCGCGACGATCCAGCGAGTGAGGTTCCGACGCGGCAGCAAGCGTCTCGCCGCTCCGATGAAAGGAGGGGCCGCTTCGGTCAGATCGGAACTCATTGCGTCGAAACCCCCACGAGAATCGCATTGTGCGTCGGCGCGCGCCCAATGTTTTTGTCGTCGCGCCGATGATCCATTTTAAGCATATATGGAATATAGGAATAATCAATATATTCGGCGGCGCGCTCCCCGCCATTTGCGTCAGGCGGGGGCGCGGTCGAGGTCGATGAGATGTCCAGCCTTGTCGCGCTTGGCGGCCAAATAGCGGACATTATGGGTGTTTCGGCGCCCCATTATGCGCTGGTCGGCGACAACCTCGAGCCCTGCTTGCGTGAGCGCGTCGATCTTCTCGGGATTATTGGTGAGCAGCTGCACGCGGCGCGCGCCGAGCAGCTTCAGCATTTCGGCGGCGAAGGCGAAACGCCGCTGGTCTTTGTCGAAGCCGAGCGTCTCGTCGGCGTCATAGGTGTCGAAGCCGCGCGCTTGAAGGTCGTAGGCGCGAATCTTGTTGGCGAGCCCGTTGCCGCGGCCTTCCTGATCGAGATAGAGCAGCACGCCGCCGCCATTCTCGGTCATGAAGCGCGCCGTATAGCGCAATTGATCGCCGCAATCGCATTTGAGGCTGCCGAAGAGATCGCCGGTGAGGCAGGCCGAGTGCAGGCGCACATTGACGGCGCGCGCGAAATTCGGCTCGCCGATGACGATCGCCACCTGATCTCGCAATCCTTCGCCGCCGCGAAACACGATGAACTCGCTGTCTGGCGCGCCCTCGAGCGGCACGCGCGCGCGTGAGACGATCCGCAGAGCCGCGAGGCGTGTGGACTGGTAGGCGGCGACATTGGCGCTGGCGACCTCGAGCGGGCGGGCGAACCCCGCTTCGGCGCCCTCCGCGCCGGCGATGATCGCCGCGGGAAGCACTTGTGCGAGACGCATCAGCTCTACTGCGCATTCCTCGAGCGTGGACAGAGCGGCGGCGGGCGCATCGAGGCGCGCATCGGAATCGAAAGCGAGGGCGTGCGCCCGCGCGACGTCGAGCACGGGCATTGCGACGGCGCCGGCCTCGCGGCGCTGCGCGCCGAGGCGGCGCAAGCGCGGCGCCGAGAGGGCGAGGCGCGCGTCGGCGCGGCCGAGACGATCGAAGCTCTCGCAATAGAAGGAGTCGAGCGCCTCGGCGGCGAGAGCGAGAATGCGCTCTCCATTCTCATGCAGAATGATCGACCGTCCGGCGCGGATTTCGGCGATGGCGCGCTCGACTTCGATTTCCCCCGGGGCGTCGCGGAAACCCGGTCGAGAGGATGAGATTGTCACAATGCCTCCGGCGCTTTCTACATAAGCTCGACAGATATAGTTTTTCTTGTCCATCCGCCAAGTGCAATTTTTCGAGCAGAGCCGCGCCTGCGCATTCTCGGTCGGCGCCGCGCGGAAGCGCGACGCGCATATAGAAAAACACTTTAGAGCATGTCGTTCCGCGAGGCGGCGAGTCTCTTTCGGCGAGGCGCGAGGCAAATTCCTTCTTATGTGCAGAACTCGAGCGTTTTGCTATTTATCATAGCTGATAAGTGTGAATATAATGGCGGCATCGCAGCAAGACGGGAGCGTCCGATGGCCCGCGGCAGGCATCGCTTTTCGATCGAAACCCTTTTCGGAACGTCGTTTTTGCGCAGCGCCTGCGTGGGCGCTCTCGCGGCGGCGGCGGCCGGCGCCTCGGCGGAGCCCAGCGTCTATCCGACGGGCGCGACCATCTACGATCCTGCGCGCGCCTATAATTCTTATGTTCTCTTCGCCGGCGGCGACGATGTGACGAGGCTCGTCGATCTCACCGGCAAGGTCGTGCGCGAGTGGAAATATACGGGCCAGCCCGTTTCCTTCATCGATCCGGCGCTCGTTGAGGGCGCGCGCGGGCATATATTCGTCACGCTGGAGAGCGAGGAGGGCAGGGGAACCGATCTCACGCCCGGCCGCGCCCAGACGCGCGTGCGCAAGACGGTCGGCGAGGTCGATTGGGACGGCAAGCCCGTGTGGAGCTTCGGCTCCGCGGCGCCGGGCGGCGTCGCGCGCCAGCATCATGACATAACGCGCCTGCCCAATGGCAACACGCTGCTGCTCGCCAATATCTCCTATCCGCTTCCCGGCTTCGCAGCGCCGCAAGTTCTGGACGATGTCGCTTACGAGGCGAATCCAGACGGTGATATCGTGTGGACCTGGGCGGCTTCGGATCATATCGACGAGATCGGCTTCACGGCCGATGAGCTGAAGCTGATAAAGGGCTCGAAGAATCCGGACTATCTCCATGTCAATGATCTGAAGCCCGTCGGCCCCAATCATTGGTATGACGAGGGCGATGCGCGTTTTGCGCCGGACAATCTCATCTTCGACTCACGCAACGGCAATTTCATCGCCATCGTCGATCGCAAGACGCGCAAGATCGTCTGGACGCTGGGGCCGCATTTCCCGCCGGTGTCGGAGGATGGAACGACGACATCGCGCAAGGTTCCGCGGCCAGTCGATCAAATCTCCGGCCAGCATGACGCGCATATAATTCCCAAGGGTCTGCCCGGCGCCGGCAATCTTCTCGTCTTCGACAATCAGGGCGAGGCCGGCTATCCGCGCGCTTCCGTCACCTTCACGGGCGGCTCGCGCGTGCTGGAGATCGATCCGGTCACTAAGCAGATCGTCTGGCAATATACCGGCGCGAGCTCCGGCAACCCCGGCTGGACCTTCCGCAGCACGCATATCAGCAATGCGCGGCGCCTGCCCAATGGCAATACATTCATCGACGAAGGTCAGATCGGGCGCTTCTTCCAGGTGACGCCCGAGGGCGAGATCGTCTGGGAATATCTCAATCCCTATCCGCGGCGCGGCAAGGACGCTCAGACGGGAAGGCCGACGCTCAATTACAGCGTCTATCGCGCGCAGCCCGTGCCTTACGACTGGGCGCCGGAGGGGACGCCGCATGCGGAGGCGGCCATAGCGCCGCCGGAGAACGCAGGCTTTCGCGTGACATCCAAATGAGACCGCGCATTATCTGGGAGAATCCCGTGACGTCGCCGCAAAGCGAGAGACGCATCGCCCGCATCATCGTCGAAGGGCATGTGCAGAATGTCGGCTATCGCGTCTTTGTCGCCCGCGAGGCCGGGCGGCTGCATCTCGCCGGCTGGGTCCGCAATCGCGCCGACGGCTCGGTGGAGACGCTGATCGCCGGTCACGCGGTTGTCGTCGACGAGTTTCTCGCTCTCGCGGCGAAAGGGCCAGCGACAGCGCGCATCGATTCCTATCGTGTCGACGAGGCCGACGCTCACGCGCTCGCGGAAGGCGGCGGCGAGAGCGGTTTCGTCGCCGCGCCGGCGGCGTGACGCCCCCTTCGGTCCGCCAGCCGAGAGTCCGCGAGCAGAAGACGCGGCCATTTCCCCCGCATCGGCGCGTCACGACGCGCTGATGAAAATCTGCGCCACCCGAAGAAGAGAGAGGTTCTCATGTCGATACGCAGTTTCAAGACGCTCGCCGGTTTAGGACTGACGGCGTCGGTCTTTGCGGGAGCGGCGCACGCCGCCTCGCTGCAGGAGGCGGCGACGCTCGCCTCCGCCGCCAGCGTCAAAACGCTGGAATTCGCCGGCGCCGGCCATTGGCATCAGTTCGGCCAGGCCCCGATTCCCGGCGGCGATTGGCCGAAGTTCGACGTCTCCGCCTATAGCGCGGCGATCGACTTCGACAAGGCTGCCGAGCGCGTGCTCATCACCCGCTCGCAGACGCCCGACGGCCGCGCCCGTCCCGCTCCCGTCGAGCAGAAGCTCGAATGGTCCATCGTCGGCGACAAGGCTTGGAATGTCGCGCCGCCGCAGGGCGCGGCTCCGGGCGCCGCTCCGGTGGCGACGCCGGCTCCGGCCGCAGTGGACGAGCGCGTCGCCGAAATCTGGGCGACGCCGCAGGGCTTTCTGAAAGCCGCTCTCGCCAATAATGCGAAATCGGAGACCGCCGGCTCCGGCGTCGAGGTCTCCTTCGCCATTGGCGCACGCCGCTTCGTCGGCACGATCGGAGCCGATAATCATGTGTCGGCGATCAAGACCTGGGTCGACACGCCGGTGCTGGGCGACACGCTGATCGAGACGCATTTCTCGGGCTATAAGGATTTCGGCGGGCTGCATTTCCCGGCCGAGATTCATCGCAGCGAAGGCGGCCACGAGATTCTGCATGTCAATGTCGCTTCGGCCAAGGCCAACGGCGCCGTCGACATTGCGGTTCCCGCCAATGTCGCGAGCGCGACCGCGCCCGTCGTCACCGTGGCGTCCGAGAAGCTCGCCGATGGCGTCTTCTATCTCACCGGCGGCACGCACCACAGCCTCGCGGTTGAAGAGAAGGACCATGTGGTGCTGATCGAGGCGCCGCTCAGCGAGGAGCGTTCG
This sequence comes from Methylosinus sp. PW1, assembly GCF_000745215.1. Classification (NCBI taxonomy): domain Bacteria; kingdom Pseudomonadati; phylum Pseudomonadota; class Alphaproteobacteria; order Hyphomicrobiales; family Methylocystaceae; genus Methylosinus; species Methylosinus sp. PW1. Next base: position 117,771 of record NZ_JQNK01000002.1, read on the forward strand.
ATCGCGCTGCTCCAGAAGATCGGCGAGATCATTCCCGGCAAGCCGGTGAAATATGTGGTCAACAGCCATGTGCATTTCGACCATTCGGGCGGTCTGCGCACTTTCGTCGACGCCGGCGCGACCATTGTGACGCAGGACATCAGCAAGGCCTATTACGAGAAGGCCTGGGCCGCGCCGCATACGCTGCGTCCCGATCGTCTCGCGGCCTCGAAGAAGGCGGCGAAGTTCGAGACCTATGAGCATAAGCACGCGCTCGGCGACCTGCATGCGATCGAGATTCATCACATCGCCGGCAGCGGCCATTCGGATGATCTCGCGCTCGTCTATCTGCCGAAGGAGAAGCTGGTGATCGAGGCCGACGCCTATACGCCGGCCGCGGTCGGCGCGCCGCCGCCGGCGACGCCCAATCCGTTCTCGGTCAATCTCTACGACAATATTCAGAAGCTCCATCTCGATGTCGAGCGCATCGCCGGCCTGCATGGGCGCGTCGCGACCATCGACGAGCTGCGCGCGGCGATCGGCCTGAAAAAAGCCGCCGCCAATTGATCGAGAGGGCTCCGGCGGCGCGCTCTGGCGCCGTTGGAGCCCGCTCCGAGCAGGAAGAGACGCCGGGCCTATTGGCCCGGCGTCTTTCGTTTCATTCAGCCCATTCCGGCAGTCTTCAAAATCGTTCGTGCATCGACGAGAGCGGCTTCGACGCCCTCGTTTCTGTCGAGCGCTTCGACGAGCTGCTTGAGGCAATCGATCGCCGTCGGCTCGAAGAGGCGCTTGGTCGTCAGATTCTGCTCGCGCGATTCTTCGACGGCGCGCAGGATCGCGCGGACATGGCGCAACTTATCCGCTAGCGGCTCGGCGTTCACCGGCTTCGCCGCCCCGTCGTCGGAATGGAGAGGAGGCTGACGTCGTTGGGCGCGCTCCTGCTTCGGATCATAATTGATCGATGGATCGTTTTTCTTGTTCATCGTCTATTTCACTGTGTCATTTTGGCGCGGTGATCGAGAGCTTCACAACGTAAGACTCTCAATGTATTGAAGATACGCAATATTTTTACAGGGATAGAGGGTTTGCCCATTTCAAAATGAAACGTGCGCTCGATCCTGTTTACCTTAACGCAATCGTTATGCCTCCAAATCCCACGAATGGAGGAAATATCGAAAATTACGCGAAATCAAAGACGCGAGGCGTCCCGATCGACTGCGCCGTTTTGCGACATGCACGAATAATTTGCAATTTATGGTTGTGTAATGTCAGTATTTGCGCGCGGCGTTTGGCCGTCTGCTCGCCGATAATTTTTCCGGCGCGCCGCGAGCGACGATGCGGCGACCACGCTCGTGACAGCGTCGAAAGGCCGCGCATAGATTGCGCGTCTTTCGGATTATAGCGGAGCCGGGCCGGGCGCTGCGAAAGGCGTGTCCTATGCAGAAAATCTACAGCAAGGAGATCGTCGCCGCCCGCAAGGCGGCGCTCACGGAGGCGATCGTCGCGCTGAAGGCGCGCGGCGTCACGCCCAAGCTCGCCGCCGTCGTCTGCTCTTCCGATCCGGCGGCGCTGAGCTATGTCGCCGTCAAGCGCAAGCATGCGGAGGAAGTCGGCGCCGCTTTCGAGGGCGTCGATCTCTCACATGCCGGCTCCTATGCCGATATAGCCGCGCATATGCGTGACCTCTGCGCGCGCCCGGATATTCACGGCGTCATCGTGGTTATGTCCTCCAAGCCCGAATTCGACGAGATCGACGTGACCAATCTCATTCCCGCGAGCAAGGACGCGGATGGGCTCTCCGTCGGCAATCTCGGCGCGCTGCTGCAGAATGGGCCGCATCAGCGCTTCATCGCGCCCGCGACGCCGCGCGCCTGCATCGCCATGGCGGAGACGCAAGGGCCGCTCGCCGGCAAGACGGTCGCCGTCATCGGCCGCGGCCGCACCGTCGGCAAGCCGCTCGCCAATATGCTGGTCAACGCCGGCGCCACAGTGACGATCTGCCATTCGGCGACGCCGGACATTCCGAAATTCTCGCGCGCGGCCGATATCGTCTTCGTGGCGACGGGCCGTCCGCATTTCTTCGGTCGCGATTATTTTGCGGATGGGCAGCTCGTCGTCGACGCCGGCGTCGGCTTCATCGACGGCAAGCTCGCCGGCGATGTGGATGCGGCCGCGCTCGAGGGGCTGGACATTCGCCTCACCGCGGTTCCCGGTGGAGTAGGGCCGCTGACCTCGGTTCTCATTCTGGAAAATCTCCTGTCGCTGATCGCCCATGCCGAGGCGGCGCATCGTCTGTGAGCGATTGCGACAATCGGTCCGCTGTTTTTAGCGAAATTATGCGCCACATTGATATTCGTGGCGCCGGCCCTGCGATCCCGCCCGGGAGCTTACGGTAGATCTCCGAGGCTCGAAGGTGCGCATCCGGGAGAGCAGGGGGCGTCGCCATGTGGGCGTTGGTCCGCAACTTGCGTGTCGCGGCGGGAAGCTTCTTGAAACGAGGGCGATCCCGATGGCGTTCACCTTTATCTGCAACACCAGCGCCGTGAGCGAAGGGGCCATGGGCCTGTTTCAGGCCGGCCGCAAGAGCGTTCTGCTGGTCTGGCCGGCCGGCGGCGAGCTGAAGGCTTTTCGCGGCCGCTGTCCACATGCCGACATGCCGCTCAATGAAGCCAGTTTCGACGGCAAGACCGTGCTCTGCAATTATCACAATTGGGGCTTCGACGGCGTCAACGGCAAATGCGTGACGCATCTCGTCCGCAACGCCCTGCATCCTTACGAGCTGAAGATAGAGGGCGACGAGATCCAGGTCGATCTCGGTCCGGCCAAGGTCGCGCGCGCGCCGGCGTGAGCCGCCGCCCGGCATTTTGGCAGGGTTGTTGCTTCTAATTCTGAAACAGGAGCGATAGCCGTGACCGAGACGCGAAGCATCACGACCGAGAAAGATTTCGAGCATCCGGTCGACGCAGTCTGGCGCGCCATGACGGATTCGGAATGGCTCGCCGTCTGGTTTTTCCCCAATGACATCCGGCCCGAGGTCGGACATTCCTTCACCATCTGGAGCCGCCCGATCGAGCGTTGGGACGGCGAGTTCCAATGCAAGGTGCTCGAGGTCGTCCCCGGCGAGAAGCTCAGTTTCCGCTGGAAGGGCGGCCATGAGGAGCTCAAGGGATTCGGTCACTATATGGATGTGACCGTCACCTGGACGATCTCCGCTCTGCCCGATGGCGGCACGCATTTCCACTTCATCCAGGAGGGGATCTCCACCGAGCCGACCTCCGACGCGCTCTATGACATCATGCTCAAAGGCGCGGACAGCGTGATGCGCAGCCTCGCCAAGCGCATCCCCGATCTCCTCGAGCACGAGCCCTGATCTTCGAGACGGCCTCGTCCCCGTCAGGCCCGCGTTGAATGTGACTGCGTGATCGCGGCGCCCTGAACGATGCGACGCCGCCGGGGCAGAGGCTCCGGCGGCGCCGTCGTCTGTCGATGACTTGCGCGCGGCTATGGCGCGGCGCTGCGTCAAAGCTTAAAAAGCCGGGCGCTCGTCTCGCGCGCATCGACGAACCGGAGGGCAAATGGAGGAGATCGCCGCATCCATCGGCAATTACGTCGGCATTTCGGCGCCGACCGCCCGTCTCGCGATCGGTCATATTTTCGCGTTTCTGGAGAAGCGCGACGCCGCCATAGGCGCGGAGCTGATCGCGCGCGTTCCCGGCGGGCGCGAGACGGTCGAGGCGGCGCTCGCGGCGCCGCGCCGCGGCCTGCTCGGGCTGGCGCTCGGCGGCCTCGGGGCTCTGGTCGGAAAAAATCAAAAGGACGTGGTCGAGCTGACCTCGCGGCTGACCAGCATGGGGCTCTCCGCCGCGCAGCTGCAGATGCTCGCCAAAGCGGTCTTCGTGCTCGCCGAGCAGGCGGTCGGCCGACCCAAGCTGCAGACCATCACCGATACGATTCCGGGCTTCTCGAAATTTCTCTGGCCGAACGGCTGACGGAGCCGCTCGCCGCTCGTCGCGTCCTGGCGGGCGCTGGCGCAGTGGCCGCAGAGCCGGCGGCCGCAGCCTCCTGTCGGGGCGGCGTCGAGCCTGTGGCCGTCAGATCGATATCTTCGCGCTCGGCCTTTTGCAGAGGCGAAGCCGGCTGCAATCCCGCCGGCTGCAATCCCGCCTGCCGAATCGTCGGCCTGGTCTCCTCGGCGGCGATCGTGGCCGGCTCGGTCCGCGTCGCGTCGAGATAGGCGCGTCCGGCGAAGGGCGGCGCAGCGAGCGTCGCGACGACGAGGACGGCGCGTGCGAATGGCGATTTGCGCGGCGCCGCGGGCTCGCTGTCGCGCGCGGCCGAGCGCGCCGCCAGAACGAGATCGCTGGCGGTTTGCGGCGTCGCGGCCTTACGATATCTGGCTCCGTCCGCGCGATAATTGCGGCCGACATGAAAGCGCATGGAAATTCAGTCCTGTTTGGTCTGGCAATGGTTGCGGAGCTTAAGGGACCAATGGTTAATTTTGATTCACCGTGAGACGCGCCGCCGGCGCCCCTACAGGCCGAGGCGTCCGGCCTTATATGACCGCTCGACCCACATGACGCTGGAGCGGCGACGCGATGACGGCAGGAGACGCCCCGCAGAGCGTCGAGCTATCGATTTGCGATCGGGAGCCGATCCACACGCCGGGGGCGATCCAGCCACATGGCGTGCTTCTGGCCCTCGATCCAGACGATATGCGTATCGACCAGATCGCCGGCGACACGCAGGCGCTGCTCGGCGCCTCGCATAGCGCTCTGCTCGGCCAGAATTTGGAGGCGCGGCTCGGCGCGGTCGCGGCGACGCGGCTGACGCGCCTCGTCGCCGACGAGGGGCCGCGCTCCTGCCTCGCCTTCGAGACCGAGGCGAGCGGCGGCGCGGCCGCGCTCGAGGGCGTCGTCCATATAGGCGATCGGGTGATCCTCATCGAGCTGGAGCCGCGGCGCGCCGACGTCGAGCGTGATCCGCTCGGGCTCGTGCAGAACATGCTCTCCGCGACGGCGCCGGCCGAGACCATAGAGGCCTATGCCGAGGCGATAACTCGAGAGACGGCGAAGGCCACGGGCTTCGACCATGTGATGGTCTATCGCTTTTTGCCGGACGGCTCGGGAAGCGTCATCGCCGAGACGGCGGCGGAGAGTTGCGATTCCTATCTCGGTCTGCGCTTTCCCGCCTCCGACATTCCGCAGCAGGCGCGCAAGCTCTATGTGACCAATTGGCTGCGCCTCATACCGGACGCGCGCTACACGCCGGCGCCGATAGAGCCGGCGCTCTCGCGCTCCACCGGCCGCCCGCTCGATCTCAGCTACAGCATGTTGCGCAGCGTCTCGCCTGTGCATTTGCGCTATCTCGCCAATATGGGCGTGCGCGCCTCCATGTCCTTGTCGATCGTCGTCGGCGGCAAGCTGTTCGGCCTCGTCGCCTGCCATCATCGCACGCCGCATTTTCTCGATTTGCGCCGTCGCGCCGCTTGCGAGCTGTTCGCGCAGATGATCTCGCTCGAGTTTCAGAGCCGCCTCGACGGTGAGACGTCAAAGCGGCGCATGCGCGCGGGTGAGGTGCAGAGCCGTCTCGTCGGCGCCATGTCCGGCCGTGGCGATCTCGCCGGCGCGCTGCTCGGCGGGCAGCCCAATCTGCTCGATCTGATCGAGGCCGACGGCTGCGCGGTCTGCGTCGAGGGCGAATGCGCGACGCTCGGCCGCGCGCCTTCCGTCGCGCAGATCGGCGCGCTGGTCGGCTGGATTCACGAGCATGCGCAGCAGGGCGTGCTCTCGACCGATCGCCTGCCGCTCTCCTATGCGCCGGCGGAGGCCTATCGCGACGTCGCCTCCGGCGTTCTCGCCATCGGCGTCTCGCGCGCGCCGAAGGATTATGTGCTGTTTTTCCGCGGCGAGCTGCGGCAGGTCGTGCGCTGGGCGGGAAATCCCGCCAAGGCGGTGGAGGCGGATGGCGAGACGCTGACGCCGCGCGCCTCCTTCGAGGCCTGGGAAGAGACTGTGCGCCTGCAATCGCGCGCCTGGAGCGACACGGAGATAGAAATCGCGCGGTCGCTGCGCTCGGCTATCCTCGAGGTCTTCGTTCATGCGCTCGATCTCGCCGTGCGCGAGCGGCAGGCGGCGCAGGCGCGTCAGGATTTTCTGATGGCCGAGCTCGAGCATCGCGTGAAGAACACGCTGTCGGTGATCCAATCGCTGGTGCGCTTCACGGCGCGCTCCTCCGCTTCGCTCGAGGAGTTCAACGCGACATTGCAGAGCCGGCTGCTGACGATGGCGCGCGTGCAAAATCTGCTGACGCAGAGCCGATGGGAAGGACTGTCGATCCGCGCCATCGTCGAGGACGAGCTCGCGCCCTTTCGCCAAGCGGAGACGAACGTCTGCCACATCAGCGGCGAGCCGATCGCCTTGAAGCCCAAGGCGGCGCTCGCCGTCAGCATGGCGATTCACGAGCTCGCCACCAACGCCGCCAAATATGGCGCGCTCTCTGCGCCGGGCGGCGTGGTGCGCGTCGATTGGCGCCGTCGCCGCGAGAAGGGCGAGGAGCGCGTCGAGCTGATCTGGAAGGAGAGCAAAGGCCCGAAGGTCGTTCCGCCGGAGCGCTCCGGCTTCGGCCGCATGCTGATCGAGCGCACGCTGGCGATCGATCTCGGCGGCGCGGCGGAGCTGAGCTTCGCGGCGAGCGGCGTCGAATGCCGCCTGCGCATTCCCGTCTCGCAGATCGCCTTCGCCAAGGGGCCGCGCGAGAGCGAGAAGCGGCCGCCGCGCGGCGACGGCGACGCGGAGCCGACCCCGCGAGCCCTGTCGCATCGGCGCGTTCTGCTGGTCGAGGACGCCGCTCTCGTCGCGATCTCCGTCCGCGAGCTGCTGGAGGAATGGGGCATGGAGATCGCGCATAGCTGCGCCACGGTCTGGGACGGCTTGCGCGCGGCGCTGCGGCCCGATTTCGACGTCGCTCTGCTCGATATAGATCTCGACGGCGAGCCGGTATGGCCGGTCGCCGACGCGCTGGCGCAGGCGCATGTTCCTTTCGTCTTCACCACGGGCTTCGAGAGTCGCATCGTGACGCCTGCGCGCTTCGCCGGCCGTCCCGTCGTCGCCAAGCCCTATGCGTCGGAGGAGCTGGTCGGCGCGCTCTCGCGCGCAATGTCGCAAGACGCCTCGACAAGCGCGGCCTCGCGGCCGCGGGCGTCGCGCGCGTGAGCGTCGCGGGCGAGATCGTATCACCGGCGCGCACGGCGCTGCGCAGCGCGACGCGGGCGGCGCATCTGCGGCTGCATGCGCATCCGACGTTGGCGGCGCTCGCCGCGGGGACGATCGCAGCGCCGCAATATTCGCGCCTGCTCGGGCGGCTCTATGGATTTCATCTGCCTTTCGAGCGCGCGCTGATCGAGGCCGCGCTCGGCCATGGCGTCGATCTGCGCATCGGCGCCCGCGCGCATCTTTTGACGCGCGATCTTCTCGATCTCGGCGCGAGCGGCGAATTCATCGCGCGTCTGCCCATGGCGGAGGCGCCGGCGCTGAGCGAGCCGGGCGAATGGCTCGGCGCGCTCTATGTGCGCGAAGGATCGAGCCTCGGCGCGGCCTTTCTCGCCGCCGCGCTCGATCCGCTGCTCGGCGCCGGCTGCGCGCGCGGCCGGCGGTTCTTCTCCGGCGGCGAGACGGAGGATTGGCGTCTCTGCTGCGCGGCGCTGGAGGCGGGCGCGGCGCGCGGCCTGCTGCCAGCGATGATTCATGGCGCGCAGGCGAGCTTTCACGCGCTCGAGCATTGGCTCGCCGATCACGAATAGGCGCGGCTCATTGCGCCACGACGGCGACGATGCGCGCCGGCCCGCCGGTGCCGCCGGAAATCTTCATCGGCAGAGCGAAGACCACCGCGCCGGTCGCCGGCAATTTGTCGAGATTGTCGAGATTCTCGAGCCCGGCGGCGTCGGCGCCGGCGACGATGCGATGCACAAGAAAATCCTGCGACGGGCCATGGTCCACGCTCGCCGTGTCTATGCCGATGAGCTTGGCGCGGCGATCGACGACGAGCAGCGCCGCCGCCTGCGCGCCATAGCCGGGGAAATGCAGATGTGTGGCGTCGCCGGGCGCATCATCGCCGAGATAGGCCTTGCGGTCGCTCCAGCGCGCGCTCCAGCCGGTGCGCAGCAGCACGATGGCGCCTTGCGGAATGCGCCCATGCGCGTCCTCCCATTCGGCGATGTCTTCCGGCGTCAGCAAGTAATCGGGATCGGCGGCGGCCTTGGCGCTCACATCGATGACGAAGGCCGGCCCGACGAAGCGATCGACCGGAATTTCGGCGTTCGTCCAATGGCCGCGCGCGAAATGCAACGGCGCGTCGAGGTGGGTGCCGCCATGCTCGGGCGAGCAGAAGCTGTTCGCCGCATAGAAATAGCCGCGCTCGGTGAGGCCATTATGCAGCGATTTGAGCTCGAAGCCGGAGGGCGAGGTCGGCCAATAAATGGTCTTGGCGTCGAAGGGATGGGTGAGATCGACGATGGTCGATTTGGAGAGATCGAGGCTCTGGCCGAAGGCCGGCGCCGCGATCAGGGATGAGAAAATTGCGGCCAGAGCGAAGCCGCGGATCGGGTGATGCGCCATCGATCGATCTCCTCGTGAAAGAGGAGCGATCCTGCCATGCGCGAAAGCTCCGGCTCAATCGTGTGGAGGCCGGAGCGATCCCGTCAGGGCTCCAGGCTGCGCCAGCGGAACAGCAGGCCGGCTGTCAGCCCGCCGAGCAGCGGAGCCGCGAAGAACAGCCACAGCTGCTCCAGCGCCTTGCCGCCGACGAACACCGCCGGGCCGAGCGAGCGCGCCGGATTGACCGACGTGCCGGTCACGCGAATGAGCGCGATATGGATGACGACGAGGGCGAGGCCGATGGCCACGCCCGCCGAGGCGGTGCCGCCATTGGTCGAGGTCGCGCCGAGGATGACGACGAGAAACAGGAATGTGCCGACGAATTCCGCCAGAAAGGCCGAGGCCGTCGAAATATTGCTCCAGCCATTCTGACCGAGGCCGGCGGCGGCGACGTCATATCCGCCTTCGCGGCCTTTCAATATCGCATAGAGGATCGCCGCGCCGGCGATGGCGCCGAGACATTGCGCGATGATGTAGCCGATCAGATTGAACGTCGAGAGCCGTCCCGCGGACCAGACGCCGATCGAGACCGCCGGATTGATGTGGCAGCCCGAGACCGGGCCTATGCCATAAGCGAAGGCGGTTACGGTGAGGCCGAAGGCGAAGGCGATGGGCAGCACGGCGAGCGGGCCGATCCCTTGCGTCGAGCCCAGCACGCCGCCGAGCTCGCCCAGCGTCACCGAGCCGCATCCGAGCAGCACCAGAGCGCCTGCGCCGATCGCCTCGGCGACATATTTCTTGATTGTCATTTCCGCACCTGTCGTTTCGTGAAAATTCAATCCGCATCTTGCAAAAGTCGGATCGTCGTCGAAAATCAGCATCGGCGATGAACCGGCAATGAATAATCGCGCGGCGCTCGATGGGAGGAAACGGAATGTCGGGCTCTTCGTCCGCTCTGACGCATTCGCTCGATGTTTCGGCTTCGGCGCAGGGGCCGCTTTCGGGCGCGCGCTTCGTCGTCAAGGAGAACATAGACGTCGAGGGCCTCGTCTCCGCCAATGGCCAGCCGATATGGGCCGCGACTCACGCGGCCGCGGCGATGAATGCGCCCGTCGTCGATCGGCTGCTCGCCTGCGGCGCGCGGCTCGTCGGCAAGGCGCATATGGACGAGATGGCCTATAGTCTGCTCGGCGCCAACGCCCATTACGGAACGCCGAAAAATCCCGCCGCGCCGGATCGCCATCCGGGCGGCTCCTCCTCTGGCTCGGCTTCCGCCGTCGCCGCTGGGCTCGCCGATTTCGCGCTCGGCACGGATACGGCCGGCTCCTGCCGCGCGCCGGCGGCCTTTTGCGGAATTTACGGATTTCGCTCCTCGCATGGCGCGATCAGCGTGAATGGCGTCGTTCCGCTCGCCGCCTCGCTCGACGTCATCGGCTGGTTCGCGCGCGATATAGATCTCATGGCGCGGGTCGGCGATGCGCTGCTGCCGCGCGATCTCACGCAAGGCGCATTCGAGGAGGCCGTCTTCCTCGATGAGGCTTTCGCGCAATGCGACGCCGAGACCGCCGCCGCCATGGCCCCGGCGCGCGCCATCGTCGCGCAAGGATTTTCCGAGCGAGACGCGGCGCTCGGCGAAGAGTTCTGGACCGAGTCGCTGCGTCATTTCCGCAATCTCCAAGCCTTTGAGGCCTGGGGCGCGCATGGCGCTTGGATCGCGGCGGAACATCCGCAATTCGGCCCCGGCATTGCAGAGCGCTTCGACATGGCGTCGAAAGTGACGCCTGCCGCCAAAGCCGAGGCCGACGCTTTTCGTCGCGACGCGCGCGCGCGCGTCGCCGAGATGTTCGGCGAGAACAGCCTCATCGTCGTTCCGACGACGCCTTTCGCCTCGCCGCGGCTGGACGAAAGCGAGGACGAGCTCGACGCCAAGCGCTATCGGATGTTCCGCACGTTTCTCTTCGCGAGCTTCTTCGGCCTGCCGCAGATCAGCGTTCCGCTTTCGCGGCCCGCGGGCGCGCCGCCGCTCGGGATTTCGCTGATCGGCCCGCGCTGGTCGGACCGTCGGCTGATCGCCGCGGCGCGGGGGCTTGTCGAGCTTCTGTAGCCTTTTCCGCCAGCACATTGTCGACGCCCCAGCGGAACAAGAGCGCCAGAACCGGCTCCAGTGAGCGGCCGCGCTCGGTGAGGCTGTATTCGACGCGCGGCGGCACTTCCGCATAGACATGGCGCGAGATCATGCGATCGCGCTCGAGATCGCGCAATTGCTGGGTGAGCGTGCGCTGCGTGATCGTTTTCAGCAGCCGCTGCAATTCGGAAAAGCGCTTGGTTCCATCGGCGAGACGAAACAGGATCGACGGCTTCCACTTGCCGCCGATGATATCCATCGCGCCCTCGATCGGGCATTCGTCATATTCTACGTGCCGCTGCTTGCGCATGTGACGGTGCTCCCAATTTCTCGCCGAGGGCGGCGTTTCCACCTCCCCCTCGAGGGGGGAGGTCGAGCGCGAATGCGCTCGGGAGGGGGTGACGCCCCGAGTCTTCGCCGTTGAACCCCACCCCGTCCGGCTATCGCCGGCCGACCCTCCCCCTATAGGGGAGGGTGGATGCGCCCTCCATTCGACGTTAGTATCATTTATTGCCGTATCGACATAGCATGTCAGTATAGGCGATATTTCTGCGTACTTCACCAATACGATGCGCTTCGCTAGCTTGCCTCTCGTCTTCGACGAATGAGGAGCGCGACACGCTATGACCAACGCAATTTCTCCCGAGCTCTATTGGACCGTGCTGACCGCCGGCCTCGCCTCGGTCTTGTGGATTCCCTATATTCTGCAGCGCATATTGGAGCTGGGGCCGATCGCGACATTCAGCGATCCTCGGCATGAGGTCGCGACCAAGGCGCCATGGGCGCTGCGCGCCAAAAACGCTCACACGAATATGATCGAAAATCTCGTCGTCTTCGCTGTGCTCGCATTGGCGATTCAGATCGTCGGCGGCGGCACGTCGGCGACGGCGCTGGCGGCGCTCTTGTTCTTCGCCTCGCGCGCCGCGCATTATGTCGTCTACACGCTCGGCCTGCCATGGCTGCGCACGCCGATGTTCCTCATCGGCTTCTTCTGTCAGCTCACGCTGCTCTTCGCCATTCTGGCGCGTGGGTGATTGTGGACGATGCGAGCTTGAAGGCTCGCGGTCCGGCGCGCGCCCTGGGACCGCGAGCCTTCAGGCTCGCTCGCTTCGGCGGTCAATCCGATCCATGCTCCACCGACAGCAGCTTCAAAATGCGCTTCGACAGTGAATCCCGCACGGCGCGATAAGAATCCAAAATCGTCTCGCGCGAGCCGCTGGTCGCGGTGGCGTCGAGCGTCGGCCAATAGACGACGTCGACCGCCATTGTGCGCGTGAACTCCAGCGCCTTGTGATGCGACTCCGGCGACAAGGTCACGATGAGATCGAAGTTGGAATCTTCCAAATCCTCGAATGTGTGCGGCTTGTGGCGGGAGATGTCGACGCCGAGCTCGTCCATCGCGGCGATGGCGAAAGGATCGGGCTCGCCGCGCTTCAGGCCGGCGGAGGCGAAATAGATCTCGCGGCCGAAATAATGTCGCCCCAGCGCCTCGGCCATGGGCGAGCGCACGGCGTTCTGCGTGCAGGCGAACAGCACGGCGCTCGGCCGTGATACGGGTCCGCCTTCGTCCGGCATGGGCTCAGCCCTTCCAGTGCAGGGCCGTGACCAGCGTGAAGAGGCGGCGCGCAGTGTCCGTGTCGCAGTCGATCTTGCCCTTCAGCCGTTCGGCGAGCAGGGCCGCGCCTTCATTGTGCAGCCCGCGCCGGCCCATGTCGATCGCCTCGATCCGGCTCGGCGTCGCGGTGCGGATCGCGGCGTAATAGGTCTCGCAAACGAGAAAATAGTCTTTCAGCAGGCGCTTGAAGGGCGTCAGCGATAAAATATGCGTGACGATGGTGGCGCCGGCCTCGTCGCGGACGTCGAAGACGAGCTTGGCGTCATGCAGGGCGATGACGAGGGCGTAAGGCCCGCCGTCATGCCCTTCCAGCGCGAAGCTGTTGTCCTCGATGAGATCATAGATGGCGATGGCGCGCTCATGCTCCTGATCCGCGGTGCCGCGCCCGATGGATGCCTCATCGAGCGTGACGGAGATCAGCCGCTTGGTCGCGCTCGTCGCCACCTCACGCCCCGCGCTGATCGAGGCGCACGGCCACAGAGCGCGCATGCGCCTGCAGCCGCTCGGCGTCGCCGAGAGCGACGGCGGCGGGGCCGATCGCCTTCAGCGAGGCGGCGTCGCACTTCAAGATCGACGTGCGCTTCACGAAATCCAGCACGCTGAGGCCCGACGAGAAGCGCGCCGAGCGCGCCGTCGGCAGAACGTGATTGGAGCCGCCGACATAATCGCCGATCGCCTCCGGCGTATAGGCGCCGATAAAGATCGCGCCGGCGTTGCGCACCTTGGCGGCCAATTCCTCGGCGTCTTCCGAGACGATCTCCAAATGCTCGGCCGCGATGCGGTCGGCGAGCGGAATGGAAGCGGCGAGGCTCTTGGTCACGATGATCGCGCCATAGTCGCGCCAGCTCTTGGAGGCGATCTCGAAGCGCGACAGCGTCGCCAGCTGGCGCTCGACGGCGGCGGCGGCGGCGTCGGCGAAGGCGGGATCGTCGGTGATGAGGATCGACTGCGCCGATTCGTCGTGCTCCGCCTGGGCGAGCAGATCGATCGCCACCCAATCGGGATTGGCGGTCTTGTCGGCGAGCACGAGAATTTCCGAAGGGCCGGCGATCATGTCTATGCCGACGAGGCCGAAGACGCGGCGCTTGGCGGCGGCCACCCAGGCGTTGCCGGGGCCGACGATCTTGGCCACGGGGCGAATGGTCTTTGTGCCATAGGCGAGCGCCGCGACGGCCTGCGCGCCGCCGACGCGATAGACCTCGTCGACGCCGGCGCGCTTGGCGGCGGCCAGCACGAGCGGGTCGATCACCCCATGCGGGGCGGGGACCACCATCACCAGCCGATCGACGCCCGCCACCTTGGCCGGCACGGCGTTCATCAGCACGGAGGAGGGGTAGGAGGCGGTGCCGCCCGGCACATAGAGGCCGACCGATTCGAGCGCGCTCCAGCGCCAGCCGAGCTCGACGCCGGCCTCGTCCTTATAGCGCAGGTCCTGCGGCCGCTGGCGCTCGTGGAAGGCTTTGATGCGGGCGTGGGCGAGGTCGAGCGCTTCGAGCGTCTCCTTCGGGACCTTGGCCTCTGCCGCGTCGATCTCGGCTTTCGTCAGCGCTATGCCGGTCTGCGCGAGGTCGATATGGTCGAAGCGCTTGGAATAGTCGATCAGCGCCGCGTCGCCGCGGGCGGCCACATCCTCGATAATGCCGCGGACGGTGTCGTCGACGTCCTGGGCGGCCTCGCGCTTCGTCGCCAGCAGCGCGGTGAAGCGCTCCTCGAAATCCGCCGCCGACGCATCCAATCGCCAAGTCATGTTCTTCTCCAACCGGTATTTCCGGTTGTCATGACCCTCCCTCGCCGTCTTCGTCAAGCTCATGTGACGGACAGGCCTTCGCGGCCCAGCGCGGACCGAGGTCCTGAAGGCGGGCCTCGACGCATTCCACATCCAGGGAAATCGCCGCTCCGCCGGCGAAAATCAGCGTGACGACGCCCCCGGGAGGCTCGGCGGCGGGCTCGAAGGTGACGGCGAGAAGGTCCAAAATCGCTTCGGGCTCGGCGCGCGGGATTTTGAGCTGGCGCACCCGCCGCACCCCGTCGAAATGGACGCCGGAATGGCAGCGCTCGCGTTTGCCCTGCTCGGCGGCGGCCCAATCATAGCGGCAGCCGAGAAAGGCGAAGCGCCGCTGCTCGGGCAGAAAGGCGATGTCCCCGACGCGGACCAGCGCGTCCTGAAGCAAAGCGGAGAGGCAGGAGAGGTCCTCGGCGTCCATTGCCTGGAGCCTCAGACCATCGTGCTGTGGCGATGACGAGCGCTTGAACATGGAGCGGGCCTCCTGTTCGAGCATATGGCGAGCGCCGTTTCGCTGCGCAACCGCGCCGCTGAGGCGATGGCGCACGCCGAGTGGAAGTTTGCCGCGTGGTTTCAAAAGAGTGACCCCTGGTCGCCGCCGCCCTTGTCCTTTCCGCGCTTCGGCCGGGCGGCGGGGGCCGGAGCAGGCGACGGCGCGTCCCCGTCCGCCTGCGCGGCGATATGGCCGTCGGAAAATTGCACGTCCAGCCTTTGGCCCGGCGCGACGTCCGACGCCTGCCGCAGCAGCGCGCCCGTCTCGTCGCGCACCAGGGCGAAGCCGCGCGCCAGCACCTGCTCATAGCCGAGCGTCTTGCGTAGCTGGTCGAGCCGGTCGAGCCGCGCCTGCCGCTCGTCCAAAATGCGGATGAAGGCCGAGCGCAGCCGCTGCTCGGCATGGTCGAGCCGCCTCTGCGCGCCCTCGGCCTCCCGGCGGGAGAGGGCGAGGCGGGCGGCGAGGCCCTGGCGCAGGCGGGCGTGCAGGCCCTTCAGCCGCTCGGAGGCGCGCGCCAGCTCCGCCTGCGGGGAATGGCGGGCCAGCACATGGGAGACGCGCGAGAGCGCGAGCCGCCTGCCGTCCAGCGCGCGTCGCAAATTGCCGCGCAGCCGCTCGCCGGCGCGATCGGCGCGCTGGGCGGGAGCGAGCAACAATTGCGCCCCCGCCGGCAGCACACGCTGCAGCGAGGCGAGCTGGCGACGGTTGGCGTCGAGAAGCCGCCGCTCCGCCCCGCCGAGGCGGCGGGCGAGATTGGCCGTCTGCTCGATCAGCTCGGCGCGCACCGGCACGCATTTTTCCGCGGCGCCCGTGGGGGTGGGGGCGCGAAGATCGGCGGCGAAATCGATGAGCGTGGTGTCGGTCTCATGGCCGATGGCCGAGACCAGCGGAATGGCGCTCGCCGCCGCTGCGCGCACCACGATCTCTTCATTGAAGCCGAACAAATCCTCGAGCGAGCCGCCGCCGCGCGCGACGATCAGCACATCCGGCCGTGGAATAGGCCCGCCTGCGGGCAAAGCGTTGAAGCCGTCGATCGCCGCGGCGACCTCGGCCGCGCAGGTCTCCCCCTGCACGCGAACCGGCCAGACCAGCACGCGGCGCGGAAAGCGATCGAGCAGCCGGTGCAATATGTCGCGAATCACCGCGCCGGTCGGCGAGGTGACGACGCCCACGACGAGGGGCAGAAAGGGCAGGGGCTTTTTGCGCTCGGCGTCGAACAGCCCCTCGGCGGCGAGGCGCTTGCGACGCTCGTCGAGCAGCGCCATCAGCGCGCCGGCGCCGGCCGGCTCCAGAGTCTCGATGACGATCTGATAGGAGGATTTGCCCGGAAATGTGCTGATCTTGCCGGTGGCGACGACCTCGAGCCCCTCCTGCGGCTTCACGCGCAGGCGCAGGAAGGTCATCTTCCAGATCACGGCGTCGAGGCGGGCGTTCTGGTCCTTCAGGCTGAAATAGACGTGGCCGGAGGAATGCGGCCCCCGATAATTGGTGATCTCGCCGCGCACCCGCACATGGCCGAAGCGATCCTCCACCGTGCGTTTGAGCGCATTGGCGAGCTCGGAGACGGAAAGCTCCGGCACATTCGGCCCGGCGGCGAGCGGCGGGGCGGGATCATCGCCCTCGGGGGCGGGGGATTTGGCGGGACGCTTGGCCATGAGGGAGATATGGCCGATTTTACGCCGTCTCGCGAGGGGGACCGGGCGTTCGTCCAGAGGATTGCGACGGCGCACACGCAAACAAAAGGCGCGCGGCTCTCGCGAGCCGCGCGCCCAGAGTCTTCGGAGAAGACCTTTCGGGTCAGTATTTGCGGACCAGCGGGCCGGGAGGCGCCAGCAGCACTGGCGGCGGCGCCAGCAACGCGTAGCGGAATCCCAGGCGAATGTCGTGCGAGGAGACGTCGAAATACTGGCGCTCGCCCGCGCAGCCGGCGGCGGCGCAGCCGATCACATTGGTCTGGAACCTGCCCATGTCGAGATAGCGATAGCCGAGCTCGACCTTGAAATTGGGCGTGACATTGTAGGCGAGGCCCGCGCCGACGGCCCAGGCGAAATTGGCGCGGCTCGAATCCCGGGCGGCGCCATAGCCGCCGGTCTGGGGTCCGTAGTCGGTGAGATTGTCGAGCCAGTTCACGGCGACGCCGACGCCGCCGCCGACATAGG
Source organism: Methylosinus sp. PW1 (assembly GCF_000745215.1). Classification (NCBI taxonomy): domain Bacteria; kingdom Pseudomonadati; phylum Pseudomonadota; class Alphaproteobacteria; order Hyphomicrobiales; family Methylocystaceae; genus Methylosinus; species Methylosinus sp. PW1. The sequence continues at coordinate 134,516 of NZ_JQNK01000002.1, forward strand.
GCGTTATGCCCCACCAGGTTCCGAGATCGACATAGCCATTGGCGAGAAAGACGGCCGCGCGATGCTGCGCATTGTAGATGTCTTGGCAGCGCGCGCCGACGAATCCGCAATTGGCGGTCCAAATGTCGGTGTAGCTCTGCGTCGAGCGATAATTGGAGGCGGTGCGATATTCACCGGTCACATCGGCGCGAAACCAGCTGTTGAACTGATAGCCGACGCCGGCGCCGATGAAGGCGCTGTCGCCGATCGAACGCTGTTCGAATTGCGGGGCGATCACCGTCACGGTCGGACTGAAGGTCGAGCGCAGATCGGAAATCTGATTGACGCCGACGCCGACGTCGCCGCGCAGATACCAGCCGCCGAAATCGGCGGGCGGCGGCGGCTCCACGATCGGCGGAGGCGGCGGGAGCAGCAGATCGGCGGCGAATGCGCCAGTGCTCATGGGGCCTGCGCTCATGGCGGAAGCGATCGCGGCCGCTATGAGGAGGGCTCTGGTCTTGCCCATAAATATCTTCCCTTCACGATAGAGGACCGCGGCGCGGACCCTTGGCTTTCGCCAATGTGAAGGAAGATTGAGCGAGAACGCTTAAAGTGGAGTTAACCTTACTGTCGATGTACCTATGTGAGAGCAAGGAGAGAACGGCGAGTAGCAAATCGGCTACTCGCTACGCTCTATTCGCTGCTCGCTCGAAACGTCACGCCGCTTCCGCCCGCGTGAGCGCGTCGCAAATATCGTCCACGACGCTGCCGACGATCTCCGGATCGTCGCCTTCGCCCATCACGCGAATGACCGGCTCTGTGCCCGAGGGGCGGATGACGAGGCGCCCCGAGCCCTCGAGGCGGCGGCGTCCCGCCTCGATCGCTGCGACGACGGGTTCCTGCTCCAGCGCCCGCGCGCCGCGCGCCCGCACATTTTTGAGCACTTGCGGCAGCGGCTCGAAGCAGCGGCACACCTCGCTCACATTGCGATTCAGCTTTTTGACCGCGGCGAGCGCCTGCATGGCGGTGACGAGTCCGTCGCCGGTGGTGCCGTAATCGGAGAGGATCACATGGCCCGACTGCTCGCCGCCGAGATTGTAGCCGAGCTCGCGCATGCGCTCGATGACATAGCGGTCGCCGACGGCCGTGCGTTCGAGATTCAATCCGAGCCCCTGCAAATGGCGCTCGAAGCCGAGATTGGACATGATGGTGGCGACAACGCCGGGCTTGGCGAGCAGTCCCTCGTCGCGCCAGCTGCGCGCGACCACGGCCATCAGCTGATCGCCATCGATCACATGGCCGAGCTCGTCGACCATGATGACGCGATCAGCGTCGCCGTCGAGCGCAATGCCCACATCGGCGCGCATCTCGCGCACCTTGTCGCGCAGCGCTTGCGGGGCGGTCGAGCCGACGTCGCGATTGATGTTGAAGCCGTCGGGCTGGTCGCCGATGGTGATGACCTCGGCGCCGAGCTCCCATAGCGCTTCCGGCGCCACCTTATAGGCGGCGCCATTGGCGCAATCGAGCACGACGCGCATCCCCTCGAAGCTCATGTTCCGCGGCAGCGTGCGCTTGGCGTATTCGATATAGCGGGCGCGCACGTCCTCGACGCGCTTGGCGCGGCCGAGCTCGTGCGGCCCGGCGAGCCGGCTGGTCAGATCGCGGTCGAGCAGCTTCTCGATCGCCGCCTCGGTCTCGTCGGAGAGCTTATAGGCGTCCGGGCCGAACAGCTTGATGCCATTGTCCTCGTAGAGATTGTGCGAGGCCGAGATCATCACGCCGAGATCGGCGCGCATGGAGCGCGTCAGCATGGCGACGGCCGGCGTCGGCATGGGGCCGAGCAGCAGCACCTCCATGCCGACGGAGGTGAAGCCGGCGACCAGCGCATATTCGATCATATATCCGGAGAGCCGCGTGTCCTTACCGATGACGACGCGGTGGCGCCTCTCGCTGTCGCGATTGAACACGAGGCCGGCCGCCTGGCCAACCTTCAGGGCGAGCTCGGGCGTGATCTTCTGATTGGCGCGTCCGCGAATGCCGTCGGTGCCGAAATAGCTGCGCGTCATTGCTTGTCGTTCTCCGGGAAACGGCGCGGGCGGCGGCGCCGGAAGGGCGAGAGAGCCGCCGCTGCGGCGCCAGTCGAACTCGAGATTGTGGGCGTTTTCGGTCCAAACGCCGACCCTGCGGGCATGATCGGAAAAGGATATGAAGAAATATCGTGATCCATACTGGCCGCTTCCATCGCCTTTCGCGTCCTGTGGTTAATGCGTATTCCCGAACGCGGCCCGGAACGCGCCGCGCCGCCGCTTCGCTCTCCGAGCGGACGGGGCTATGCTCGTGCAAGCTAACATGATCCGGGGGGCTCGATGAAGGTCGTCATCTACCATAATCCCGCCTGCGGCACGTCTCGCAAGGTGCTGGCGCGGCTGAAGGAGGCCGGGCTCGAGCCGGAGATCGTGCAATATCTGAAAACGCCGCCGGACCGAAAGACGCTGAAGGCGCTGCTGAAGCAGATGGGCAAGGGCGTACGAGACATTCTGCGGAAGCGCGGCACGCCCTATGAGGAGCTCGGCCTCGGCGACCTTTCTGTGAAGGACGAGGCGATTTTCGACGCGATCGAGAAGAATCCGATTTTGATCGAGCGGCCGATCGTCGTCATCGGCGACAAGGCCGTGCTGTGCCGCCCGCCGGAGGCGGTCGAAACGCTGCTCGCGTGAGCGGTCCGATCGGCGCGGCGACGCTCCTCGCCTATATCGGCGCCGCCTTCGCCGAGATCGGCGGCTGCTATGCCTTTTGGGCCTGGGCGCGGCTCGGCAGATCGCCGCTCTGGCTCGCGCCGGGGGCGCTTTCGCTCTTTGCCTTCGCCTTTCTGCTGACCCGCGTCGAGACGGACGCCGCCGGCCGCGCCTATGCGGCCTATGGCGGCGTCTATATCGCCGCCTCGCTGCTCTGGCTGTGGGCGGTCGAGGGCGTGAGGCCGGACCATTGGGACATGGCCGGCGCGGCGATCTGTCTCGCGGGGGCGGGCCTCATTCTCTTCGCCCCGCGCGGATGAGCGCGCCGGTCAGACGAGCGCCCAGGGTGGAGGTGACGAGCAGTGCGCCCGAGGCGTGGTGGCCGCTGGAAAAAGAAGAAGCCCGGCCTTTGGAGCCGGGCTTCCGATCTTGTCTCATTTCGTGGCGATCAGACCGGATGCGGCTCCAGACCGCCCGCATCGGGCTCCGGCGAAGGCCGGGTGCGGCCCGTCGACGGCACCGGCGAGGGGCGGGCCGGCGGCGTGGCCGGCGGCACATCCTCGCGCACGGGGCGCTTGCCTTGCAGGAGGCCGATCAGCTCATCGCCGGTCAGCGTCTCGAACTCGAGCAGGCCATTGGCCAGCACGTCGAGGTCGGCGCGCTTCTCGGTGAGGATGCGCTTGGCGTCGTCATAGCCTTCCTGCACCAGACGCCGCACTTCCGAGTCGATCGTCTGCTGCGTCGCCTCGGAGAGCGTCTGCGTGCGGCCCATCGAATAGCCGAGGAACTGCTCCTGCTGCGGCTCGGCGTAAGCAACCGTGCCGAGCTTGTCGGAGAAGCCGAGCTGCGTCACCATCGCCCGCGCGATGCGCGTGCATTGCTGAATGTCGCTCGCGGCGCCCGACGTCACCTTGTCGTGGCCGAACACCAGCTCCTCCGCGACGCGTCCGCCCATCGCCAATGCGAGCATGGCTTTGAGCTGCTCGTAGCTCTGCGAGATCTGGTCGCGTTCCGGCAGGCCCTGCACCATGCCCAGCGCGCGGCCGCGCGGGATGATCGTCGCCTTATGGATCGGGATGGAGCCCGGCATGTTGAGCTGCACCAGCGCATGGCCGCCCTCGTGGAAAGCGGTGAGGCGCTTCTCCTCCTCCGACATCACCAGAGTGCGACGCTCGGCGCCCATCATGATCTTGTCGCGCGAGTCCTCGAACTCCTGCCGCGTGACGATGCGCTTGCTGCGACGCGCCGCCAGCAGAGCGGCCTCGTTCACCAAGTTCATCAGATCGGCGCCCGAGAAGCCCGGCGTGCCGCGCGCGACGACCTTGAGATCCACATCCGGCGCCAGCGGCACCTTGCGGGCGTGAACCTTGAGGATCTTCTCGCGGCCGATGAAGTCCGGGTTCGGCACATTGATCTGACGATCGAAGCGGCCCGGACGCATCAGCGCAGGATCGAGCACGTCGGGACGGTTGGTCGCGGCGATGAGGATGATGCCCTCATTGGCCTCGAAACCGTCCATCTCGACGAGCAGCTGGTTCAAGGTCTGCTCGCGCTCGTCATTGCCGCCGCCGAGCCCCGCGCCGCGGTGACGACCCACCGCGTCGATCTCGTCGACGAAGATGATGCAGGGCGCGTTCTTCTTCGCCTGCTCGAACATGTCGCGCACGCGGGAGGCGCCGACGCCGACGAACATTTCGACGAAGTCCGAGCCGGAGATGGTGAAGAAGGGGACATTCGCCTCGCCGGCGATGGCGCGCGCGAGCAAAGTCTTACCCGTGCCGGGCGGTCCGACGAGCAGCACGCCGCGCGGAATGCGGCCGCCGAGGCGCTGGAACTTCTGCGGATCGCGCAGGAATTCGACGATCTCCTGCAAATCCTCCTTGGCCTCGTCGACGCCGGCGACGTCCTCGAAAGTGACGCGGCCTTGCGTTTCCGTCAGCAGCTTGGCCTTGGACTTGCCGAAGCCCATGGCGCGCCCGGCGCCGCCCTGCATCTGGCGCGACAGGAAGATCCACACGCCGAGGAAAGCGATGAGCGGCAGGCCGTTGATGAGCAGAGTCATCAGCCAGCTGTTGCCGTCGGCCGGCGGACGCGCGCTGATGGCGACATTCTTCGCGGTCAGGTGCTGCACGAGCGACGGATCATTGGGCGCATAGGTCGAGAACGGCCGATTGTCGGAGAAGTGCCCGGTGATCTCATTGCCGGCGATCGTCACATCGTGGACGCGGCCCTGATCGATCTGCGTGAGCAATTCGCTGAAGGTGATATCGCGGATCGGAGTCCGCTGACCCGGCTGCTGGAACAGCATGACGAGCGCCACGACGAGCAGCCCGATGATCGCCCAGAGAGCGATGTTCCTGAAGTTTGCGTTCATGTCGAACCTTGCGAATGACGATTCCGCCGGGGCCATCCCGGAAAACAGAAGTCGTTTCTTGTAATCTAGGCGCGTCGGAAGCGATTGCCAAGAGATCGCCTCGCCGCAACGTTCTCGCCGTCTCGCGATGCGCGCGTCGCCTGCGTTTCGCAGCGCGAAGGGGCGTGTCGCCGAGGCTCATACGATCGAAGCGCAGTGGCTTTTTTACGGCCGTGGCGCGATCTCGGCGCGTCGGGGGGGCTCGGGCGTGATCGCGAGAGCGCCGCCGGCCAATGTGAGGCACGCCCCGCCCAATGTCGTCTTGAAGCGCCCTTCGGCCGTCAGCGCCGCCGCCAGCCTTTCGACGGCGCGCTCCAGACGCTCGAGCCGCGGCTCGCCGCCGCCGATGCGGGCGATCTCGGTCGCCAGCAGGCGCAGCAGCAGCTCGCGCGGCAGCGCGCGCAGAGCCGCGGCCTCGGCGCGAAACAGTCCCGGGCCGCGCTCGGCCGAAAGCTCCAGCGCAGCGCGCGCGGCGGACCAGGCGAGCGCCTCCTCGGCGCGGGCGGCGCGGGCGGAAAGGCGCAGCAGCGCCTCTGCGTCCAGCCCTTCCGCGGCCAGAGTAGCGGCCAGACGGCGCAGCCGCACGCGCGCATAGGCGGGGTTCTCATTGGAGGGATCGCGGATGAAAGCATGTTCCGCGGCGGCGCAGAGGCGCTCCAGTTCCGTCTTGCGAAAATGAAGCAGCGGCCGCAGCAGCGCCAGCCCGTCCACGCGCGACTCCATGGTCATGGCCGCGAGCCCGGCGACGCCGCTGCCGCGCGTCAGCCGAAACAGCGCGGTCTCGGCCTGATCGTCGGCGTGATGGGCGGTGACGATGGCGCTCGCGCCGATCTCCCGCGCGCGCGCGCAGAGCAGGCGATAGCGCGCCTCTCGCGCGCGCTCCTGAATGCGGGTGGCGGGCTTTTCGCCCTCCCACCGCAAAATATGATGAGCAAATCCCAAAGCGCGCGCCCATTCGCCGACCTGCGCCGCCTCCTGCGCCGCTTCGGCGCGCAACCCATGGTCGACGGTGGCGATCTCGACGCGCTTTTGCGCGCGGAGCGTCCAGCGCGCCGCGAGCAGGGCGAGGGCGATGGAATCCGGCCCGCCGGAGACGGCGAGCAGCAGAGCGTCATGGCCGGCGAGGGGCGCCAGCGCATGGTCTGGATCGGGAAGCGGCGGCTCAGCGGGCATTTGCGCCCGTCAGCATCGCACCTTCTTGCTTTCCTGCTGAGCGATTTCTTTCACCCGCGCCGGCGCGCCCGGATATTTCACCGCGATCTCGCCGAAGGAGGCGCAGGCCTGCTCGTTCGCGCCGATCTCATGCAGCGATTGGCCGAGACGCAGCATGGCCTCCGGCCCCTGCGGCGACGCCGAATGCTTGGCGGTGATCTCGAGATATTTCTCCGCCGCCTCGCGATAGCGCTTCCGCAAGAAGTAGCTCTCGCCCAAGTTGAAGATCGCCTGCGGCGCCAGCCGGCTCTTCGGGTTTCGGGTGAGAAAGCCGGCGAAACCCACTTCAGCGGCTTCATATTCGCCTTGACGCAATTTGGCGACGGCGAGGTCGAACTCATCCCTCGGCGTCTGCGGCGCGGTGGGCGTCGGCGAGAGCGCGGCGGAAGGGCCGGGCGTCGGCGGAACGGCCGGCGGGGGCGCCGGCGCGTCGAGCCGCCCATGGACGAGATCGAGCGGAGCGCCCGGCGAGCGCAGATCGGGGCCGTTTGCAGAGGCGGACGCCGGCAGCGGCGCGCTCGGGGGCGTCGAGCCGAGAGGACGCGGCGCGCCCGGCGCATTGGGGTTGGAGCCGGCGTCGAAAGCGTCATTGTGGCGCGTTCCGCCCGACGCGCCCGGCGTTGGCCCGGGGTCGAGAGCGTCGTTGCGCCGCGGTCCGACCGGGGAGATAGAGCTCGGGCCGGGGAGGGACGTCTCCGGCGTCGCCGCCACGCGCGGCGCTTGCGGCGGAGGGGCGGAGGCCGCGCCCTCCTGAGCGCGCCGCAGCTGCTCCTCGAGCCGCCGCACATTATGCTGCAGCTCCTCGACCTGGCCGTTGAGGGCGCGAATCTGGTTCTCGAGCCGATCGATGCGCACGCTCGAGGCGCTCGCCTCGCGGCCGGCGGCGTCCTCCTCGGGATCGCGATGGCCGAATAGCTGCGTCACATCGAGACGGCGGCCGATATTCTGGCCGATGTTCTGTATGCCCTGGCCGAGCTTGTCGAGGCGAGAGCTATTATCGGATTCGGCGGCGAGCGCCGTGCTTGCGGCCATCATGGCGCCGAGGGCGGCGCCGGCGAAAATGGAGCGTGACGAAAGGGTCATGGGAGGAATCGATCGCGAGAGCGGAGTGGGACGAGGCGTAGCATAAGCCGGCTTTCGACCAAAATTTGACGAAGCCGCGGCGAGCGTCGCGCGAGATGTGGCGAAGTGCGGTCATGCTCGCTAGTCTCGCGACTGTTTCGCCCCTGCTTCCAATGTTCGCTCGCAATGTCCGCTGGAATGACGAAGCTCCGCCACGCCGCCCGCTTCTTCGTCTGCGCGGGCGCCTTTCATGCGCCCGGCGCCGTCTCGGCGCAGGAGGCGGCGGGCGTCTGCGCGCTCGAATCCGCTGTTCCGGTCGAGATCGCGACGCCGGGCGCCGATCTCGAGCTGTGGACGATGGACGGCCGCCGCTTGACCCTTTCGGGGCTCGAGCCACCACCGGGCGTGGGCGCGCGCGCGAGCCTGCAGCGCTTCCTAGCCGAGCGTTTGCACGCCGGCCGGCTCGTTTTCCTCGCCGCGCCGACAGCGACGCCGGGCCGCTGGGGAGCCGCTGCGGCGGGACTCTTCGTCGAAGGGGAGGGGAGCGACGCGCCGCTCGTCTCGCTGGCGGAAGCGGCGATCGGCGCCGGGCTCGCGCGCTTTCGCCCCGATCCGGCCGCATTCGCCTGCCGCAATGGGCTGCTCGCCGCGGAGGAGCAGGCGCGCAGACGAAAGCTTGGACTTTGGACCTCGGGCGAGTATCACATCCTCGACGCCGGCCGGCCCGAAACGCTCTTCGGGAAGAAGGGAATGGTTCTGGTGGAGGGCGTCGTCGGCGCGATCGGCGAGGCGGGCGGCTCTCTCTATCTGAATTTCGGGCCGCGCCGCGGAGATTTCGCTGTCGTGATCTGGAAACGCAATCTCGAGACATTCGCGCGGGCCGGAACGTCGCCCAGAATGCTCACGGGGCGGCGAGTGCGCGTGCGAGGATTGATTGACACAGCTTTTGGACCGCGCATGGAGATCCTCTCTCCGGCGCAGATCGAGCTCCTCCTCGGCGACGAGCGTGTCGGAGGCGAAGGCCTGGGCTCGTCCGGCCGGCGGTGACGTGCGGCCGGCGGCCGGCGCGCGTCTCGCCGCTCTCGCGGTCTTCGTCCTTCTCGGCCTGTCCGGCTGCGCTCAGCTCGAGCGGCAGGGCGAGCTGCTCAATGGCGGCGGCGCGCAACATGCGCGGCTGCCCCCCGCCGTGCCGCGCACAGTCGGCGGCGAGCAGCCTTCCACCACCGAGCACAAGGAGCTGGTTTCGCAATTCGGCGGCGAATATCGCTTCCCTGTGGCGGAGCGTTATCTCGACGAAATATTGGTCAAGCTCGCGCAGGCGAGCGACACGCCGGGCCAGGCCGCCTATCGCGTGACGATCCTCAACACGCCGGTGGTCAACGCTTTCGCCCTGCCGAGCGGCAATCTCTATGTCACGCGCGGCCTGCTCGCGCTCGCCGGCGACGCCTCCGAGGCGGCGGCGGTGATGGCGCATGAGATCGCCCATGTGAGCGCGCGGCACAGCGCGCTGCGCGCCGAGCGCGAGCGCGAGGCGGAGGTCATCAGCCAGGCCGCCGCCGTTATCCAGAGCAAGCAAAAGGGCGATGACGTGCGCGCCTCGCAGCGGCTCTCCTTCGCGAGCTTCTCGCGGCTGCAGGAGCTGGAGGCCGACGCCATCGGCGTGCGCGTGGTGGCGCGCGCGGGCTTCGATCCGTACGGCGCGTCGCGCTTCCTCGCCGCGCTCGGCAAATCGGCCGAGCTGCGCGCGGTTCTCTACGGCAAGAAGAAAACGCCCGACCTCGACATATTGGCGACGCATCCCTCGACGCCCGATCGCATCGCCAAGGCGGTCGCGGCGGCGCGCCAGATCAGCGCGCCCGGCGTCGGCTCGCGTGATCGCGAGGGCTATCTCGCCGCGATCAACGGCCTCGCTTATGGCGACGATCCCAATGACGGCTTCGTGCGCGGCCGCAAGTTCGCGCATCCGCGGCTGCGCTTCTCCTTCGTCGCGCCGGAAGGCTTTCTGCTCGAGAATTCGAGCGAGGCCGTTTTCGGCGTGAAGGAGGGCGACGACGAGGCGCTGCGGCTCGACCGTGTTCGCGCGCCGGTCGGCAAGACGCTCGAGGCCTATGTCGAATCGGGCTGGGTGGACGGGCTGCTGCGCTCATCGATGAAGCGCATCGACGTCAATGGATTGCCGGCGGTGGTCGCCAGCGCGCGCGCCGGCGAATGGAATTTCAAGCTCGCCGTCATACAGATCGACGACGAGCTCTTTCGAATGATTTTCGCCGTACGCGCGCTCGACGAGGCGGCGGAGCGACGTTTCGCCGCCTCCGTCGCGACATTCCGACGCTCGAGCTGGGAAGAATCGCTGGACGCGCGTCCGCTGCGTCTCTCCATTGTCAGCGCGGGCGCGGACGACACCGCGGAATCCATGGCGCAGCGCATGGTCGTTCCCAATCGTCCGCTCGAATATTTCCAATTGCTGAACGGCCTCGAGCATGGAGGCCGCCTCACGCCAGGCGAGAGATACAAGCTCGTCGTCGAGTGAGAAACGCTCACGGCGGATGGAACCGTCGCGCTCCGAAAATGTTGTAAGCCTTAGAATTCCCGGGGGGGCGGACGGCGGCGCCGGTTGTGTGGCCGCTCGGGGATTCTCCTCAATCGAGGCATCGTCGCAGCGCTTTTTACTCGATCGATCCCTTCGATCGAAAGCCTTTCGCGCGCGACTGCCACCCCGGAGAGCGAGAATGGCTTATTTGCCCGGAGTTGGACGCGAGCTCGTAAAAGCGGCCATGGATGCGCCCTTTCTCGAACGCGAGGAAGAGAAACGTCTGGCGGTCGCCTGGAAAGACCATAAGGACACGAATGCGTTGGACAAGCTCGCCTCCGCGCATATGCGGCTGGTGATCGCGCTCGCCGTGCGCTTTCGCCATTACGGCCTGCCCGTCGCCGATCTGGTGCAGGAAGGGCATGTCGGCTTGCTCGAGGCGGCCGCGCGTTTCGCGCCGGAGCGCGACGTGCGCTTCTCCACCTATGCGACATGGTGGATTCGCGCCTCGATCCAGGACTATGTGCTGCGCAATTGGTCGATCGTGCGCGGCGGCACCAGCTCCTCGCAAAAGGCGCTGTTCTTCAATCTTCGCCGGCTTCGCGCCAAGCTCGCGCACGCGCCGCAGTCGGAAGCGGGCGACGCCTTTCAGGCCATCGCCGGCGCCATCGGCGTCTCGCGCGCCGATGTCGAGCTGATGAACTCGCGTCTCGCCGGTTCCGACGTCTCGCTCAACAGCCAATTGGTGGAGGACGATTCCTCCACTTCCGCCGAGCGCATGGATTTTCTCGTCGATGATCGGCCGTTGCCGGACGAGGTCGTCGAGGATCGCGTCGACTCCGATCGTCGCGCGCGCTGGCTCGCCGATGCGCTGAAGCTCTTGTCGGAGCGCGAGCTGCGCATCGTGCAGGAGCGGCGGCTCAGCGAGAGCCTGGTGACGCTGGAATCGCTCGGCGATCGTCTCGGCATTTCCAAGGAGCGCGTGCGCCAGATCGAGAATCGCGCGCTGTGCAAGCTGCGCAAGGCGCTGACCAAAGCCCAGGAGACGCCGGACTCGGCCGCGGCCGCCGAGTGAGCGCGCCGCCTTCGCCGTTTCCCCAAAAAAAAACGCGGCCCCGACGGGCCGCGTTTTTTCGTGCAAAATCGAAAGAAGAGGAGGCGCGACGTCAGGCGGCGCGCTCTTCGACGTCGTCCTCTTCGCCTTCGTCGTCGCTCGCATCGTCGCCGGCGTCCGCATCGGAGTCGCCTTTCGGACCGCCGCGGCGCGGACCCTTCTGCAGGAAGGACTCGATCAGCTTGAGCGATTCCGAATCGAGCAGCTTGCGCACGGCCGCGACCTCGCGCGCCATGCGATCGAGCGCCGCCTCATAGAGCTGGCGCTCCGAATAGGATTGCTCCGGCTGCGTGTCGGACCGGTAGAGATCGCGCACCACCTCGGCGATGGTGACGAGATCGCCCGAATTGATCTTGGCCTCATATTCCTGCGCGCGGCGCGACCACATGGTGCGCTTGACGCGCGCGCGGCCGCTCAACGTCGAGAGCGCCTTGTCGACGACCTCGGTCTCGGCCAGCTTGCGCATGCCGACGGCCGCGACCTTGCTGGTCGGCACCTTCAGCGTCATCTTGTCCTTGATGAAGCTGACGACGAACAGCTCGAGGCTGAAGCCGGCCACTTCCTGCGTCTCGATCGCGATGATCTGTCCGACGCCATGCGCCGGATAGACGATGAACTCGTTCGTCTTGAACCCGAGCTTCTGCGCCGAGGTCTTCGCCTTCACGGCGACGGCGGGACTCGGCTTGATGGGGGCCGCAGCCGCGGTGCGCGCGGCGACGATGGCCTTGGGCGAAAGGGCCGAGCCCGTCGCGGCGCTCGTGGGAGCGGCGGGGACGGGGGCTCTGGGCGCCGGCGAAGATTTGGCGGTGATCGCCTTTCCTTGTGTCGATTTTGGCACTGGAATGGTTTCGCTCGAAGCTGGAGTTGAAACGGGCGCCGTCGCATTCGGCTCGCTCGTCCCCGCATCGGGGACGAGCGCGGAGGCGGCGACGTCGGAGTGCTCGATATCGGTTTTGATCGCGCTCTGGCGCAAGGACGTTGTAATTCTCGTCTCCCCGGTTACGCCGGCCGCAACGGCGGTTGAAGTCTCATGTGAAGTTCCCTGCGGAGCCGCTTTCGAGGCCTGCGGGCGGGTGGCCTCGACCGGCGCCTCGATGCTCGGCGCAGCGATGCTTTTCGCGTGAGGCGGAGCCTCGGCGTTCTTCGTGGGCGTGGTCGTGGCGCTCGCGCTACGCTTGGCGTCGCTGTTATGGGCGGCGCTGGCGCGGGCTCTGGCCTTGCCCGCTCCCGCAGCCTTGCGCGCGGCGACGCCTTTTGCAGGGGCGGCCTTGACGCTCCTCGAGGCGGCCGACTGCGATGCGCCCGAGCGGGCGGCGCTCGCCTTGGCCGCAGTCTTGGCGGCGGCGCGCGTCCTGGCGGCGGAGCCCGTCTTGGTCCCGGCGGAGCCCGTCTTGGTCCCGGCGGAGCTCGTCTTGGCCCCGGCCTTGCTCGTTGTCGTTCTCGCGGCGGGCGCTCGCGAAGCGCTCGTTCTCGCGGCCGTCTTGCCGGCGGCGGATTTCGCGCTTTTGGCGGAAGCAGGGGCCTTCGGAGCCGCGGCTTTGGCGGCTGCGCTCTTCGACGATGCGGAAGTCTTGGCGGCTTTGGCCGCCGCAGTCTTGCTGGTCTTGCCGGCGGCGCTCGCGCTCGCGGGCTTTTTGGTCGAAGGCTCCGCCGCGGCGGCCGAGGTCCGCGCCGTCCTGCTCGCCGCGCCGCGTCGCGCTCCGGCGACGGACGCCTTGCGGTTCTTTGCGGTCTTCTTGCTGGACGAGGGCATACGCGGATACTCCTTCTGTTGCCCCGCTGTGGAGACGGGACGGGAAGCCTCGTGACCGAATGGGCTCATCGCGCCCCGGCCAGGACAGCGCCAATGACCGCGCATGCTTTGGCTGGCGAAAGTCCGACGCTTCTACAATATAGAGCCGACATTGGCGGCGAGCGCCGCCATCTTCGCCCATTCTCGACGTCGGCGGCTGGCCGCTATTTCCGCTGTGGAAATCGCGACGCTTGCGCCCCTCGCGCCCGAAAGCTAATTCTTAATGTTCCGTATATCATGTGGTACGGGAAAAATCAAAGGAAAGGCGCCGGCGCCTTTCCGCATGGTTACGAGCGGCCGCGCTGGCGCCTTTGAATCTCTTAACGATTTCGCGAGCGCGTCCGCTGTGGACGATTGCGCGTCAGTCGCCTTCGCCGGGCTCGGGCGAAAAATGCGCCTCCAGCTTGCCGGGCTTGCCGTCCCATTCCTTGGCGTCGGCAGGCGGGTCGCGCTTGACCGTCACATTGGGCCAAGTCTGAGCGTATTCCGCGTTCAGCGCCATCCACTTCTCGAGGTCCGGCTCGGTGTCGGGCTTGATCGCCTCGGCAGGGCATTCAGGCTCGCACACGCCGCAGTCGATACATTCGTCAGGATGGATCACCAACATGTTGGCGCCTTCGTAGAAGCAGTCCACAGGACAGACTTCGACGCAATCCATATATTTGCACTTGATACAGTTTTCCGTGACGACGTAAGGCATGGGGCGTCCTCGATCCGCGGGCTTGCTAGCGTTTTTGAGATTGGGTTGCAAGCGGCCTCCCGGCCCGCGCGGCGCGCATGATATCCTGCGAGGGGTTGGAAGGGAATCGGTCTATGGCGGAAATCGAATCGGCCTCGCAGGGCGTCTCGGCGCTGCCGGCGGCGCGTTGCGTGACGGCGCGGGCCTTGCTGCTCGGTGAGCGAATCGATACGGGCGGGCTCGAGCGGGCCGATCTCGTCTCCACATCGCCGCTCGCCTTTCCGGCGGGGCAGTCGGGCTTCGTCGTGCTCTACCGATTCGGCGTCGCCGTGTTGTTCGGCTTGTCGCCGCTCGAGGAGGACGAGATTCTGGCCAAGGTCGGCGCCCGCGTCGCCGGCGCCGCCGCGCGCCGAGACGACGAGACCCTGGTGCTCGAGATCACGCCCGAGGGCGACGACAAGACGCTGGCCAATGGCCGCCTCGCGATCAAGGACGCCTCCGGCGAGCGTCTGCTGGTGGTCGCCGACGCGCTGGCCAAGAGCGTGGCGCTCGCCCGCGACGAGCGCCGCGTCAACGCCGTCTTCGATACGATCGAGCCTTTCGCCGCCGAGCTCGCCAGCAAAGGAAGGCCGCCCTTCCGCCGCCGCGCCATGCTGGAGCTGATCGGCCAGACGCTGCTGGTGCAGCATCGCGTCTCCGGCCGCGTCGCCGTCGAGGACAAGCCGGACGTGCTCTGGGACCGGCCGGATCTGGAGCGCCTGTACTCCAGGCTCGAGGACGAATATGAGCTGGAGGCCCGCGGCCAGACGCTCAAAGCCAAGGTCGACGTCATCGGCGAGACGGCGCGGGCGCTGACCGAGATCATCGACGTCGATCGCTCCGTGCGGCTGGAGGCGACGGTCGTCGTGCTGATTCTCGCGGAAATTCTGCTCACCTTGTTCCAGATATTCGTGCAGCGGGCGCATTGAGGCCCTTTATGCCGAAAGCCCGCGCGTGACCCTCGGCCAGCTCTCCATTCTGGCCGCGGCTCTGTTTCTGGTCGGTTCGGCGGAGGTCGTCGCCGGGCCGCTGATGACCGCTATGGCCCCGGATTTCGGCGTGCCGCCGGCGGCCATCGCCTATCTGCCTGCGGCCTATGGCCTCGCCTATGCCGGTTTCGCCATCATCGCCGGGCCTTTGTCCGACCGATTCGGCCGCAAGCGTCCGCTGCAGGCGGGGCTGCTCGGCTTCGCGCTGCTCAGCGCCGCGCTCGCCAATTCCTCCAATCTTTCCGTGGCCATAGCGCTCAGCGGCCTGGCCGGCCTCTGCGGGGCTTTCGTTCAGCCCAATTCTCTGTCCTTCGTCGCCGATTCCTCTTCGCCCGAGGAAGTGGACATTCGCACGGCGCGCGTCTTCGTCGGGCTGATGTCGGCCTTCGTCGTCACGCCCTCCATCGCCGGATGGATCGCCGATCGTTTCGGCTGGCGCTATGCCTATTATCTTCTGGCGCTGCTGGCGGCGCTCGCCTTTGTGGCGGTCTCGGCGGCGTTCCGGCCCGGCCGCGCGCATGGCGGCGGAGTGGTCTCCTTCGTCGCCACCCATAGAGGCGCGCTGGCGACGCCGGGCGTCCTGCGACGTCTGGCGGCGAGCTATTTCTGGCTCGGCTCGGTGGCGGGCTTCGGCGTGGTGGTCGCCGATGTCGCGGCGCGCAAGCTGTCGCTCTCGCCCACGGACGCCGGCCTATTGGCGGGCTTCTTCGGCCTCGTCACCATCGCCGGCAATCTTTCCGGGCCGCTCGCGCGCCGGCTTCTCGCCTATCGGGCGCTGCCCATCGCCTGCCTTGCCGCCTCGGTCGGCGTTTTCGCTTTTGCGCTGCCGGTCGGCTCGGTCGCGCAGCTCGCGCTCATCGGCCTGCCCTGGGCCTTCGGCTATGGCTGCGGCGGGCCGCTGCATCACGCCCGGCTCAGCGGAATGTCGGCGCAGTTTCGCGGCACGATCAACTCCTATCACGCGAGCCTGCTCAACCTCGGCATTTTCTCGACGTCCTTCCTGTTCGGCGCGCTGGCGCCGAGCGGGCTCGGGATTTTTTTCGCGCTCATCGGCGGGATATCTCTGATCGGCGCGACGCTGCTGGCCGTCGCCAATCTCGCCGAGCGGCGCGCGCTCACCGACCGATGAAGCGCGCCGCCTCTTCGACGGCCGCCTCTGTCTCCCCCGGCGCGATCCAGCGGAACGACGGCAGCTGGTGGCGCGCGAAGGTGAATTGCCGCTTCGAATAATGGCGCGTGTCGAGCTTGCCCTGCGTCGCCGCCTCCTCGAGCGGCAGCGCGCCGCGCAAATAGCGCAGCAAATGCGGAGCCCCATGCGCGCGCATCGCCGGCAGAGCGGGGTCGAGCCCGCGCGCGCCCATCGCCTCCACCTCCTCGAGGGCGCCTTTGCGGAGCATATCGTCGAAGCGCGCGTCTATGCGCCGATACAGCTCCTCGCGCTCCGGCGCGAGGAAGAAGGCGAGGCATTGCGATGGATCCAGCAGCGAGGCCATGCGCGCGCCTTGGAAAGACGCGAGCGGCTTGCCCGTCGCCGCGAAGACTTCCAGCGCGCGCAGAATGCGCTGCGGATCGGTCGGCCGCAGCCGCGCCGCCGTCTCGGGATCGCGTTCGGAAAGGCGCGCATGAAGATATTCCGGCGTCCGGCCTTCCGCCTCGGCGCGGATTTTTTCGCGAATCTCGGGCGGGACTTGCGGAATGTCCGAGAGGCCATAGAGCGCGGCCTTGTAGTACATGCCCGTGCCGCCGGCGATGATGGGCGTGACGCCCTCCTGCTCGAGCGTGCCGAGAAGACGCCGAAAATCCTCGAGCCAGCGGCCGACGGAATAATTCACCGAAGCGTCGACATGGCCGAACAACTCATGGCGAATGCTGCGCTCTTCCTCCAGCGTCGGGCGGGCGGTCAAAATGCGCAGGTCGCGATAGACCTGCATCGAATCGGCGTTGACCACTGCGCCGCCGAGGCGCTGGGCGATCGCCAGCGCGAGAGCGGACTTGCCGCTCGCCGTCGGTCCTGCGATGAGAATGGCGCGTCTCGTCATCGGTCCTTCGCAACGACAAAACGAGCGAAATGTCAAAAGCCCTCGTCGAACATGTCGCGACTTTCATCGCCGGCGCCGGCGGCCCGAAGCTGACGGTCGAGGCCGTGCGCGCCGCTGCGCCCGCCGGCGCGGTGGAGTGGCTGGAGCAGGGCGTCGCTGCGGATGTCTTTTTTCCCCTCGCGCCGGATGCTTTGCCGGAGCGGCGTCTTTCGCTTCAGGCGGCCGCGCGTGAGGCCGGCGCCGATGTGATCGTCCAGCCGAAGGCCGGGCGGCGCAAGCGTCTCCTCGTCGCCGATATGGATTCGACCATGATCGGCCAGGAATGCGTCGACGAGCTGGCCGAATTCGCCGGGATTCGCGAGAGCATCGCGAAAATCACCGAACGCGCCATGCGCGGCGAGCTGGAGTTCGAGCCGGCGCTGCGCGAGCGCGTCGCTCTGCTCGCCGGACTGCCGGTCACGATCATCGAGACGATACTCGCCGAACGCATAAGCTTCACGCCGGGTGCGCGGCGGCTGATCGCGACCATGCGCGCCAATGGCGCCTATGCGGCGCTGGTCTCCGGCGGCTTCACGCTTTTCGCCGAGCGCATCGCGGCCAGCCTCGGCTTCGACGAGGCGCGCGCCAATCGGCTGGAGACGTGCGAGGGAAGAATCACCGGCGTGGTCCTGCCGCCGATCGCGGGCGCGGCCGCCAAGCGCGAGGCGCTCGAGGAATTGCGCGTGAGGCTGGCTCTGCCGGCGGAGGCGACGCTCGCGGTCGGCGACGGCGCCAATGATCTCGACATGCTCGCGGCGGCCGGCCTCGGCGTCGCCTATCACGCCAAGCCGAAAGTGGCGGAAGCCGCGGCCGCTCGCGTCGATCGCGCCGATCTTTCGGCGCTGCTGTTCGCGCAGGGCTATCGACGCGAGGATTTCGTCGAGGCGGACATTCGCGAGGGTTGAAGGCTCAGGCCCGGCTCTCAGGCCCGGCTCTCCTGCGGCGGCTCGGCGATGGTGAAGCGAAAGCGGGCGCGCGTCGCCTCGGAGGTGAGAAAGGCGGCGATCCCGACGCCGATGAAATGCGCCAGCAGCAGCGCGAAATTCACCAGCAGCACGAAGACATCCAGCGCGCGGATGATCTTATTGGGATCGGTGATGGCGATTCCGGGCGGCTGCGACACGGTTTTGGCGACCAGCAGCGAAACGCTGAGCGACAGGCCGATGAAGGAGAGGATCACGCCGACGAGGCCGATCGCCAGGCCGAGCGTGAGAAACCAGAAGGCCGTGAGCTTGTGGACGCCGAGATAATCCGCCTGCGCCACGGAAGGGGCCGCGCGCGTGTAGAAAAAGGCGAGCGCCGTCGCCGCGCAGAGCAGCAGAAAAGCGAAGAGGCTCCAATAGATGGCGTCGCCATAGCCGGATTGGCTGGGGCTGAAGGCGCGGCCGGAGGTGGAAAATTGCAGCAGCACGGCGCTGGCCAGCGCTATGGCGAACTGCGGCCAGAATTGCAGCCAGCCGAACAGGCGCAGACGCGCGGAGAGGCCCGCCGTCGGCGAGCGCTCGATCAGCACGGGCGCGAGCTTCGCCGATTCTGGCGGCGGCGGCGCGGGGGAGAATCGCGAGAAGCCCCCCAGCGCGAAATAGAGGATGGTCGCGCCGGCGAGCGCATAGGCGAGCAGCCGATGCGCCGCCAGCAGCGTCTCCGAGGCCGTCGTTCCCTCGAGGCCGAGCGGCCGCGTCCAGGTTGCGCCGAGAATATCGGAGAGCCGAGGGTCGGCGGGGGACGAAACGGGCAGGGGGTGGCCGAAGACCTCCAGCGGCGCGCCGCCGAAATAGCCCCAGAGCGCCCCGGTCGCGACCAGAAGCGCGAGCGAGAGATAGACGAGAAATTCGCAGAAGGCCGCCGCGACGCGGCGCCCCTTGGACCAGCGCGCGGGCAAGGCCGGCGGCGGAACCGCGAGCCGCAGCGCGATCTGCGCGATGAGCAGAGCGCCGGCGAGGACGCCGAGCGCGACATGCAGAGCGAAAGGCGGGCTGGCGAGCGGCCGCTCCGATTGAGCGGCGAGCCATCCGAGCGCCAGCGCGAGGGCGCCGATGAGGACGACCGAGAGGAAATTGGCGCGGGCGATGATCGAGCGCATGGGAAAGGCTGTCCGGCAAAAGAAAACGCCCGCGTCGATCTCCGACGCGGGCGATCTTTTCGCCAGATAGGGCGCTCGCGCGAAGGCGAAAGCCTGGGGCTGTCGTCAGTCGAGCGTCAGAGCGACGAAATGCGTGTCGCCCTGGGCGTTGGCGACGATCAGAAGCGCCGATTTCTTGCCGCCGTCCTTCAGCGCCTTCACCTTCTTCACCGCATCGGCGGGATCGGCGACCGGCTCCTGATTGATCTCGAGCAATATCTCGCCGGCCTGCAGGCGCTTCTCCGCCGCGTCGGAGCGCGGATCGACGCCGGTGATGATGACGCCGTTCTTCACATTTTCCTTGATCTGGAAGCGGTTGCGCAGCTCGTCGGAAAGCGAGGAGAGCTCGAGGCCGAGCGCCTTTTGCGCGGCGGTCTTCTCGATATTCTCGCTCTTGGGCGAATCATTGGAGGCGAGCTTCTCGCCATCCTCGAGGCGGCCGAGCTTGATCGACTTCGTCTGCTCCTTGCCGTTGCGGACGATGAGGACCTCGACCTCCTTGCCCACCGGCGTCGCGGCGACGAGCTTGGGCAGATCGCGCGATTCCTTGATGGCCTTGCCGTCGAATTTGATGATGACGTCGCCGGCCTTCAGCCCCGCGGTCTTGGAAGGGCCTTTGTCGTCGACGCCCGCGACCAGCGCGCCGCGCGTCTGGCCGATGCCGAGATTCTCGGCGATGGTGTCATCGACATTCTGGATGCGCACGCCGAGCCAGCCGCGCCGCGTCTCGCCGAACTTCTGCAGCTGCTCGACGACCGGCTGCACCGTATTGGCCGGGGTCGCGAAGCCGATGCCGACGGAGCCGCCCGAGGGGGATAGAATGGCGGTGTTGATGCCGATCACCTCGCCGTCGAGATTGAACAGCGGGCCGCCGGAATTGCCTTTGTTTATCGAGGCGTCGGTCTGGATGTAATTGTCGTAGGGGCCGCTGTCGATATTGCGGTTGCGGGCCGAGACGATGCCGGCCGTCACCGAGCCGCCGAGGCCGAAGGGATTGCCGACCGCGAGCACCCAATCGCCGACGCGGGCCTTGTCGCTGTCGGCGAATTTCACCGCCTTCAGCGGCTTCTCGGGCTTCACCTTCAGCACCGCCACATCGACCTTCTGGTCCTTGCCGATCACCTCCGCCTTGAGCTTCTGCCCATCGGTGAAGATGACCGTCACCTCATTGGCGTCCGCGATGACGTGGTTGTTGGTGATGACGATCCCGGAGGCGTCGATGACGAAGCCAGAGCCGAGCGAGGCGGATTTGCGCTGGCGCGGCAGCTCCGGGCCGCCCTGGCCCTGCTGCTGGCGGCGCTTGAGGAATTCCTCGAACAATTCGTCGAAGGGCGTCGAGGGCTGGCCGTTCGGAGCGGCGTCCTTGGACTGCCGCTTCGGGTCGACGGTTTGAGTGGCGGAGATGTTGACCACCGCGTCCTGCACCGATGCGGCCAGATCGGCCAGCGAATCGGGTCCCTTGGCGCGCGCCGGCGTCGCCGCCAGCGGGAGGGAGACGAGCGCGCCGACGAGCCCCGCGGCGAGGGCGCGCCTCAGCGCCGTGAAAAGCGAAACGGACGCGGCAGATGTCATACTATTGCTCTCCTGAGACCGGACGGCGCCTCGAGCTGCGGCGAAGGCGCGATTTGCGTCTCGCGCGACTCGACGGGCTGCGTAGACTGTCGGATGACTGCGCTCGCACTCTGCCAGCAAAACGGCGAGAGTTGGGCGTTCGCTTAAATCCTACCTTCTGTACCTTATTTTGATCGCCTTCGCGACTCTATTTCTTTTGCGGCGTCGGGGGCGTCGGCTCCTCGATGGGCTTGCCGGCCGAGGGCGCGCCAAAAAACTTGAAGAAATCCGAGCGCGGGCTGACCAGGAAGCGTGTATCGCCCGTTTTGAAGGCGGCCTCATAGGCCTGCATCGAGCGGTAGAAGGAGAAGAAATCCGCGTCCCTGCCGAAGGCCTCCGCGAAAATGCGGTTGCGCTCGGCGTCGCCTTCGCCCTTCAGCTGATCGGCCCGCCGCTGCGCCTCGGCCTTCAGCACGATCACGTCGCGATCGGCCTTGGCGGTGATCTTCTGCGCCTGCTCGGCGCCTTGCGCGCGATATTCCGCCGCCTCGCGGGCGCGCTCGGTCTGCATGCGGCCGTAGACTTTCTCGGAAATCTGCTGCGGGAGATCGACGCGGCGGATGCGGGCGTCGACGACGTCGACGCCGAACTTGCGCGCCTCGAGATTGGCCTGCTGACGAATCTTCACCATCAGCCCTGCGCGCTCGTCGCGCACGATCTGCTGCTGATTGGCCTCGCTCAGCACGCGGCGGACGGCCGAGTTCAGCACGGAGGCGAGCTGATTATTGGCGCCGGCTATGCCGCCCACCGATTGGTAGAAGCGCAGCGGATCGACGATTCGGTAGCGGATGAAGCTGTCGACCTCGAGCCGCTGATTATCGGAGGCGAGCACCTCGAGATTGGGGCTCTCGACGTCGAGAATGCGATTGTCGAGGAAGATCACATTCTCGATGAAGGGAATCTTGAAATGCAGGCCGGGCTCGGTGATGAGGCCGCGGCCGGCGACCGGCTCGCCGAATCGCAGCACCAGCGCCTGCTCCGTCTGGGTGACGGTGAACAGCGCGCCGCCCGCCGCGATCAGCGCCACGAGGGCGAGGAGAACGCCGAAGAGAGCCAGAGAACCCTTCACTTGCGGCCTCCTTGCGCCGCGGAGAAGCCGGGCAGGGGAAGATAGGGAACGACCGAGCCGCTCCCCGGCGCCTCGTCGATGATGACCTTCTCGGCGCCGCCGAGCACGCGCTCCATCGTCTCGAGATAGAGGCGCTGGCGCGTCACCGAGGGCGCTTTCTTATATTGGTCGTAGATTTTGTCGAAGCGGGCTGCCTGGCCTTGCGCCTCGGCGACCACCTGCTCGCGATAGGCCTCGGCCTCCTGCAAGATGCGGGCGGAGGCGCCGCGCGCCTCTGGCACGACGCGATTCGCGTAGGCCTCGGCCTCATTGCCGAGCCGCTGGAGATCCTGCTGGGCGGCGGTCACGTCGCGGAAGGCGGCGATGACCGAGGCGGGCGGATCGACCGAGAGCAGCAGCACCTGCAGCACCAGAACGCCGCTGTGATAATCGTCCAGCACCTTCTGCATCAGCTGCTGGCTGGCCGGCTCGATGAGCTTGCGGTCGGCGGTCAGAATCTTCTGAATCTGCGATTGGCCGATGATCTCGCGCATCGCGCTCTCGGCGATCGCCTTCACCGTCGCCGGCGGATTGGCGACATTGAAGGCGAAATCCTCCGGATGGGCCGGATCGATCTGCCAGAACACGCGGAATTTGACGTCGGCGATATTCTCGTCGCCGGTGAGCATGAGGCTCTCTTCCGGCGCCTCGGGCGCGAGCGGGCCGCGGCGCGAGGCGGCCGGCTGCTCACGAAAGCCGATGTCCACGGCGTTGCGGTCGGTGACGGCGAGCTTGATCACCGTCCCGATCGGCGAGGGGAGGTTGTAGTTGAGGCCGGCCTGCGTCTTGCCGCGATATTTGCCGAAGATCAGATTGAGCCCGACCTCGTTCGGCCCGACCGTGTAGAAGCCGCTGGCGAGCCAGGCGAGCACCGTCAGCAGAGCGAGGATTGCGATTCCGCGTCCGCCGAGGCCGGACGGCAGCATCTGGCGCAGGCCGTCCTGACCGCGGCGCAGCAGCTCCTCGAGATCGGGCGGAGCACCGCCGCCGGGCGGGCCGCCGCTACCCCAGGGTCCTTGGCCCCAAGGGCCATTGTCGTTCGGCTTGCGAGGGCCGCCGCCTTGACTGCTCCAGGGCATATCGTCTCTTTTTGAAAAGGGCTGTGCGCCCGAGGACGGAACGCCGCTGTTTTATAGGCGTTGCCGGGCGCATCGGCAATGAGCCGCCCGCCGCCGCCCCACGAAAAAAGTCCACATCCTTTAAAAAGGAGCAGACGGGAAATGGTCAGTTCGGGCTGACGAGCGGGCGCCCGACGCCCCCGCCGCCGCCCGAGGCGAGGCCCCCGGCGCCCGGATAGAAGACCGGCCCGGCTCGATAGGTCCGCGCGGCGCGCTGGCCGGCGCCGCCGCAGCTGTCGTCGAAGCTCCAATCTTCGCGTCCGAGCGGCTGCGGCGGAGTGACGAAATCGCCGGTGACGGTGACGAAGGTGCAGGCTGAGGCGAGCGTCCGGCACAGGCCGCCGAGAATCGAGCAGACCTCGACGGCGCCGTCGTAGAGAACCACATCGGTGCGGCCGAAGACGACGCGGACGCCGAAGGCGGTGCCGCGCACGCCGATCGTCGCATTGGGCGTGCGCACGACATAGTCCTTGTGGCCGGCCGGCGCGCTGACGAAGCGGAACACGCCCTTGGCGGCGTTGAAGGTCACGCCATTCTCGCCCGAATAGACGAAATTATCGAGCTTGACGCGGGAGGAGGGGCCGAGCTGCAGATCGGTGCGGTCCTGGAAGACGAATTTTCCGCGGCTCTCGGTTCCGGTCAGCAGAACCTCTTGCGCGAAAATCTCGTCGCCGACGGCGAGCTTGGCGGCGGCGCGCTCGGCGATCTCGCCGCGCACGTCCTTCTCGATGGTGGCGGCCGAGCCGATCGCCGGCTCCGCCATCACGGGCGAGGCGGGGGACGCGAGCGCGGCCGAAACCGCGAGCGCCGCGGAAAGTCTACGCATGGGCGGTCCAACCTGTGATTCGAAAAAGCAATGGCGCGCGCCCACGGGCCGCAATCGCGCCAATCTAGCCCCAGCGCGAAGCGGAGCGCAACCGTCAGAGGCATAGACTGCGGGGAACTGAGGGCGCCGAGGCGCTGGCGGAGACGGAGGGATTCGAACCCTCGATAGGGCTTTACAACCCTATAACGGTTTAGCAAACCGCCGCCTTCAGCCTCTCGGCCACGTCTCCGCAGGCGCTCGATGCGCTGACGCCGAAGCTTCCGAATCTCGGCGCTCCGGCGAGCGCGAGTTGAGATATGCCAAAGCGGCAAATTATTGGCAAGCGCAGTGTTGCGCGCGAATTATTTATGCACGGCCTTCCGCACTGTTGCGCAATTGACACAGGCTTGGACAAAATCCGCCGATCGGCCCTCCAACGGCCCCGCCTTTGTTGACGACAATCGTAATGATCCGTAGCTATTCACCACAGACGGCGCACCTCTGGTGGCCGGTTGTCGCGGTCGGCGATCGATCGTTGGGCGCCCTGGGGGGCTCCGGCGGCGGCGGATCGAAGACCGATAAATCTAACTGAGGGCCGTATGATGAAAAAGTCTTTGCTCGCCGCCTCCGCGCTCGCGCTGGCCGTTTCCGCGGGCTCGGCGTTGGCTGCCGACCTGCCGTCCAAGAAGGCTGCCCCCCTGCTGCCGCCCCCGCCGCCGCCGGCTCTGTGGACCGGCTTCTACGTCGGCTTGAACGCTGGCTACACCTGGGACGAGAGCAGCTCGGTGACGGTGGCTTCCGGCTCGCTGGCTCCCTTCAACCCGATCGTCGGCATCGCCGGCTCGGGCGTGCTCGGCACCAGCGTCGACGGCTTCATCGGCGGTGGCCAGATCGGCTACAACTATCAGTTCTCTAACGTCTTCGTCGCCGGCATCGAGGCCGACATTCAGGGCGTCGCCGGCAGCAACAGCGGCGTGTCCTCGGTCGCGGCTTTCGGCCCGCTGACCTCGACGATCAGCGCTTCGAAGTCGATCGACTACCTCGGCACCGTCCGCGGCCGTCTCGGCTATCTCGTCACCCCCTCGCTGCTCGTCTACGGCACGGGCGGTCTCGCCTATGGCCAGGCCAATCTGAGCAGCAGCGTCTTCCAGGCTGTCGGCGGTCTCGTCGGCACCTCGTCGAGCGCCTTCTCCGACACCCGCGTGGGCTGGACGGCCGGCGGCGGCGTCGAGTGGCTGTTCCTGCCGAAGTGGAGCGCCAAGGTCGAATATCTCTATTACGATCTCGGCACTGTCTCGACCTCGGGCGTGATCGGCTTCACGGGCATCGCAGCTCCGGTCGCCACCACCGCCACCTCGGCTCGCTTCAACGGCCATGTCGTTCGCGCCGGCGTGAACTACCACTTCAACCTGTTCAGCCCGGCCGCTGCTCCGGTCGTCGCCAAATACTGATTTGGCGGTCGCCCGATAGGGGCGAGTGAATGGAAACGAGGAGCCCGGCCGCTGCGCCGGGCTCTTTGCATTTTCGAGGTCTATCGCGGTCGCGATGGGGCCGACCGGGCTGCTGGCGAGAGGGGCTCGGCGGCTCGGGCGCGAAGATCAGAGACTGTCGAGAAAAGCTTCCACACGCTCGAAATAGCGCGTCCAATTCGGCGCCTCGAATCGGCGCGCGGCGTCGATGGCGGCGAGACGGCGGGGGGAATCCGTCGTGGAGAAATCCTCGATCGCGCGCTTCCAGCCGAGCCCGTCTATGGGCGACAGAAACAGCGCGCGCTCCCGCGCGATCTCGTGAAACACGGGAATGTCGGAGACGATGGCCGGCGTTCCGAGCGAGAGCGCCTCGACCACCGGCAGGCCATAGCCTTCCGCGAAGCTCGGCATCAGCAGCGCATTGGCGTTGGAAAGCAGACGGCGCAGCGCGGCGTCGGAGAGATCGCTCTTCCAGCGAACGCTGGGGCGGATCGCCTCGCAGCGATTCAGCATGCCGATGGTCTGCTCATTCTCCCAGCCGCGTCCGCCGACGAGGACGAGCTTGGGCGCCGGCCGCGGGCCTGCGGCCAGCGCGCGCCAGACATTGAGCAGCATCAGGTGATTCTTGCGCGGCTCCAGCGTCGAGACGAGCACGAAATAATCGCAGCGCGCCAGATCTTCGTCCCGCGCGACCATGGCCTCGCCCTGCGTCGACGGCGGCGGCTCGACATGAATCGGAATGCGCGCGCCTTTGCGCACGATCTCGCGCTCGAGACGCTCGGCGACGGCTTCGCTCGTCGTCAGCAGCGCATTGGCGTGGCGCAGGATCGTGTCGATTCGCCTACGAAACAGCGCCTCATAGCCACGGCGGAAGAGCTCCGGCCGATCGAGCGGCAGAAGATCGTGCAGGAAGAAGACGGCGCGCATGTCCGGCCGTCGCTCCAGCCACCGAAACAGCAGCGGAAACTCGCAGGCGTGCTGCGCAATGTTCAAATAGAGCGCATTTGGCGGCAGCGGGCTCGGTCCGTCATTGGCGAGACGCAGCGGCGCGCGCCAGAGAAATTGGCCGAGAGCGTCGCGCGCCGCAGGGGCCGAGGCGATCGGCGTAGGCTCCTCGCCGAGCAGCCAGCCGCGGAGCCGCGTCCATTCCGCCGAATCGTCTGGTGCAGCGGGCGCGACATCGGCGACGATTCGGGAGAGGCGAGACGGCGCGAGCGCATGCGGGCCGCGTGCGCCGTAATGCGCGCCGCAGGACAGGCGCGGATGCGCCGCGAAATGCTGGGCGTAAGAGAGATCGATACGCCCGATGCCGGCCGCGCCCGCAGCTCGTCCGCAGGACACGAGATGAGTCGCGTCATAGACGATCGGGCGCGTCATTTTCTTTTCCTACCAGAGCGCCGGTTGGCGCGAATAGAGCGACAGAGCCGGATGATAATAGGGATCGTCGCGAATGGCGTCTCGCCAGCGGTCGCGGAAATAGTCGCGCTCCTTCGCATAGACGCTCATCGGACGAAACCTGGCCGAGCCGCGGGACGCCGATTCATAATGCAGCAGCCGCGCGGCCGGCTCATAGAGCGACGTCCAGTCGCGGTCGGCGAGACGCAGGCAGAGATCGGTGTCGTTGAACTCGATCGGCAGATTGATCTCGTCGAAACCGCCGACCACGTCGAATTTGCGGCGCTCCAACGCCATGCAGGCGGCGGTGACGGCGGAGCACTCATGCGGAAGGCCGGCGCGGCCGAGCCATGAGGGCGCCTCCGGCGCGACCAGCGCGCCGAAATGGCCGGCGTCCTGGCCGAGCCCTATGGTGACGCCCGCATGCTGTATGCGGCCGTCGGGATAGAGCAGCAGCGCGCCGACGGCGCCCGTCTGCGGCGCCATGGCCCGGCGCCCCAGCGTCTCCAGCCAATCCGGGCTGACGACGACCGTGTCATTGTTGAGGAAGAGGACGACCTCGCCGCGCGAGGCGCGGACGGCGTCATTGTTGAGGCGTGCGAAATTGAACGGCTCCGGGCGCGACAGCACGCGCACGCGCGGGTCTTTCTTCGCCTTTTCGAAAATGGCGAAGGTCTCCGGCTCGAGGCTGCCATTGTCGACAATGACGAGCTCGAAGGACGGATGCGTCGAGAGGCGCAAGACGCTCTCGACGCAAGGGGCGAGGAGATCGGCGCGGTCGCGCGTCAGCAATATGATGGAGACGCTCGGCGCCGGCTCTGCGGGTGCAGGCGGCGTGACGATCGGCGGTTCCGATTCTTCGTCGCGCGTGAGCAGCCAGCGGCGCAGATGCGCGATCTCCTCGCGGGCGAGGCGGAAGGGCGCCTTGCGCATTGCCGCGTCGATCGATTCTGAGGCGAGCGTCGAGGCGGCGTAGAAGGCGCAGCGGCCGAAATAGGGGCGCGCCGCCGCCAGCGTCGGGCTCCAATCGGGCGCAAAGCGCGGCCGCAGCCCGCTCTCTGTGCGCAGCAGCTCGTCGGCGTAGATCAGCTTCGTCTGCGGAGCGCGCGCGATCCGCGCCGCGAGCGCGGCGAAGGCGTGATCGGCCAATTCATCGCCCGCGCGCAGATGCGCGACGAAATCCGCCTCCGCGAGAAGTGGGAGCAGCTCGGCCTCGCTGCGCGCGAGGCGTGCGGGCGAAGGATAGGATTGGCGTTCGATAGAGGCGAGCGTGCGCGCCCATTGCTCTGGGGTCGCCTCAGCGCCGGAGAGGAGAATGGCGAAGCGCGGCGCGCCGCCCGGCGCGCCGCGCGGCGCGTCCAGGCCCGCGGGCTCGAAGGGACGGGCGCGGCGCGCGCGCCAATTCTCGAACGCGTCGAGCGGCTCGAAATTGCTCGCCCAATCGATCGCGCTCTCCGCCTCCGCGCGATAGCCGAAGAGCGTGGGCAGGAAATAGGACCAGAGCTTCGCGGGCTTGCGGCGCCAGACCCGGGCGAGCGCCTCGACGAGGCCGACCGGCCGCAAGCTCTCGATCGCAAAGCCGAAAGCGCCCGGCCTGTTGGTGGGGCTGATGAGAATCGCGCGCGCGCCGCGGGGCAGCGCGCCGATCCAGACGCCGGCGCCGGCCACGGGGCCGGGGAGAATGCGATCGATGACGCGATCTTTCGTCACGAAGCGCAGCACCGGCCGCACAGGATCGTCGAGCAGGCTCGCGCGAAAGACGATCTCGACGAAAGGACGCGCGCCGAAGTCGCCCTCCACGCGCAGCCAGGGCTCCTTCGAGAGCGAGAAGAAGCGGCCGTCCTCAATGGCGACGTCCTTTTGCGGAAGGAGCGCGATTGCCTGCTTCGTCAAATGCGATCCAATTCTCGATCTGCGGCCCCCGCCGGCGATCGTCCTCTTGGGCGAGGGGCGCCGGCTTGTCAATGTCATGGTGAATGGAGCGCCTCGGCGCGATTCACCATGAAGGGGAGACTATTTCCGAGCGCGCGCGGCTCTATGTCAGCAGAGCGCTCGTCGTCGCGGGCGCGCCCTCGAGAGGCAATCCCAACAAGAGACACGCCATGTCGCTGACGACCAGGACGCGCCCGACGCATGCCGCAGATGTTCCGTTGGCGGCTGCGGATTACGGGAAAATGCCGCTGGATGAGGTTCTCACGCGGCTCGGCGTCGATCCGAAGCGCGGGCTTTCGCCGGAGGAGGCGCGTCGAAGGCTGAAAGCCTATGGCCCCAATGCGCTCCCCGAGAAGCGCATTCCCTTGTGGCGCAAGGTCCTCGGCTATTTCGCCGGACCCATGGCCTATATGATCGAGGCCGCGGCGATCGTCTCCGCGCTGATCGGCCATTGGAATGATTTCGCCATTATTCTGGCTCTGCTGCTGTTCAATGCCGGGCTCGAATTCTGGCAGGACCGCAAAGCCTCCAACGCATTGGCGGCGCTGAAGAAAGGCCTCGCTCCCGAGGCCACGGTGCTGCGCGATGGCGATTGGAGCGCCGAGCCCGCGGCCGAGCTGGCGCCCGGCGACATTGTGAAGATAAGGCTCGGCGTGGTCGTTCCCACCGATCTGCGGCTGGTCGCCGGCGATTACGCCTCGATCGATCAGGCCGCGCTGACGGGCGAATCTCTACCGGTCGGCAAGAAGGTCGGCGATGTGGCCTATTCCGGCAGCATAGTGAAGCAGGGCGAGATGATCGGCGTCGTCACGGCGACGGGCGGCAACACATTTTTCGGCCGCACGGCGAGCCTCGTCGCCGGCGCCGGCGCGGTGAGCCATGCGCAAAAGGCCATGTTCGAGATCGGCGATTTTCTCATCGTCGTCGCCGTCGCGCTCGCGGTGGTTCTCGTCGCGGTGAAGGTCTTTCGCGATCTCGTCGTCGCCGACGACTGGAGCACGGCGGACGCGCTCTCCATTCTGCAATTCGTGCTGGTGCTGATGGTCGCCTCCATTCCTGTGGCCATGCCGGCTGTGTTCTCGGTGACGATGGCGCTAGGCGCGCTCGCGCTCTCCAAGGAGAAGGCGATCGTCTCCAAGCTCTCGGCGATAGAGGAGATGGCGGGCGTCGATATTCTGTGCTCCGACAAGACCGGCACGCTCACGAAGAATCAGCTGACCTCGAGCGAGCCGATCCTCTTCGATTCCAAGGATGCGCAGGATTGCATTCTCGCCGCCGCGCTCGCCTCCAAGCTCGAGGATCGCGACGCCATAGACACGGCTTGCATCGATGCGCTGAAGGACAAGGATGCGCTCAAAGCCTATTCGATGACCAAATTCACGCCCTTCGATCCGGTGAGCAAGCGCACCCAGGCGATGGTCACGGATCGCCGAGGCAAATCGATCATCGTCTCCAAAGGCGCGCCGCAGGCGATCGTCGATCTCGTCCATCCCGACGCCAGCGTGGCGCAGCGCGTGAAGAGCATTGTCGCCGAGCTCGCCGAGAAGGGCTCGCGCTCGCTGGCCGTGGCGCGCTCGGAGGACGATGGCGCGAGCTTCCGGCTGCTCGGCGTGCTGCCCATGTTCGATCCGCCGCGCGCCGACTCCAAGGCGACCATCGCCGCCGCGCGCGCCAAGGGCGTGGTGGTGAAGATGGTGACGGGCGACGACACGGCGATCGCCATAGAGACGGCGCGTCAGCTCGGCCTCGGCGATCACATCGTCGCGGCCGCCGATATCTTCCCGAAAGATCTCGATCCCAATCATCTCTCCGTCGATGTCGTCGACGCCATCGAGCGGGCGGACGGTTTCGCGCGCGTGTTTCCCGAGCATAAATATGCGATCGTGAAGGCCTTGCAGCAGCGGGGCCATCTCGTCGCCATGACCGGCGACGGCGTCAATGACGCGCCGGCGCTCAAGCAGGCCGATTGCGGAATCGCCGTCTCCGGCGCCACCGACGCCGCCCGCGGCGCCGCGGCGCTGATTCTCACTGCGCCCGGCCTCTCGGTCATCTCCAGCGCCATAGACGAGGCGCGGCGCATCTTCGGACGCATAGAGAGCTACACCACCTATCGTGTGGCGCTGACGATCGACATCATGTTCGTCGTCGTGTTGTCGAGCGTTTTCCTCGGCTTCACGCCGCTCACCGCGGCGATGATCGTCGTCATGTCGCTGCTCGACGACGCGCCGATCATGACCATCGCCTATGACAATACGCCGGTGGAGCCGCGGCCCATACGCTGGCGCATGCCGCGGCTGCTCGCCATAGCGACAATGCTCGGCCTCGTCTGCGTCATCGAATCCTTCGGGCTGCTGCTCATCGGCGTTCGCGCTCTGGCGCATGAGCCGCTGAAAGAGGCCATGCAGCTGTTCACGCCGCAGCAATTGCAGACGATGATGTTCCTGCAGCTGGTCGTCGGCGGCCATCTGCTGCTGCTGGTCGCGCGCACGCGGCGCTGGTTCTTCATGCCGCCTTTTCCGGCGTGGAAGCTTCTCTTCGCGATCGTAGCGACGCAGATTCTCGCCGCCGCCATGTGCTATTTCGGCTGGCTCGTGCCGCCGATCTCGCTGCGGCTCATCGGCATCGTCTGGGCCTATTGCATCGCCTTCATGTTCGTCCTCGGCCTGGTGCGCAAGATCGTGGCGCGCGTCGTGGACCATCGCATGAAACGGCAGGAGAAGAGCGTCGCCACCGTCGAGCGGCCGCTGGCCGGCGGGCTCGTGCTGGCGGCCCAAAAGTCCAATTGAGAGGAAAGAGCCGATGGATTGGCGTGAGAAATACGGGGTCGAGCCGGGCGGAAAGCTCCGCCTCTCCGATTACGACCCCTCGGACACGGGCAAGCAAAAGTCGCATGAGGAGGCGCTGCCCAAGATCAAGGACCATGTCGAGCGCATGGCCAAGCTGCAATATCTGCTCTACGCCGACGGCTCGCAGGCGCTGCTCATCGTGCTGCAGGGTCTGGACGCCGCCGGCAAGGACGGCACCATCCGCCATTTGTTCTCCGGCATGAATCCGCAGGGTGTCTCCGTCGCCTGCTTCAAGCAGCCGACGCCGATCGAGCACGAGCATGATTTTCTCTGGCGCATCCACGCCCATGCGCCGTCCAAGGGCGGCGTCGTCATCTTCAACCGCTCGCATTACGAGGATGTTCTCGTCGTGCGCGTGCACAAGCTCGTTCCGCGGGACGTCTGGTCGAAACGCTATGACGAGATCAACGAGTTCGAGCATCTGCTGACGCGCGACGGCAATGTGAAGATTTTGAAGTTCTATCTGCACATCAGCCCGGAAGAGCAGCTCGCGCGCTTCAAGCAGAGGCTCGACGATCCCGCGCGCAATTGGAAGATCAGCGAGAGCGACTACACGGAGCGCGAATATTGGCCGCAATATGTGGAGGCCTATGAGGAGGCGCTGTCGCGCACCAGCACGAAGCACGCGCCCTGGTTCGTGGTTCCGTCGAATCACAAATGGTTTCGCGATCTCGTCATCTCGCGCATCGTCGTCGACACGCTGGACGAGATGGGGCTGAAGCTGCCGCCGACGCGCGTCGATCTGGCGCAGATCACGAAGAAATATCACGCGGCCGTGGCCGATGTGAAAAACGGAACCTTCGGGAAGGGGAAGTAGGGCCGGAGGCGGCCGCGCCTCAGTCTGCCTTGCGCTGCGAGGCGCCGTCGCTCTCGTCGCGGCGGCGGAAGCGCAGCACGGCGCCGGGCGCGCGATTGCGGGCGCTGATGCGGCTACGGCCGGTGCCGGTGAGCACATAGCGGCCGCGACTATCGTCCCAACGCATGAGATCGGCCGCTATGGCGCGTTGGCGCAGCGCCATGGTCATGGGATCCTGCACATGCGGCGGCGCGATGTCGCCATGCGCATCGACCTTCTTCAAGGCCTCGATCAGCGTGGTTTCTTGAGCGTCCGTCATCGCTCTCCGTATATGACGCCGATCGGCCCGAGGAGCAAGGATTTTGAGCGAATGGCGTAGCCGAAGGTTAGCGCCGTCTTGCCGAAAGACGGCGCTCGGAACTGGTCAGCGAGCGGCCTCGGGGAGGCGACGCTTCCACCTTTCGCCGGCGCGCAGCTCTTTGTCGAGGACCCAGCGCAGCTGAATGGGGCGGCGGACGCGGCGGCCTTTCGGCTCGCTGTCAACGGCGGCAAGCCTTTCCACGGGGATTGGCCTTTCCACAGCGACCGGCATGGCGATCGGCGCTCGCGGCTGTACGGCGATGGCCGCCGGCGTGGGCGCGCGGCGTGGCGCTGCCGGAGCCGCTTCCGCCGTCTTGCGCGGACGGCCGGGGCGCGCGCGCGCCGGCGCTGGCGTCGCAGCTTCGATCTCGGCCTCGATCTTCGGCTCGACGGCTTTCTTCACGCCGCGCGGACGGCCGGGACCGCGGCGAACCGGCTCCTCCGGCTCTGGCTGCGGCGCGACGATCTCTATGAGGCTGGGAAGCACGCGGCCGGTCGTCGTCGTCGCGCCGGGCGTGGCTTCCGTCGTCACGGGCTCGGCCTTCTTGCCGAAGACGAGATCGGCCGCCTTCATCGCGGCTTCATAGCTGTCGTCGTGATGAACCTCGCGTTCCACGACTCGCGGCGCGAAGGTCGAAAGATCGAGAAATGCGGGCTTGGGATCGGGCGTCGCCTCGTCGAGCGGGCCGAGGCGACCCGCCGCCGCCTTGGCGGAGCGAGATTTGAATTCCTTGACGAAAGGGCGGACGATGCGGCGCATGGGTCTCCGGCGTCGATAGGGGCGAAACGACTTCCGTCGGACGATTGTTCGTCCGAATCGGTCGGCCGGCTCCGAGTTTTCCCAGGATGAACGGAAATTCCGAACACGGGTAGAGTGGGCGAATACTTAGCCGATGTCGAGCGAAAATGCCCGCGCGGTGACAAATTTGTTACTCTACCGCACGCGACGATAGATGCGGCGCGGCATATCTCTACTTTTTCGTGCGAATCACTTCGTGGGCGCGGCGCCGCCCAGACGTCCACGCCGCAGCGCAACCAAATGTGGGATTGAAGTCGTCCGCAGCGCCGCTAATTGCAGTGCGATATATGCAAAATCGGGAGCCGTATCATGGAGTCCTGCGAACAGCCGCTGGCGTCGATGACATTCTGCGAGGCGGTGAGCTGCGTATGGGCGAAGGGTGAAACCGCGCTCAACTCGGTGCTGCAGACGCCCGCCACCGCGAGCATAGGCGATTGGGCGCTGACGCTGCTCGTCGGGCTCGTCCTGCTCAATCTCGTCATAATGCTGTTCAGGGCGGCTTTCCCACGTCGCCGCTTCGACGAGCGCGTCCCGACCTCTCGGGCATGACGATCGAGGTCGTGGGAAGAGGTGAGCGGGCGGCCGAATTCGGCCTGGTGGAGCTGCGGGGAATCGAACCCCGGACCTCTGCAGTGCGATTGCAGCGCTCTCCCATCTGAGCTACAGCCCCGTTCCGAGGCGCTGGATACTTCGGCGCCTATCCGGCTGTCAATCCGCTCCGCGTCGAAATCGTTCCCCCGTCCGAAATGCCTGCGCCCGACGGCCGAGCCGGAGCTTTCCCGCTCGGGGCGGGCTCGGGACCGCGAGGCCGAGCGCGTCATGGCCGCGCCAGAGGCGCTCGGGGATTGCGGCGGCGGAGCAGGAAGGATAGAGAATTCTCACGAATTCGACCGTTGGAAGCGCAACGATGCAATATGCCGTAGCCAATCTCATCTTCACGATCATCGATCTCTATTGGTGGGTCGTCATTGCAATGGCGGTCATGTCCTGGCTCATCGCCTTCGATGTGGTGAACACCAGATCGCGTGTCGTCTACTCGCTGTGGAACGCGCTGAACGCGCTGACCGAGCCGGTGCTGCGGCCGATTCGCAGCGTGCTGCCGAGCCTGGGCGGAATGGACATCTCGCCCATCATCCTGCTGCTCGCGCTGCAATTCCTGCGCAATCTCGTCGCCGGCCAGCTCGGCGGCCTAGGCTGACATGACACAGGCCGCGGCCTGGAGCGCGGAGGGCGACGGAGTCGTTCTCTGGGTTCGGCTGACGCCCAAGGGCGGTCGCGACGCCGTGGAAGGCGTCGAGCGTCTCGCCGACGGCCGGGCGGTGCTCAAGGCCAGGGTGCGGGCGGCGCCCGAGGATGGGCGCGCCAATGACGCGCTGGTCGAACTTGTCGCCGAGACGATCGGCGCGCCGCGCAGAACCGTGTCGATCGCCTCCGGCCACACGGCGCGGCTGAAAAAGCTCTTCATCGCGGGCGATCCCGCACGGCTCCTCGCAGCGCTGGAGAAGACCGGCGCGACAAGAAATGGTTGAGGCATGAGCAAGTCGAAGGTCGGAAATTTTTTCGAGGATTTCTCGCTGGGTCAGGTGATCCGCCACGCCGCGCCGCGCACGGTGACGGCGGGCGACGTCGCGCTCTACACGGCGCTCTATCTGCCGCGCTTCGCCGTCCAATCCTCGGCGGCCTTCGCCCAGGCGATCGGCTATAGGGAAGCGCCGATCGACGATATTCTCGTCTTCCATTTCGTGCTCGGCAAGACCGTGCCGGACGTCTCGCTGAACGCCATCGCCAATCTCGGCTATGCGGATTTCAAATTTCTCGCGCCCGTCTATCCGGGCGACACGCTGACGGCGAGCTCCGAGGTCATCGGCCTCAAGGAGAACTCCAATAAGGAGACCGGCGTCGTCTATGTGCGTTCCACCGGCAAGAATCAGCGCGGCGAGACGGTGCTCGACTACGCCCGCTGGGTGATGGTGAAGAAGCGCGACAAGGACGCCCCCGTCGGGCCGGAGGTCGTGCCGACGCTGCCGAAATCCGTCGCCCCCGCCGATCTCGGCAAGGCCGTGCCGGCGATAAACGTCGCCGCCTATGACAAGGATTTGGCCGGCTCGCCCTATTTCTGGGGCGATTATGAAGTGGGCGAGAAGATCGACCATATCGACGGAATGACCGTGGAGGAGGCCGAGCATCAGATCGCCACGCGCCTCTACCAGAACAATTCCAAGGTCCATTTCAACCAATATTACGAGGCGCAGGGCCGTTTCGGCAAGCGCATCATCTATGGCGGGCATGTGATCTCGCTCGCCCGCGCGCTCTCTTTCAACGGTCTCGAGAACGCCTTTCACATCGCGGCGGTGAATGGCGGGCGCCATGTCAATCCGCTGTTCGCCGGCGGCACCGTCTTCGCTTGGTCGGAAGTGCTGGACAAGGCCGAGATTCCAGGCCGCTCGGATATTGGCGCGTTGCGCCTGCGGCTCGTCGCCACCAAGGACCACCCGCCGGCGGATTTCCCGCTGACGACGGCCGAGGGCAAGCCGCATCCGGACGTGCTGCTCGACCTCGACTATTGGGCGGTTCTGCCGCGCTGACGAAAAGGGGCGGCGGCCGGAGAACCGACCGCCGCTTTGTCTCTCCCCTGGGAGCGCAGTGGAGAGGTGTTGCTCAGTGGAGCGTCTTCAGCCATTCATCCACGTCTTTTTGAACGGCTTCCTTGCTTTTCCCGTAGCGTTTCTGCAATTCGCCTTCGAATTGGTCGCGCTTGCCCTGGATTCTGGTCAGATCGTCATCGGTCAAGTCGCCCCATTTCTCTTTGATCTTGCCCGTGGCCTGCTTCCAATTGCCTTGGATCTGGTTCCACTCCATCTTTTTTCTCCTCTGCTGGGGCGCGTCTATTTGCGAGCGCCGCAGGATCGGATGACAATTCTTGCCGATGGAGATGGTTCCATCGCCCTTCGCCGCGCTCGAGCGCGGCGCTATCTGTTCTCACATCGTGGAATGAAAGGTCGTGTCATGATTTCCAAAGCCTGGATTGCGCTCGCGCTGGCGCTGTGTCTCGCCGGCTCCTCGAGCCTCGCCGCGCCGCCCGCGGCGCAGAAAAAGGAGAGCGAGGAGGCGGCTGACCCATCGCAAGGCCTTCCGACCGAGGTCACGACCACTCATTCCATGTCGATTCGCGGAGAGAAGCTGGCCTTCCTCTCCCGCGCTGGCGCGGTGCGGCTGCGCGACGCTCAGAGCGGCGCGCCGCGCGTCGATGTGGCCTTCGTCTCCTATGAACGCTCCGACGTCGATGCGCTGGCCCGGCCTATCGCCTTCGTCTTCAATGGCGGGCCGGGCGCGGCTTCCGCCTGGCTCGGGCTCGGCGGCATCTCGCCCTGGCGCCTGTCGCTGGGCGCGGGGCCGCTGTCGCCCTCCGCGCCGCCCGTCGTCGTGGACAATGCGGAGAGCTGGCTGCCTTTCGTCGATCTCGTCTTCATCGATCCGCCGGGCACCGGCTACAGCAAATTCCTCACCGACAATGAGGAGACGCGAAAGCATTTCCTCTCCGCGCAGGGCGACGCCGAGTCGCTCGCGGTCGTGGTGCGCAAATGGCTGGCGACGCATCGGCGCATCGCTTCGCCGAAGTTTCTGGTCGGCGAGAGCTATGGCGGTTTTCGCGCCGTCGAGCTCGCCCATGCGCTGCGCGAGCGCGAGAGCATAGGCGTCGAAGGTCTGGTGCTGATCTCGCCGGCGCTGGATTTCGCCTGGCTGGACAGCCCGCGCAATCTTCTGTCGCTGGCGGGCCGCCTGCCGTCCTATGCGGCGGTGGCGCGCGACGCCAAGCAGCGCGCCGAGCTCGCCGATGTGGAGGCCTACGCCTCCGGCGAATTTCTCGTCGATCTGCTCAAAGGCCCGCGCGACAAGGAGGCTCTGGAGCGTCTCGACGCCAATGTCGCGCGCTTCACCGGGCTCGAATCCCGCATCGTTACGGAGGAGGGCGGCCGCGTTGCGCTGAAGACCTTTCTGCGCGATCGTCTGCGCGCCTCGCATCTCGTCTCCAGCGCCTATGACGGCGCGGTGACGGGCTTCGATCCGCGGCCTTTCTCGCGCGAGAGCGATTGGTCCGATCCTGTGCTCGACGCGCTCGCCGCGCCGCTCGGCGCCGCCATGACGCGGGTCACGATCGAGAAATTGCAATGGCCGATCGGCGATGCGCGTTATGAGATTCTCAACCACAAGGTCGCGCGCGACTGGGACTTCGGCCGCGGCGGCCGCGCCAATGCGGAGGCGGTCTCGACATTGCGCGACGAGCTCGCTCTCGACGCGCGTCTGAAGGTGCTCGTCGCCCATGGGCTCGCCGATCTGGTGACGCCTTATTATGCGAGCAAGCTGATCCTCGATCAGCTGCCCGCCTTCGGCGAGCCGACCCGCGTGCGGCTCGTGACCGTGCCCGGCGGACATATGTCCTATATCCGCGACGATTCCCGCCGTCTGCTGCGCGACGAGGCGCGCAAGACGATCGAAGGAAAATAAGCGTTTTCCGAGCGGGAAGGGCGGCGCCAGCGTCGCCGCCCGCGCGCGCGACAATAGGCTCGCCGCGCGCGCAATCGACGCGAGACGAGCGAGATAAGCTCACCCAATTCCAAAATGGAAATATTCCAATCAGCTGCTTTCAGACAATGTTCGAAAGGAGACAGACGCCTTTGTTGTAAGCATTCCAAGAATAGCGTTCTTGCAACATTTCCAGTCTGCGTATCCTTCGATTGACCCTGCCCCTAGCTGAAAATACTCATAGTGGAAGACCTTACCGGCTTTGCCGGATATGATTCCACGGGGGCAGGACAGAATGAACAACATCAAAGCGCCGTTTTCACTGCGCAGCCTTCGGCGCGGCTCATCCGCATCGGTCGCGCGCATCGACGGCCCGTCCGTGAAAGTACTGGGGGCGGCGGCGCTGCTTGCGGCGGGCGTCGGAGTCGCGACAGCGCAGGAGGCGTCACAGCCTCTGCCGGCGGTCCGTGTCGACGCGCCGAAGGAGAAGCCCAAGCCGGTTGTTCATGCGGCGCCCGCCGCCCATCAGGCCGCCAAGCCGCGCCGTGCGACGCGCGCTCCCTCGACGCAGCCCGCCGCTCCGCAAGCCGGGGCGCAAGGCGCCCAGAGCGCGCAGGCGGGGGCAGGGGGCGGCTCCGCGCCGGCCGACGCCAATCCCTATGCCGATCCCAAGGCGCCCTATAAGGCGGATCGCCTATCGTCCAACAAATTCACCCAGCCGCTGCTGAACACGCCGCGCACCGTGACCGTGCTCACCAAGGAAGTGCTCGAAGACAAGAACGCCTTCACGCTGAAGGAAATCGCGCGCAGCACGGCCGGCGTCACGCTCGGCTCGGGCGAGGGCGGCAACGCCTTCGGCGATCGCTTCTTCATCCGCGGCTTCGACGCCCGCAACGACATATTCGTCGACGGCGTGCGCGATCCGGGCGTCAGCTTGCGCGAGAATTTCTACACGGAGCAGGTGGAAATCCTGCGCGGTCCCGGCTCCAGCTTCGCCGGCCGGGGCACCGCCGGAGGCGCGTTGAATATTGTCACCAAGACGGCCAAGGAGCAGGACTTCTACGATATGAAGTTCACCGGCGGTCCGTCGGACAACTCCAAGCGCGTGCAGATCGACGTCAACAAGGCGATCAGCCCGATTCTCGCCGTGCGCGTGAACGGCCTGTTCCAGGACGCCAATGTCGCGGGACGCAATTACGTCGTCGATGATCGCGACGGCGTTTCGGGCTCTGTCGTTTTCAAGCCGATCGAGAATTTCACTCTGACGGCCAATTACACGCATTCCTACCAGAGCGGCCTGCCGGACTTCGGCATTCCCTACAACCGCACCACCAATCGGCCTTACGCGGAAGGCGTCACTTCGCGCAACACCTGGTATGGGCTGCTCAATCGTGACTTTCAGAAATATCGCCAGGACTTCGGCACCTTCACCGGCGAATATCGCGTCAGCGACGATCTGACGATCACCAGCCGGCTGCGCCAGAGCCGCTCGACGGTCGATTACATCGGCACGCTGACGCAGAGCGCGAACTGGGCCGCCGGCACGGTGAACATAGGCGCGCAGAGCCGCTATCAAGTGACCAATACGCTCGCGAGCCAGACCGATATAAATTACAAATTCGCCACCGGCCCGGTGAAGCATGAGGTCGTGCTCGGCGCCGAATATAGCCGGGA
This sequence comes from Methylosinus sp. PW1, assembly GCF_000745215.1. NCBI lineage: Bacteria > Pseudomonadati > Pseudomonadota > Alphaproteobacteria > Hyphomicrobiales > Methylocystaceae > Methylosinus > Methylosinus sp. PW1. The sequence goes on from NZ_JQNK01000002.1 coordinate 173,697, forward strand.
AGGGCTGACGCGAACCAATTACACCAATCTCTCGTCTGAGCTGAACGGAGGCGCTGTCGGCGGCGCGCTCGTGTGCAATCTCTATCTGCCGTGCAATTCTCTGCCGTTCCTCAACACGCCGACGCGCAATCAGAATGTGACGCGCGTCGCTGTGGACACCAAGGCGGGATATCTGATCGAGACGGCGAATTACGAGGACATCGTCATCGCCAACGCCGGCGTGCGCTTCGACGATTACACGATCACCAACCGCAACGAGGCCTATACGACCTTCGCGGCCAATCACTCGGCGCTGGTGAACTATAATTTCGGCCTCGTGCTGAAGCCTCTGCCGGAGGTGAGCCTTTATGCGGCCTATGCGACCTCGGCCAATCCTGTCGGCGCCGAGCTCGACGGCGGCGCGGCGAATTATGGCGGCCTCACCACCGCCGTGCAGATCTTCCCGCCGCAGCGCAATTACGCCAAGGAAATCGGCGTGAAATGGGAGCTTTTCGATCGCCATCTGCTCGCCACGGCGGCGCTGTTCCGCACCGATGTGACCGGCGCGCGCGAGGTGAACGGTTCGGTGACGACGGGCAACGCCGAATATTATGTGCAAGGCGCGGACATAGAGATCGCCGGCAATATCACCGACAAATGGAGCGTGACCGGCGGCGTCGTCATCATGGAGTCGAAGGTCGAGCAGTCGCAGATCAAGACCAATGTCGGCCTGCCGCTCGCCAATATCGCGCATGAATCCTTCAGCCTGCTGAGCAAATATCAGTTCGGCGACTTTTTCGGCCTCGAGGCGGATCGGCTCGAGTTCGGCGGGCAGGCGGTCTATCGCTCGAAGATCTATGGCGGCAACAATATCATCGCCAATGGCGCGACGGCGGTGAACGGCACGACGGGTTGGCCGGCGCCGACGGCGGCCAATCCCTTCGTGAATGTGCCGACCGTGCTGCCCTCTTATTGGCGCTTCGACGCCTTCCTCGAGGGCAAGGTCACGGAGAATATCACGCTCAAGGTCTCGGTCATGAATCTCTTCGACCGCACCTATTACGACGCCTTCTATCAGACGGCGACGCCCTTCACCCAGGTGGCGCCGGGCCGCACCGTGCTGTTCGAGGCGCGCGCCAAATTCTAAAAGACATATCGTCGCAGGCGCCGGCTCCCTTGGAAAAGTTTCAAACAAGGAGCCGGCGCCTTTTCATTGCGTCGCAAAAAATGGAATGTGCGGAAATGCTGATCTGCGTGCCGGACGTTCTGAGCAAGGAGACGGTCGCTCAATTCCGCAGCGTCATGGACGCGGCGGAATGGGAGGACGGCGCTTCCACCGCCGGCGCCCAGCCGCCCTCGGTGAAGAGCAATGAGCAGCTGCCGCCCAATGGCGAATTGTCGCGGCGCCTCGGCGAGCGCCTTTTGCAGGCGATCGTCTCGCATCCGGGCTTTGTCGCCGCGGCGATTCCGCTGCGCATCTATCCGCCCATGTTCAATCGCTATCGCGTCGGCCATCGCTTCGGCGTGCATGTGGACAATGCCGTGCGCGGCGATCCGCTGACCGGCTTGCGCATTCGCGCCGATCTCGCGGTCACTGTCTTTCTGTCCGAGCCCGAGGAGTATGACGGCGGCGAGCTCGTCGTCGACGACGCCTACGACTCTCATCAGGTGAAGCTTCCGGCCGGCGCGCTCGCTGTCTATCCGGCGAGCGATCTGCATATGGTGTCGCCAGTCACGCGCGGCGAGCGCGTCGCGTCATTCTTCTGGGCGCAGAGCATGATCCGCCAGGAGAGCGTGCGTGACGTGATCTATGATCTCGACACGGCGATCCAGCAGCTCGCGCCACGCCTCGGCGGAGACGACGAGGATGTGATGAAGCTCGGCGGCGTCTATCACAATCTCATACGCCATTGGAGCGAGGTATGAGGGTCGCGTCATGCTGATCTGCATACCCGATGTGCTCGATGCGCGGCAGGTCGCCTATTTTCGCGACGTGATGTCGCAGACCATGTGGGAAGACGGCCGCACGACCGCAGGTTCGCAATCGAGCCTGGTGAAGAATAATCTGCAGCTGCCGCAAGACGGCGCCATCGCCCGCGAATTGGGCGATCTCGTGCTCGATGCGCTCGCAGCCTGTCCGACGTTCGTCTCCGCCGCTCTGCCGCTGCGGATTTTCCCGCCGCTGTTCAATCGCTATGGCGCGGGGCATGATTTCGGACTGCATGTCGACAACGCCATTCGCGGCGTGCCGCGCACTTCGGTGCGCATTCGCACCGATCTCTCCGTCACGCTTTTTCTCGCCGATCCCGATGAATACGACGGCGGCGAGCTCGTCATCGAGGACCATTATGGCGCGCAGGAAGTGAAGCTGCCCGCCGGTCATCTGGTGCTCTATCCATCGACCAGCCTGCATCTCGTGCGAGAAGTGACGCGCGGCGAACGCGTCGCATCGTTCTTCTGGCTTCAAAGCATGATTCGCGACAACGTGGTACGTTCGTTGCTTTTTGATTTGGACCAGACGATTCAAGGTCTCACGGAACGGCTCGGCGCGGGCGATCCGGCCTGCGTCAAGCTGACAGGCGTCTATCACAATCTCATTCGCATATGGGCGGAAGCATGAAACGGTCATATCAGACGCTAGCGATTGCGGCCTCGTCTCTCCTCCTCTCGACATCTCTCTGTCTGGCCGAAGGGCGCGCGGACATCATCAATCGTCCGCATGATCTTTCTGTGTCGAGCATGTTCCTCAATGCCGACATCGTCGTGAAGATCGTCATGCTGGGCCTCGTCAGCGCCTCCATCGGCACATGGACTGTGCTCATCGCCAAGACGATCGAATTGCGGCGCGCGCGCGCGCGCATTCGCAGCTCGATCGAGCGTCTGCAGGAGGCGCGCGGCCTCGCGGAAGCGCGTCTCGCGCTCGGCGGCGACGATCCTCTGGCGAGCGCTCTGATCGCCGAGGCGCTGCGCGAGTTCCGCCTCTCTTCCGATCTCTCCTCCGCCGGCGGATTGAAGGAGCGCGTCGCTTCGAGCTTCGCCGAGATCGAGCGCGCCGAGAGCCTTTCCATTCGTCGCGGCACGGGGCTGCTCGCTTCGGTCGGCTCCACCGGCCCGTTCATCGGCCTGTTCGGCACGGTGTGGGGCATTATGAACAGCTTCATCGGCATATCGAAAGCGCAGACGACCAATCTCGCCGTCGTCGCGCCGGGCATCGCCGAGGCGCTGCTCGCCACCGCCATCGGCCTCATCGCCGCCATTCCCGCCGTGCTGATCTATAATCATCTCGCGCGCCAGACGAGCGCCTATCTCGAACTCGTCTCCAATCTCTCCGGCGAGCTGCTGCGCATCGTCTCGCGCGATCTCGATCGCGGCGTCCAGCAGGCGCCCGCCGCTCTGCGCGCTGCGGAGTAATCGTCATGGCCGGCAATATCGGAGGATCGCCGCGCGGCGCGCTCGAAGAGACTCACGAGATCAATGTCACGCCCTTCATCGACGTGATGCTCGTGCTGCTGATCATCTTCATGGTGGCGGCTCCGCTCGCCACTGTCGATCTTCCCGTCGATCTGCCGGCCGCGAGCGCGGCGACGCACACAAAGCCCGACAAGCCGATCTATCTCACCATTCAGGCCGATCTGGCGCTCGCTCTGGGCGAGACGCCGGTGAAGCGCAATGATCTCATCGCCTCGCTGGATTCGCTCGCCGGCGGCGACAAGGACAAGCGCGTCTTCCTGCGCGCCGACACGGCCGTGCCCTATGGCGAGATGATGGCCATTCTCGAGCGCTTGCGCTCCGGCGGCTACGCCAAGATCTCTCTCGTCGCGCTCGACGCCGGCGGGGCCGCGACGGGCGGAGCTGCGAAATGAGCATCGCCGCCGATCTCGACACGGGCCGAAACAATCGCATCTGGACCGGCGCGGCGCTGGCCGCGCTGGCCGCGCATCTTCTGGCGCTCGCCGCTATTTTCGTCGTCTTCGAGATCGAGACGGACGACGACGCCAGCGGCGCCCCGGCGATCGAGATCGGCCTCGCGCCCGCCGCGCCCCATGTCGAGGATTCGCCCGACGCTCCCCCCGGCCCGCAGGCCGATGAAGCCGCCGCCGCAGCGCCGGCCGTCGCCGCATCGCAGACCAAGGAAAACGACGATCCCAAAATCTCGCGCGTCGAGGCCGAGGACGCCGAATACACGACCGCCGAAAAGCATGAGAAGCCGGTCGAGGATCCGACCAAGCGTCAGGCGACGCCGGTGATCTCCGCGGAGTCGGCGGCGTCCGAGGCGGCCGCGCCGCCCAAGACCGATGCGCTCGCCGAGGCGCCGCGCGCCGTCGCTCCCGTCCAAGGCGCCGATAAGGTCGCGCGTGCGGCCAAGCTCACCTGGCAGAAGGCGCTGATGGCGCATATCAACCGCGCCAAGCGCTATCCGAGCGGGGCGGGGCGGCGCGCCGGCGAGGTCGCCGTCGCCTTCACGCTCGATCGGCTCGGCCATGTGGTGAGCGCCAGCGTCAGGCGCTCCGCCGGCGATCGCGTTTTCGACGACGCCGCCCTCGCCATGATGAAGCGCGCCGATCCGGTGCCGCCGCCGCCGCCCGCCGTGGCGGATGAGGGGCTCACCTTCGAGGTGCCGGTTCAGTTTCGCGCGGCGGATAAGCACTGACGGCGATCCGCCGCTTCGGCGGACATGCTAGACTTCGGCAGAGACTCCAACCGAAGGGACGGCATGACCGAGAGACGTTTTTCCCTGCATGACCTCTTACGCGTGAAGCCGCTGGAGACGCTCGCGGCGGAGTCCGGCAGGCCGAGCGAGCTGCGCCGCGTGCTGGGCCTGTGGCAGCTCACCAGCATCGGCCTCGGCGGGCTGATCGGCGTCGGCATATTCGTGCTGACCGGCGTGGTGGCGGCGACGCAGGCCGGGCCTGCGGTCTCGCTGTCCTTCCTCATCGCCGGCGTCGCCAGCGCGGCGGCGGCGCTCTGCTACGCCGAATTCGCCGGAATGATTCCGGCGGCGGGCAGCGCCTATACTTACGCCTATGCCGTGCTCGGCGAGCTCGCGGCCTGGATCATCGGCTGGGATCTGCTGCTCGAATATGCGCTCGTCGTCGCCGTGGTCTCCATCGGCTGGTCCGGCTATCTGCAAGCGCTGCTCGGCCAGCTCGGCCTCGCTCTGCCCGTCTGGGCCTCTGGCGCGGCCGGAACCGGCGAGGGCAGGGTCGTCGATCTCGCGGCGATATTGGGCGCGCTCTTCGTCGCCGGCGTGCTGGTGCTGCGCATCGAATGGGGCGCGCGCTTCAACGCCGTCATGGTGGTGGTCAAGACCGCTGCGGTTCTGCTCGTGGTGGCGGCCGGCCTGCCGCATGTGCGCCTCGAGAATTGGACGCCCTTCATGCCCTATGGCTTCGGCGGCGTCGTCGAGGGCGCGGCGGTCGTGTTCTTCGCCGTCTTCGGCTATGACACGCTGACGACGGCGGCCGAGGAGGCGAAGGACCCGCAACGCCAGCTGCCCCGCGCCGTGCTGCTCTCGCTCGCCGTCGCGCTCACGCTCTATGTGGCGGTGTCGCTCGTGCTCACCGGAATGGTGCGCTACGACACGCTGAACAATCCGGCGCCGGTGGCAGCGGCCTTCACCGCCGTCGGCTTGCCATGGGCGACCTTCGTCGTCTCGGTCGCCGCGGTCGCCGGCATCATCAGCGTCATGCTGGCGTTTCTGCTCGGCTGCGCGCGCATCTGCTTCGCCATGAGCCGCGACGGTCTGCTGCCGGCCTGGTTCTCGCACGCGCATCCGCGCTTCCATACGCCGCATCGCCCGACGCTCGTCATCGGCGCGCTGACGGCGATCGTCGCCGGGCTTTATCCGATCCGCGAGGTCGCCGAGCTCGTCAATATCGGAACGCTCTCGGCCTTCGTCGTCATCTGCCTGTCCGTCATCGTCATGCGGCGCACGCGGCCGGATGCGCCGCGCAGCTTTCGCACGCCGCTGGTGCCTTATGTTCCGCTCGTCGGCGTCGGCTTTTCCCTTTGGCTGCTCTCCAAGCTGCCCGCCGCGGCCTGGGAGCGTTTCGCCATTTGGATGGCTCTGGGGCTGATTTTCTATTTCTCCTACGGCCATAAGCGCAGCAAGCTCGCGCGCGCGGGCGCCGCCGGCGCACAATCGGCCGACGTGTAGCTTGAAAATCGGGAATGCGCGCTTCAGATAAATAGAAAACAGGTCCGTGCGACCGGCTGTCGTCTCCGGCGCGTCGCTCGGAGGGATCGGGCTGAATGAGCGAAGTCGCTGGCGTATCCTCGGCAGTCGGGGGCAAGAACAAAATCGCCGAGCTCGAGGCCGAGCTCGCGAGCGTTCATGCCGAGCTTCATGCCTATAAGGAGCGTTATCGCGAGCTTCGTCATCGCGTCCGCAATGATCTGCAGGCTTTGGCGACATTGATCTCGGCGCAGTCGCGGCGGCTCGAGAAGCCCGAGGGGTGCAGCAATTGCGCCATGCGGCTGCGCAGCGCCGTCGAGCTGCATAATGCGCTGGACGAGGACGATGACGCCGAGATCTGCATGTCCTCCTATCTCTGGGCGCTTTCCGAGGCCCGCCGCAAAGCTTTCGACGATCGCATCGTCGGAGAGACGCTCGCAGACGACGATATTTTTCTCGATTATCGCCGCGCCCAATGTGTCGGCCTCGTCTATGTCGAGGCCGTCACCAATGCGATGAAGCACGCCTTTCCCGGCGGCGCGCATGGCGAGGTGCATGCGCGCTTGCGTCGCATCGGCGACAGGCTCGAGCTGACCATCGCCGACAATGGCTGCGGCTTCGATGTGGCGAATGTCGTGCGTGGCGACGGGCTTCAGCTGATGCGGGGCCTAGCGCGCCAGCTCAAGGGAGAGGCGTTCTTCGAGCGTCTGCCGCAAGGCGCGCTGGTGCGGCTCGAATTCCCCGAGCATGTGGGCTAGCCGTAGGCGATCGTCTCCCCGTTCAGCGCTCGCGCGATTCCCTTGGGGCGCCCGGCGTCGGCCGATCGGGGAACAAGGCGAATGCGCCGCGTCGCGCCGGGCGCGAGATGCAGCCAGCTTTCGCCGGGAAGAAAGCGCTCATCCTCGATCGAAACGGATTGCGCGGCGATCGTCGTCGAAAGAGCGAGAACGAATCCGCTGTCGTCCTCCTCTATCTCCGCGGTTAAGCCGAGCTGCGCTTTCGCCGCGCTGCGGCCGAGCGGAAAATGGAAGGCCTCGCGCTCGAGGCCATTCGCGCCGATGAAGCGCGCGACGGTCAAATCATGTGACGGCGGCCCGAAATTATAGGCGAGCGCCGTATCGAAAAACCCGCCCCAGAATTCCGCATCGCGCAATGTCGCGACGCCATGCGGCTCGACGGCGACGCTGCGGCTCGCTCTCATCACCGGCACATGGCCGTCGCGATAGCAGGCCAGCGAAATCTCGCCCTCGATGCGTTGCGGTCCGTCATTGCGCAGATGCGCGAAGAGCCCGTTGACGCCTTCGTCGGTGAGCATGAGCGACAGCGGACGAAAGGCGCGCGCCAAAGCGTGATAGGCGGATTTCGGCTCGCCATGCGCATCGAGAACGCCCCAGCCGGCCCCGGGCCACAGATCCTTTAGAAACCAGACGATGGCGCCATGAGTCGTGGAGCCGCCGCGTCGCCATTCGCCGATCGTCGCTTCCATCGTCTCGGCAACTGCGGCGCGCGCTATCTCGAGATAGAGCTGCGGATCGCTCTCGCGCAACGTCGCCGGGTCGCAGCCATAGAGCAGGCGCATGTAATGTTCGGTGACGTCGCCGAAAGTTTGCGTCGCGCCCATGTCGCGCGCGATGCGTTCGGCGAAGAGAGGCGACGCGAGCGGGTCGTCGCCGAAGTCGCGGCGCAGCGCGGCGTCATCCGCGATATTGGCGAAGCCGAGACATTCGGACGCGAAACGCACATTGGCGCGGCGCGCATCGTCCAGGCCGCGGCGATAGGCGCCGACGCCATAGTAATGCGAGACGCCGACATCGGCATGAAAGGGAAGGGGGCCGCCCGAGGGCGAATTCTCGACGTAGATGGCGTCGGGACGCTGCGCCTCGATGAGCTGTGGCAGAGTCTCGTCGAAGAAAGGCGAGCGCCATTTGGCCTCGGCGAGGCCGAGCATGGACGCTTGCTGATAGACCTCGCTGCCGCCGCAGAGCACGGCGAGCGAAGGCGAGGATCGCGTGCGCGCCAGAAATTCCGTCGCCTCGCGCTCGACGCTGGCGCGGAAGGCGGCGTCCTGAAACGGATAGTCGAAATTGGCGAAGGCGAAATCCTGCCACACCAAGAGTCCGAGCTCGTCGCAGAGCGCGTAGAAATCATCGCTCTCATAGAGCGTGACGCCGGGGACGCGCACCATATTCATGCCGGCGTCGCGCATCGAGCGCAGCAGCGGCGCGCGATCCTCTCGGCCGCCGGCGAGCGAAACGGCGTTCGCCGTCGTCCAGCAGGCGCCGCGGCAGAACAGCGGCATGTCGTTCACGCGCAGCGCGAAGCCGGCGCCATCCGCGCCGCGATCGACGCGAATCTCGCGAAAGCCGGCGCGGCCGAGATCGATGCGACGCGCGCCGATCGTCGCCGCGACATCATAGAGATGCGGCTCGCCATGCGTATGCGGCGTCCACAGCCGCGCGTCGGGCGGCGACAGCTCTGCGATGATGTGATCGTCGGCGACGCGCGTGAAGGGCGCTTCCGCTCCGCCGCAGACGAGCCGCGCGGGAGCATCGATGAGGCCGGAAATTTCGAGGGCCACGCGCAGATTGGCGCGTCCATCGTGGACGCTGGCGCGCATATCCACATTGCGCAGGCGCAGCGCGCCATGCTCGATCAGCTCGATCTCGCGCCAGGGACCGACGGGCGGCGTCGGCGGCGCGAAGCCGGGAAGGCGGCCGAGCGCTGTCGTGCGTATATGGCGCAGGCCGGCCGGCGTTATCATGCGCGGCCGCCAGCGCGCGCGGCCGCTCTTCGTCGCGATCTCGCGCTCGACGGAGCGGAAGCGAATATGAAGATCATGCGCGCCTTGCGTCGCGACCTCTATTGCATGCGCGTGGAACATGTTGTCCGAGCGCAGCGCGAGCCTTCCGTCGAGATAGACGTCCGCGAGCGTGGCGAGGCCGTGCAGGCGCAGCTCCGCCGGCGCGGAATTGACGAAGGAGGTCTTGTACCAGACGTCGATGGCGTCGAGCGGCGGCAACTCGTCGAAGCGCGCGCCTTCCGTGATCAGCGCCTGCGCCAGCGTGCCGGGAACGCGCGCCGCGCGCCAGGAGGCGGCGCTGGGAATGGCGGATGGCTCCGTCCATTCGCCGGCCTCGTCGATCGTGAAAGTCCAACCGGCGTCGAGGCGCTGGCGCTTTTCTCCTTCGACGCGCGCGCGCATCATCGGTCTCGGCGCAGCTTCGCCGAGAGACCTCCGAACAAGCCGTCATAGACGCCGGCGAGCTCGTCGAGCGTCTCGCGCGGATCATAGACGCGCTTGCGCGCAGAGGCGCGCGCCGCCTGGAACTGCATCGCCTTGGCGCCGGCCGAAATGCGTCGGCAGGCCTCCGCCTCGGCGGCGAGATCGCCATCCGGCCGCAGCCAGTCGAGATGGCTGCCGAGCAGCTCGAAATTGGCGCCGAGCTGGCGGAACGTGTTGAAGGCGAGGCTGTGGAAGAAGCACGGCGGGCGCGCTTCCAGCACATTCCACAGCGCAGGGAAACGCGCGGCGAAGGCGCGGATCGGATTGTCGCTCGGGCGGCGCGCGAAATGCTCGCGCGCCAGCTCTTCCGCTGTTCCGCGCAAATCCGCATGCGTGCGCTCGCGGTCGAAGCGCACGAATTCGGCGTAAGGAAACAGAGCGGCGAGATCGCGCGCCTCGCCGGCGCGGCCGAAGATCGCGTCGAAATCCTCGCCATCGAGCGCGAAATAGCCGTCATTGTGGAAATAGTCGATCCGCCGCGCGGAGAGATCGATTTCCGTGACGCCGATCGTCGTCTTGGAGTGATCGATACGATAGGTGACGCCGCGCGTGTCCGGCAGATGATAGCCGTCCACCTCCACCATCACCACACGGCCGCGCGCGGTCTGACGAGCGATGTGATCGTCCAGCCGATCGTAGAGCGCCAGCTCCTCGACGCGCAGGCCGTAGAGACGCTCGAGATCGGCGAGGCGTGGCTTGAAGAAGGTGAGCTGATCTTCTTCGAAATCCTGCGCCAGCGTGAAGCCGAGCATGGCCTCCGGCTCGAAGCCGCGCATGGCGACGAGCTCGATCAAGAGATCGACATAGCAATTGGTCTGCGGCCAATCGCGCTCTGCATGATGCAGAGCGTGACGGAAATGCGGCTTCGCCGGCTTCGGCGGCGAAAGCTCCGTGTCAGAGAGAGAGAGCAGCGCGGACTGAGGTCGGCCAGCCATTGGTGTCGATCCCGTGATGTTTGAACAAGGCGAGCGCGAGGCGCTCCATGCCGAAGCCGACGCAAGCGGTATGCGCCGTCTCGCCGGCGGCGGTCTTGATGTCCCACAGCGCGCCGAAGTGATCCTGATGATAGTTGAAGCTCTGGCACGCGGTCGGATTTTCCGTGCTCTCGATCGGCACGAGCAGCTCGAATTTCAGCGCCTGCTCGCGCTGGCTCGAGGCCATCATCCGTCCGGCCCGGCCGAAGAACGGATCATTCGCCACATCGATATGATGCGGCAGCTCGAGCGTCTCGGCGAAGCCGCGGGCGCGCTCCAGCCAGGATTCGCGGAAGCTCGCGGCCTGCTCCGGCAAGCCGATGCGAACGAACTCGCGCATGCGGAACATCTGCATGCGCGCCGGGTCCTTCGACGGCTCGTGACGGAAGCAATAGGATTGAATGTCGAAGAGGCCGCCTTCGGCCGCGAGCGGGCCGCGGCGTGCGACGATCGGATAGAGCGGATAGCAGGCGGCGGGCGTCAGCACGATGTCGGTCGCGCCTTGTCCGCCGGTCCAGTCGCCGCCGTTGTGAAGATTGTCGAGAAGGGCGAGATGGTCCTTCTCGCTTCCGGCGAAGCTGTGCACCGTGCCGGCGAGCTGCGGGAAGTTCTTCATATAGCCGCTCTTCTCGAAGAGCGCGCGATTCATGCCGGGGGGAAAGCGGATGATCTCGGCGCGATCATTCGCCGCGAGGCGCGTGATCAGCCGATCCATTCCCTCTATGACCGCCTCGAAGGCCTGACCGCGGCCATAGAGTCCGTCGACGCCGGTCTCATGCAGAACGCCCTTGGCGAAGAGGCGATCGAGAAAGCTGTCGCAGGCCTGGCACATGGGTCAGTCTCCCAGCCGCTGGTCGATGCGCTGCGCGAGCAGCAGATTGGACAGATTGGTGAAGATGCGGTCGTTGGAGATCATCACCTGCGCCGAGAGCGCGTCGCGCATGTGGCGGCCGACGCTGAAGGGCGTGTCGTTCTTGTAGCCGGCGATGCCCGCGATCAGCAGCGCATGATTGATGATCTCGATCGAGAGCTGCGACGAGCCGATCTTGATGTTGTTCATCGCGACGGCGAAGCTCATCGAATTGAGATCGTCCGTGTTCTGCTGCGCCTTGGCGAAGCGCTTCAGCCCTTCGACGATGTTGGAGCGCATGAGCTGCAACTTGGCGGTCGCTTCTGCGAGACGCAGCGCGCCGGGAGCCGGGCCATTGGGATGGCGGCGCGCATCCTTGCGCACGAAGGATTGCGCGCGCGAAAGCGCGTCCGAGGCGACGCCGTACCACACCGCGCTCCACAGGAGATGCGCGGTTGCGAGCATGGACTCGGAGGCGATCTCGGCGAAGTCATGGGTGAATATCTGCTCGATCGGCGCCTCGCCGCTGAAGGTGAAGCCTTCGCTGCAGGTGCCGCGCATGCCGAGCGCGTCCCAGCCGCCGGTGCGATCGAGACGATATTGGCTCTTCTCCAGCACGGCCATCAGCTGATCGGAGGGCGGAGCGTCGACCGCGCGGCGCGCGGTGACGAGGATCGCGTCCGAATAGGCGCCATAGGAGATGAGCGCGCCTTCCTTGGCGATGCGGAATGTCGCGCCGTCGCGCTCGAACGCGCAAATGCTGTTGCGCATATTGCCGCCGACGCCGCCTTCGGTCGTCGCGGAGCCGAGCAGCAGCTGCTTGTCGCTGACGCGGCGCATGAAGCTCTCGTGCCAGGCGCTGCCGCGGCCATGCGCGATGAGGCTCGACACTTTGATCTGATGCATGGCGAAGATCATCGCCGTCGAGGCGCATTGCTGGCCGAGCGAGGTGCAGATCTCGGCGACATCGGCGAGCGAGGCTCCGCCGCCGCTGAATTCGATCGGGATCAGCAGCGATAGCAGGCGCGCGTCCTTGAGCGCCTGAAACGCCTCGATCGGGAAACGGCCGTTGCGGTCGACATCGTCGGCGTGGCGGGCGGCCGTCGCAACGACATTCGCTCCGCGATCGAGTGGCGCATTCATCAGGCGGCTTCCTTGAGCTCGTGCAGGCAGCCGGCGATCGAGGCGATCGAGGAGAAGCTGCGACGGTTGAGCATGCGGTCGGGGAATTCGACGTCGAAAGTCTCTTCGAGCGCCAGCATCAGCTGGACGGCGGCGAAGGATGTGAGTCCCGTGGCGTAGAGATCGGCGTCGTCGCCGATCGCCTCCGCGGCCACGGCCAAGCGGCCTTGTTCGTCGACGAGTCGTCTAATCGTATCGAGCATCATTATCTCCATCGACCAAGCTCGAGGTTCATCGTCACCATACGCGCTCGCGCAGCAATTTCAGCTAAATTGCCGCTCGTTGGTGAACAGTTTGCGGATTTGACCGTTGCCAAATTCGTTCCATAAAATTTGACCCGTTCAGGCAAGAATTTCGCGGCCATTTGCGTGAAAATGAAACGCGGCTATGATGCTCTGGACATGGCTGAGACACTCGAGGCGTCTCGAATTCTGTCACGATCGTGAAACGTGGCGAATCGTCCCTGCAAACCCTATTTTCGACATGAAGAGGATGAATGAGAGAGAGGAGTTTAAGAAACGTTAACCATGAAATGGAACATTCGCGCTCAACGCGAATGCGGGACTGTGCTCGCTTGTTCGACGTCGGAACGGAACTCGCGTGATGTTGGATTATGAATCCGGGTCGAAAAGTCTCGCAGAACGTCAGCGCCCTATCGCGGCGGAGACGCCCCGCGCGCGCTCCTCGCTGACGCCGGGACGCTTGATCTCGCTCGCTCTTCGCAACAAGCTTTTCATCCTGTCCGTCGCGCTCGCCTGCGCGGTCGGCGGCTATGCGCTCACCAAGCTGCTGACGCCGCGCTATGTCGCGGCCGCGCAGATCTATCTCGATCCGCGCGGGCTGCCCGGTCTCGAGGGCGACGCCAATCAGGGCCAGGATTCGACTGGCTTCATCAATTTCGTCGAGACGCAGACGCGCATCCTGACCTCGCAGGTCGTGCTCGAGCGCGTCGTGGAGGCGGAGAAGCTCACCGAGGATCCCGAGTTCGGCGCATCGACGTCCTTTTTCGGCAAGCTGTTCGGCCGCTTCGGCCGCGCGCCGACGAAGGAGGAGATCGTCGACGGCGCCGTGCGCGCGCTCGGCACCAAAATCATGGTGCGCCGCCCCGAGCGCACCTTCATCATCGACATCGCCGCCTCGAGCGACAATGCGCAGAAATCGGCGCGCATCGCCAATGCGGTGGCGCAGGCCTATATCGATGTGCGCTCGACGATGCATAAGGACGCCGCGCAGCAGGCGGCGAGCTCCTTCACCGGGCGCCTCGACGGGCTGCGGGAACGCCTGCTCGCCGCGGAAAAAGCCGTCGAGGCCTATAAGGCGGAGAACGGCTTCGTCGGCACGCGCGATTCCTACATAGACGAGCAGAGGCTGAAGGAGCTCAATCAGCAGCTCACCTTCGCCCGCACGCGGCTCGAAGACACGCGCTCGCGCTTCGAGCAGGTGCAGCGCGCGGCGCATTCGGACACGGAGCTCGCCGCCATCGCCGCCAATATGAATTTGATGACATTGAATGCGCTGCGTGGACAGCAGGCGGAGGCGGCGCAAAAGCTGGCCGATCTCTCCGCCGAGCTCGGGCCGCAGCATCCGGTCGTCAAGAATGCGACGGCGCGACTCGCCGAGACCAAGCGCCTCGTCAATACCGAGCTGGCGCGCGTCGCCGTTTCCTTGCGCAAGGATTATGAGCGCGCTCGCAGCACCGAGGAGGCGCTGAACCGCGAGATGCAGAAGCTCGAGGGCAGGGCCGTCGTCTCGGCGCAAGCTTCGGTCAAGCTTCGCGATCTCGAGCGCGAGGTCGAGGTCAGCCGCACGATCTACGAATCCTTCCTCACGCGCTCGCGTCAGACCGGCGAGGCGCGGCAGCTCGACGCCGCCAGCACGCATATCATTACAATGGCGACGCCGCCGATCGCGCGCAGCTTTCCGCCGGGCGCCGGGCTGATGACGGGCGCCGGCTTCGTCGCCGGCCTCACTCTGGGCCTCGGCCTCGCTTTTCTGCGGGAACGCGGCTTCGGCGGCGCGCCCGAGTCCGGTCCGCGTCGCGATGTCGAGACCGAGCCGGTGCGCGTCGCTGTGACCGATGCGACGAAATTCACCGTGCGCGGGCCGACGGCAGGGCCGGAGCGCCTCGAGCTGACGCGGCTCGGCATTCCTTTCGTGCGGCCTTTCGCCGATCGCCGCGAGCTCGAGGCGGTGGTGTCGCGCTTCGGCGCGCTGGTCGCCGAGAGCGCGCATCGGCCGCTCGTCATCGGGCTGGTCGGCGACGCGCCCGGCTCCATTCGCACAGTGATGGCCGTCAATATCGCTCTGGCGCTGCGGCTGCAGCATCTCGAGGTGGCGCTCGTCGACGCGGACCGCGATCATGCGGCGCTCACCGTTCTCATCGAGGACGGGCTCGAGGCGTTCGGCGACGCCGACGATCCTTTTGTGCGCACCGACGACAGCGTGCTGCTGGCGCTGCCGGCGATCGATCGTCGCTCGGGCGCGGCCGGCGCCGTGGAGCGCATCGTCGATGGTTTCCGCGACGGCAATCCGGCCGAAGTCGATATTGTGCTCTGTGACGGCGTCGGCTCGGACGAGAGCATGTTCGAGCGGCTCGACTTTGTGGCGCCGGTGCTCGGCCGCGATCAGGACGAGGAGACCGCGATCGCCGAGCTTCCCGCGGCGCTGCGCGCCAAGATCGCGGTGATTTTGCGAGTCGATCATAGCGATCCCTGGCTGCCGCGCCGCGATGCGCGCCGCCGTGCGGAGACGCGCAAGACCGCCTGACGCGATCGTCTCTTACTCGGCCAGAAGCGGCGCGGCGTTCATGGGCTCTGTATCGATCGCGGCCGCGACAGCGGCGGCTGCGTCGCGCCAGCACTGATCATAGAGCGGCGACAGCGAGCGCGACGGCAGGCTCTCCGAACGCGCGAGGCGGTCGGCATAGGCGCGCGCATCGGCGTCATTGGCGAGAAGCATCAGCGAGCCGTCGGCGATGGCGCGGCGATAGGCGCGATGATGGTCGAACTCGCCGGCCTCGCGCGGCGCATTGACGATCACCGGCTTGCCGGATTGCAGGCAGGCGAGCACGCTGCCGCGGCGCGAGGTGAGCCCTTCGGGAAAGCGATAGAGGAAGCAGTCGACCTCGGCGAAGAGCGCATGCAGATCGCGCGGGCCGTCGACATAGCCGGTCACGAGGCAATCCTCGGCGAGGCCGAGCGCCCGAGCCTTGGCGCGAAAATCCTCCTCGACGCGATCGACGCCTTTGACGAAGCCGCCGATGAAGAGGCAGAGGACCGGCCGGCCGGAGTCGCGCAGCTTTGCAGCCACGTCGAGCACGAAGTCGGATTGCTTCTTGGGATAGATCGAGCCGAAATGGCCGATGACGATGCGTCCCTCGGCGCGCGCCGCCTCTATGCGCGCGGCGAGCGGGGAGGGGCCGTCCGGCGCGGTCGGCGGAATATTGGAAGGGATGGGTGCGATGGCGCTGCGGGCGGCCAGAAAGCGCGTGACGACGCCTTCGGCGAAGCCCTCGCGCACGAAGGGCGAGGAGAAGACGAAACGTTGCGCGAAGAGCGCATAGACGGAGACGATGAGGCGGCGACGCCAGTCGAGATCGGCCCATTCATGCAGGACGAGGACGCGGCCGCGCCCGCGCAGCAGCGCGAGGATGAGCGCGACGAGCGGCGTCAGCACGACCTTTTTCCAGGCGACGACCGGCAGATTGATCGCGATGGCGTCCACCTCGCCGAGCGCGCGCCAGATCGCCGCCCAATCGGAGAGTCTGCCGGAGACGGCGAGCCGCTGCGCCTCGAGGCCGAGCTCGCCCCAGCGCGCCGCCACATGGCGGGCGAAGGATTCGACGCCGCAAGGCTGCGTGGCCGTCGAGACCAGGAACAGCGTCTTCTTGCGTTCGGTCGCGCGGATCATCGATGGCTCCGTCCTGTTTCAGAATGAGACGGCGGCGGCGCCGCCATCCCACTCGGAGCAAGAGGCGAACCGTTTTTCTCAGCGGCCGGTCTTCACCCTTGTCCATTCGCGGGTGACGATCTTCTGGATCGGCTGATCCGGCGCTGTGACGGTGAAGAGCCGCTTCATCGTCGCCGCATCGGGATAGATCGCCGGATTCTCGGCGATCTCCTTGTCCACCAGCGGCCGCGAGGCGCCGACGCCATTGGCGAAATTGGTGATCTTGGTGTTGCGGGCGGCGACCTCCGGCCGCAGCAGATAATCGATGAAGAGATGCGCCTCGTCCGGATGCGGCGCGTCCTTGGGGATGGCGAGGCTGTCGAGCGACATCAGCGTCCCCTCCTGCGGGATCACATAAGCGATCTCGACGCCATTGGCGGCCTCGCGGGCGCGATTGCGCGCCTGGAAGCTGTCGCCGGCCCAGCCGATGGCGAGGCAAATGTCGCCATTGGCCAGCGCGTTGATATATTCCGAGGAGTGGAACTTCTTTATGTGCCGCCGCAGGCCGGAGAGCAGATCGGCGGCGCGCCGAATGTCGCCCGGCTCCTTGGAATTGGGATCGAGCTTCAGGTAATTGAGCGTGATCGAGAAGAGATCTTCGGGACTATCGAGCACATAGACGCCACAATCGGCGAATTTGCGCAGATTTTCCGGCTTCAGCACCTGGTCCCAGGAGGCGATCTGCTTGTCGCCGATGCGCTCTTTGATCTTCGCGACATTATAAGCGACGCCGGTGGTGAACCACATATAGGTCACCGCATGGGCGTTGCCCGGATCGTAGCGCGAGAGACGCTGCGCGATCTCCGGCCACACATTGTCGATATTCTTCAGCTTGCTCTTGTCGAGCGGGCGATAGACGCCGGCCTTGATCTGCCGCTGCAGAAAGGTCGCGGAGGGGACGACGACATCATAGCCGGCGGCGCCGGCGAGCAGGCGCGTCTCCAATATCTCGTTGGAATCATAGGTGTCGTAGACGACCTTGACGCCCGTTTCGCGGGTGAAGTCCTCGAGCACGCGCGGGTCGATATAATCGCTCCAATTGAAGATGTTGACGACCCGCTCGGCGCCCTGCGCGCCCATGGCGCCCCCCAGCGCGAACAGACATGCGGCGAGGATTCTCATTCGATCCGCTCTCCCTCAACGCCCGGCGATTTGCTTCGCCGCTTGCGCGGCGCGTCGCCTCATGGGCACAATGGCCGACCTCTCGCTCTCCCGCCATTCCGAGATTATGCGATGGAGCCTGCCTCTCCGCTGGAAAGTCTGCGCGAGCAAAACGCCCGTCTCGTGACGCGCGGCGCGCGGCGCTATTTGCGGGCGGCGGGATTTTCGGTGCTCGCGGAGCTGCCGCTGCCGGGCGGGCGGCGGGCCGATCTCGTCGCTCTCGCGTCGGATGGAGCGCTGCGCATCGTCGAGGTGAAGAGCTCGCTCGCCGATTTCCGCGCCGATCGCAAATGGATGGACTATCGCCTCCATTGCGATCGCTTCTATTTCGCCATTCCCTGCGATCTCTCCGAGGAGGCCTTTCCCGCGGACGCCGGCCTCATCGTCGCCGACGCGCATGGAGCCATGCTGACGCGCGAGGCGCCGGTCCATAAGCTCGCGCCGGCCAGCCGCAAGGCCATGCTGCTGCGCTTCGCCGGCGCGGCGGCGGAGCGGCTTCACTACGCTGTGCATCGCGACGAATACTGACCCGCGCCGCCGTGCGTCATCTCGGCGCACGCTTGGCCAATATGCGCTGCAGCGTGCGGCGATGCATGTTGAGCCGGCGCGCCGTCTCCGACACATTGCGGTCGCAGCTCTCATAGACGCGCTGAATATGCTCCCAGCGCACGCGATCCGCCGACATGGGATTGTCGACCGCGTCGGGCTTGTCGATCTTCGTCGCCATCAGCGCATGATAGATTTCATCGGCGTCGGCGGGCTTGGCCAGATAGTCGAAGGCGCCGAGCTTCACCGCCGTCACCGCCGTGGCGATATTGCCATAGCCGGTGAGGATGATGCCGCGCGCGTCCGGCCGCTTCACCTTGAGCGAGGAGATGACGTCTATGCCATTGCCGTCGCCGAGCCGCATGTCGATGATGGCGAAGGCGGGCGAGGCGGCCTCGACGGCGGCGAGGCCGTCGGCGACGCTCTCCACCGCGGTGACGAGAAAGCCGCGCGCCTCCATCGCGCGCGTGAGCCGGCTGAGGAAGGGCTTGTCGTCCTCCACGATCAGCAGCGAGCGCTCCTGCGGGAGCTCCCCGAGCGCGGCCTCCACGGCCGCATCGAATTCGGTGTGTTCGGCTGCGCCAGCGTCGTCGATCATGCGTCGTCGTCCTGGTTTGGGATTATTCAATATAGCATCACGCCGCGTCGGACGAAGGCGTTTGTTGGTCTGAGCCCCGCTCGCGTCCGCCGCCTTCGGCGTTGCCGGCGGAGCGCTCCAGCGCCGTGCGGGGCCAGGAGATCGTCACCTTGGCGCCTGTCTGCGGGGATTGCACATTGGCCGTCGTCACGGTCGCGCCGGAGCGCTCGAGCAGCGTCTTGGCGATGAAGAGGCCCAGGCCGAGGCCGGAGCCCGGCTCGTTCTTGGTGCGCCGATCGGTCGGACGTCCGCTGACATAAGGATCGCCAAGGCGATTGAGAATCGCCTGCGAGAAGCCGGGGCCGTCATCTTCTATGACGATGACGACGAGCTCCTTGGACCACAAGGCCTCTATGCGCACGCGCGATTGGGCGAAATCGACGGCGTTCTCGACGAGATTGCCGAGGCCGTAGACGATGCCGGGATTGCGCGAGAAGCTCGGCTCGGGGGGCGGGCCGCGCCGTGTCAGCTCTACGTCGACGCCGAAGGCGCGATGCGGCTCGATCACCTCCTCGAGCATGGTCTCCAGCGTCTGCATGTCGAGCATGCCGCCCGTCTCCGCCTGGCCGAGCGAGACGAGCTTGCGCAGAATGTCTCGGCAGCGCCGCGCCTCCTGGGCGAGCAGAGCGAGATCGTCGGCGAGCGCCGGCGCCGAGGCCTGCGCCGAGTTTTGCAACTCCTTGGTGACGACCGCGATCGTGGCGAGCGGCGTGCCGAGCTCATGCGCGGCGGCGGCCGCGAGGCCGTCCAGCTGCGAGAGATGCTGCTCGCGCTCCAGCACCAGCTCCGTCGCCGCCAGCGCCGTCGACAATTGCCGCGCCTCGTCGGAGACGCGCGCCGCGTAGAGGCCGACGAAGGCCGCGCTCAGAACCAGCGCGGTCCATACGCCGGTGCGATAGAGCAGCGGGAAATGCAGCTCGACGCCCTCGTACCAGGGCAAAGGCTGAAACTCGACGGTCAGTATCGTCGCCGAGGCGATCATCAGCACGCCGAGCAGAATGGTCAGCTTGCGCGGCAGCGACACGGCCGAGATCATCACCGGCGCCAGAAACAGCATGGCGAAAGGATTGGCGACGCCGCCGGTGAGATAGAGCAGGGCCGAGAGCTGCAATATGTCATAGGACAAGAGCAGCGCCGCCTCGCCGTCGTCGAGGCGGAAGGTGCGCGTCGTGGCGAGGCGCAGCGCAGCGTTGAGGCAGGCCGAGGTCGCGATGGCGATGAAGCTCAGCCCGATCGGGAAATCGAACTGAAAATAGAAGAAGGTGACGAGCGTCGCGAAGGTCTGGCCGGCGATCGCCAGCCAGCGCAGGATGATGAGCGTGTCGACGCGAAGCTGGCGGGCCTGATGGCCGAAATCGGCGTCGGCTGTATTGGTCATGAGGCGGCGTTGTCTCGAAAATTGCAGCAGCGCGAGACGCGCGGCTCTGCGATTTGTAGCGCGTTTCGCCTGTGCTCCGCAGCGATTTTCCGCAGGACTATATGCCGCGCCCCCTTGCCGCGCGCCACAGCCGCCACTGCCGCCGCCATTGCGGCGGCTCGGCGATCATATGGAGCGGATCGAAGCCTTTGCGCTCCATCGCGCCGAGATAGAGTGGAATCAATGCTGCGGGCAGCAGAGCCGCGCGCGCCGCGCCATCGCCGCGCACGGCTTTGCGCGCCTTTTCGAAATAATCGCGCGCCTTGCCGCGCAGCTCCGCCAGAGCGGCGGCGAGCGCAGGCGTGAGCTTCGCCTCGACGAAGTCGCTCTCGGCGCGGTGGCGCGCGAGAAGATCGAGGGGCAAGAATCGCTGCCCTTGCGCCAAATGGCGGGGCAGGGCGCGCAGAATCGCCGTCGAGCCATAGGCGCGCCCGGCGAGGCGAAGCGCCTCCTCCTGCCGTGCGGCGTCCTCGACGTCGATGACGCGCGCGCGCCAGCGCAAAGGCGCGCCGAACACGCGGTCGCAATAGGTTTCCAGCGCCGCGAGACTCTCCATCTGCTCGTCATAGAGATCGAAGCTTTGGGCCTCGAGCAGTTCGACGACCTCCTCACGCGGGATGGCGCAACGCTCTAGCGTGTCGAAAAGAGCGTCGGCGATGGGATGGGCGTGGGCGCCCTCGCTATCGGCCGGGGCCTCGAGCGAATCGTACCACCAGCGAAGCCGCATCTCGCCGAGAATCGGCTGCGAGACGCGCGCCCGCACGCTGGAAATCTCTGCGCAGAAAGCGCCGATCGCATGGAGATGCGGCCGCGCCTGCGCCGGCGCGAACAGGCAGGCGAGCCAGAGGTCGAGATCCTGCTCGCGCAGCGCCGCCTCGCAATGGCGGTAATGGTCGGCGAGCTCGGTCTCGCGCGCGGTCGTCGCGGCCTCGTCCATGGGCGAAAAACCTCGGCTCACACCACGATCAGCACGGCGGCGACGCGGCGGTCCTCGTCGAGCAGCATATTATAGGTTCGCACGGCGGCGCCGGTGGCCATGGCCTCGACCATGATTCCCGCCTGCTTCAGCCGCGCGCGCAGGGAGGGCGAGGGCGGGCGCAAATTCGCGCCGGAGCCGAAGATCAGCAGCTCGACCGCGCCGGCGCTCTCGTCGAAGAGCGGCGCGAGCGTGACCTCGTCGATCGCCGCCGCGGCGACGGCCTCCAGAGCATGAATCCCGGAGGGCAGGGCGAGCAGCGAGCCGCGATGCGACATTTCCGCGAAGCGAAAGCCGCCGCCGCCATAGGACTCGATCCTGTGGCGGCCCGGAACGAAGCCTCGACCCTGCTCGGCCATCAGGCCGCTTTGGGCTTGGCGCGCGTCGTCGCCTTGGCGGAGCCCTTGCTCGGCGCGGCAGCGGCCTCGGGCGCCGGGCCGACATCCTCATTGCGCAGGCCGAGATAGATCAGCATGGGCGAGCAGATGAAGACCGATGAATAGGTGGCGACGAAAATGCCCCAGATCATCGCCAGCGAGAAGCTGCGGATCACATGGCCGCCGAAGATCGCCAGCGAGAGGAGCGCCAGAAACACCGTCGTCGCCGTCATGATGGTGCGCGGCAGCACCGCGTTGATCGAGAGATCGATCATCTGATCTGTCGGCATCTTCTTATATTTGCGCATCATCTCGCGAATACGGTCGAGCACGACGACGGTCTCGTTCAGCGAGTAGCCGACGATGGTCAGAATCGCGGCGATCGACGTCGTGTTGAATTCGAGATGGGTGAGCGAGAAGAAGCCGACGGTGAGCAGAAGATCGTGCATGGTCGCGATCACCGCGCCGACGGCGAACTGCCATTCGAAACGGAACCACAAATAGGTCAGCACGGCGATGATCGACAGCACGACGCCGAGCGTTCCTGATTGCACCAGCTCGCCGGAGACGCGCGGGCCGACGACCTCGACGCGGCGCAGCTCATACTCGGAGCCGACCGAGCTGCGGATCTTCTCCACCGCCGCCTGCTGGGCGGAATCGCCGCCCTTCTGCGGGCCGAAGCGCAGTGTGGCGTCCGACTCGTTGCCGAAGGATTGCACCTCGACGTCGCCGAGCTCGAGCTTCTCGACATTGGTGCGCAGAGTGGCGATCTCGGCGTGGCCGGTCTTGGCGCGCAGCTCTATGACCGTGCCGCCGGCGAAATCGATGCCGAAATTCATGCCGCTGAAGATGAACAGCAGAATAGAGCAGATCGAGAGCACGGCCGAAAACGGGTAGCTCACGCGGCGGAACCGCATGAAGGGGAACTTGGTGTTCTCGGGGGCGAGACGCAGCAGCTTCATCTGTTTCACCCTCAGATCGGCAGGCGCGTCGGGCGCGCGTAATGATACCAGACCGCGATCATCATCCGCGTCATGGTGACGGCGGTGACGATGGTCGTCAGAATGCCGAGCGCGAGCGACACGGCGAAGCCGCGCACGGGGCCGGAGCCGAGGAAGTAGAGGATCGCCGCGGCGACAAACATCGTCACATTGGAGTCGACGATGGTCGCGAAGGCGCGGTTGAAGCCCGCGTCCAGTGAGGCGAGGATCGAGCGCCCGCCATGCTGCTCCTCGCGAATACGCTCATAGATCAGCACGTTGGAGTCGACCGCCATGCCGATCGTCAGCACGATTCCGGCGATGCCCGGCAATGTCAGCGTCGAGCCGAGCAGCACGAGGCCGGCGAAGATGAAGGCGATGTGGACGAAGAGCGCCAGATTGGCGAAGATTCCGAACACGCCATAGGTGATGAGCATATAGACGACGACGAGGCCGGCGCCGACATAGGCCGCGCGCTTGCCGGCGTCGATCGAATCCTGGCCGAGGCCGGGGCCGACCGTGCGCTCCTCGATGATGTCGAGCTTGGCGGGCAGGGCGCCGGCGCGCAGCAGGATCGACAGGTTGTTGGCCTGCTCCACCGTGAAATGGCCCGAGATTTGGCCGGAGCCGCCGGTGATCGGCTGCAGGATGCGCGGCGCCGAGATCACCTTATTGTCGAGCACGATGGCAAAGAGCCGGCCGACATTCTTGGAGGTCACTTCGCCGAATTTCTGCGCGCCGCGAATATTGAAGCGGAAATTGACCACCGGCTCGCCGCCGCGCTGCTGGTCGAAGCCGGGCTGGGCGTCGGTCAGATCCTCGCCTTGCACCATCACCTGCTTCTCGATGGCGATCTTGCCGGACTGATCGGCCTGGTCGAGCTCCTCCAGCTCGGACGGGCTCTGGCCCGGCTCGGCGACGAGGCGGAACTCCAGCTTTGCGGTCTGTCCGAGAATGGTCTTGAGCTGCTCCGGGTCCTGCAGGCCGGGCACTTGGACGATGATGCGGTCGTCGCCCTCGCGCTGAATGCTGGGCTCGCGCGTGCCGAGGGCGTCGACGCGGCGGCGGATGACCTCGATCGACTGATCGACGGCGTGGCGGACCTTGTCGGTCACGCCGGAATCGGTGACGACGATCTGAATTAGTCCGTCGCCCGAATCGCGCACCTCCAGCGGCGGCGCGCCGCCAATTTTCGCTCCGAAGCCCTGCGCCAGATTGCGGAACTTCGGCAGCACCTTGGCGCGCTCGGCGGCGTCGGGAATGCGCAGCTGCACGCCGCGCGCCTGCGCGCCTATGCCGCCGGTGATGGCGACCTTCTCCTCGCGCAGGATGCGGCGCGCATCGTCGCGCAGATTGGTCACCTGCGTGTGCAGCACCGAGGCCTTGTCGACCTCCAGCATCACATAGGAGCCCCCTTGCAGATCGAGGCCGAGCACGATCGTGCGCGGCTGCGCCCAGGAGGGCAGGGCGTTTTCGAGCGCCTTGACGCTCGCCGGCGCGAGCATGCTGGGGACGACGACGAGAACGGCGGCGAGCGTCAGCGCCAGAATGGCGATGATCTTCCAGGTGGCGAAGCGCAGCATGGATCGTCGGTCCTGTGAGGCGGTCCTAAAAGAAAGGTCCCGGCGCCGGGCGAGGCGGCCGGGATGGATGCGTCGCGTTCTGAAAGAAGGCTAGCGCGAGGCCGCCTGATCCTTCACCGGCTCGCCCTTGGCGCGCACCTCGGCGATGGCCGAGCGCAGCACGCGCACGCGGATGTTCTGGGCGATCTCGACCTCGACCTCGGCGTCGTCGACGGTCTTGGTGACCTTGCCGATCAGCCCGCCGCTGGTGACGACCGTGTCGCCACGGCGCACATTCTTGAGCGATTCCTTCTGCTCCTTCGTGCGGCGCGCCTGCGGACGCAGCACGATGAAATAGACGATCAGCGTGACGAGCAGCAGCGGAACGAGCTGCGTGATCATGTCGGGAGCCGGAGCCGCCGGAGGAGCGCCCACATCCGGCGCCGTCTGCACGGTCGTGCTGGGCGGGACGGGCGGCGCCGAGGGAGCCGCCGGAACGGGGGGGCGGCCGGGGCGGGCGGAGCGGGAGGCGCCGCGGGAGCGTCGGTCTGAGCTTGGGCGGTCTGGATCAATTTCATGTTCGATCTCTTAGAAGCGGCGCGCGCGCCTTCGTGCCGGCAGGAAGCCGCCTTGCAACGGGCGCGGACTATAGCCGGCCCTATCCCGAAATCAATGGCGGCCGGCGCCGCGCTGCGGCGCCTTCGGCGGTAGGAATTCGGCGAGGTCTGTGCGACAACTCACAGTCGGCGGCCTCGGCGGGGGATTATGTCGCTCTTGGAAGCATCGGGGCGGAGGGGCTCCGCGCGCTTCGCAGCGAAGTGAGGAGAATTCCGATGTTCAAGAAATTATCGCTGGTCGTCGCGCTGGGCGCCGCGCTCGCGCTGCCGTCGGAAGCGTTTGCTCAGCATTACGGCGGCGGTGGCGGCGGTCATGGCGGCGGCCATGGCGGCGGCGGTGGCGGCTGGCACGGGGGCGGTCACGGCGGCGGCGGCGGTTGGCACGGGGGCGGCCATGGCGGCGGCGGCTGGCACGGGGGCGGCCATGGCGGCGGCGGCGGCGGCTGGCATGGCGGCGGCCACGGCGGCGGCTGGCATGGCGGCCCCGGCTGGCGCGGAGGACCCGCCTATGGGCACGGCGGCGGACGAGGCCGCTATTGGCATGGGCGCTGGTATAATTATGGCGTCGGGCCGTGCTGGCGCTGGGCCGGCTATTGGGTCTGGGCCTGCTACTAAAGCTCGCGCCCGGCTCGGCGCTCTCAGGCGCCGAGCTCGCGGGCGAGGCCGCGCATGAAGTCGATGCAGGCCGAGAGCTCGCCCACTTCTATATATTCGTCCGGCTGATGCGCCTCGTCTATGCGGCCGGGGCCGCAGATCACGCTGGGAATGCCGGTCAGCTGGAAGTGCCCGGCCTCCGAGGCGTAGGGCACGGCGATGGTGCGATTGGCGCGGGCGAGCCGTAGAGCCAGAGTCTCCGCCGGCGACCCCGGCTGCGGCGCGAGGCCCGGAACCGCCACCTCCATTCGCGTCTCGATGCCGGTTCCGGGGAAGGGCGCGAAGTAACGCTGCATAAGCTCCGCCGAATAGGCGGAAAGCCTCTCCTCGACGATTCGGGCCGCGTCGGTTCCCGGCACGCCGCGCACCTCCCAATGGAACACGCAGTCCTTGGCGACGATGTTGCGCGCCGTGCCGCCCTCTATCGCGCCGATATGCAGAGTGGAGTAGGGCGGGTCGAAGCGCCCGGTGGGGTCGCCCGCCGCGGCCAGCTCCTCGCCGATTCGCAGCAGCTCCGCGCCGAGCAGCAGAGCGACATGCACGGCGCTGACGCCGCGATGCAGATTGGCGGAATGAATCTCATAGCCGCGGACCCTGGTGACGAAGGTCGTCACGCTCTTATGGGCGTCGGCCACCTGCATGGAAGTCGGCTCGCCGATGACGGCGGCGGCCGGACGCGGCAGGTCGTAGCCGAGGCGCCCCAGGAGATCGAGCGGGCCGAGGCAGGTCGTCTCCTCGTCATAGCTGAGGAAGATGTGGATCGGCCGCGTGAGCCCCGCCGCCTTGAACTCGGGAATCATGGCGAGGCAGACGGCGCCGAAGCCCTTCATATCGACGGCGCCGCGGCCGAGCAGCCGGTCGCCCTCGCGACGCAGGGTGAAGGGATCGGCGGTCCAGCTCTGGCCCGTCACCGGCACCACATCCGTATGGCCCGAAAGCACCACGCCCCCGGCGATCGGCGGGCCGATCGTCGCGAAGATCGCCGCCTTGTCGCCCGTCGCGTTGGGCGCGCGAATGCAGGGCACATCCTGCGCGCGCAAATAGGATTCGACGAAATCGATGAGCGCCAGATTGGATTTGGAGCTCTCCGTGTCGAAAGCGACGAGCCGTCCGGTCAGCTCGATCGCGCGCTCGATCGTCGAAATGTCGCCCGACATGCGCCTGGCTCAGTTCAGCGTCGGCTTGGAGAGCGGGCTGTCCAGCGAGAAGGCCGGCACCTCTATGTCGAAGGTCTCGCCGTGGGGGGTGATCATCGTGTAGCTTCCCTTCATCAGTCCGGAGGGCGTCGTGAGCGGACAGCCCGAGGCGTAGCGGAACGTCTCGCCGGGCTCGAGAACCGGCTGCTCGCCGACCACTCCCGGTCCCTTCACCTCTTCCTTGCGCCCGTACGCGTCGATGATGATCCAGTGACGTGACAGGAGTTGGACGCGCTCCTTGCCGAGATTGGCGATCTCGATCGTGTAGGACCAGACGAAGCGATCGTTGGCGGGGTCCGACTGCTCATGGAGAAAGTCCGGCAGAGCAGTGACCTGAATGTCTCTTGTGATGGCTATATACATGGGGCCTACTCTAGGACGCATCGCGCCGAAGGGAAATGTGGAATGCGTCGCCGCCCACTGGTGAAAGCCGGCGCCGAGCCCTCTCCGCGTAGCAAAATCTGTGACATAATTGACACGGGTCAAGGAAAAGCTCCTCGGCGGCGTATCGGCTCGATTGCCCACGCTTTCGGCTGCGCGTAGCTTCTGCCGCAGGAAAGAGCCTTTCCCGACGGCTAGGTGGCGATGCGTCGATTTTCTCTCCGCGGCTTATTGGCGGCTGTCGCTCTGGCGCTTCAGGCGCTGAGCGCGGCCTATGCGCTCGGCGCTTCGCCGGCGACCGCGCATGGACGTGGGGACGCCGCCTACTGCGCGGCGATCGACGGAACCGCCGATCGCCGCGGGCCGGTCGGCGGCCACAGGGACGCCGGCGCCTGCATCTCCTGTCAGAGCTGCCTCGCCGGCTTCTCACCTTTCCTTCTTTTCTCCGTCTCGGGCCATGCGCTGGACCGGCGCAGCGTCGCCGAGGCGGATTGGACATTCGGCGCGCGCATTGGGCTCGGCTTCAGTCTCCCCCAGGCGCAACGCGCCCGCGCGCCCCCCGGCATCTCCTGAAGCGATAACGCTGCGGCCCTTTGGCCGGCGGCGTGAGCCCGTGAGGCGTTTCGCCAAAGCGCATGGCGCTTTTGCTGGAACGCGCGCCATCAGCATTCCCGTCATCGTCGAGACTGCGCGCGCCGGCCCTCGAGAGAGCCGTGGCCGCGACAGGTCCGAAAGCGCCCGTCCGAAGGCGCAGGAGGAAAAAAATGAATCATCGTCATCTGCTGCGCGGCGCCTCCGCCTGCGCGCTGGCCTTCTCGCTCGCCGCCGCGACGGCGCGGGCGCAGGAGGCGCTTCCCGGCATCGATATCGCTGGCGTCCAGAACGGCGCCGAGGGACAGGGGCCGGCTCCGGCGGCGGCCCCGGTCCGTCGCGCCATACCCGAGAACATCCCCGCCGTGGTGGAGAGCGTCACCCGCGCCGACATCGACCGCACGGTCAATGTGATGACCACGGCCGAGACGATGAAATATCTGCCGAGCGTGCTGGTGCGCGAGCGCTTCATCGGCGATCGCAACGGCATATTGCAGACGCGCGTCAACACGCCGATCGCCGGAGCGCAGAACCTCGTCTACGCCGACAACGTTCTGCTCTCGAATCTGTTCGGCAACACATTCAGCACCGCGCCGCGCTGGGGCATGGTGTCGCCCACCGAGATCGATCGCATCGATCTCATCTATGGGCCTTTCTCGGCGCTCTATCCCGGCAACTCCATGGGCGGCGTGATGACGATCACGACGCGCATGCCGGAGAATTTCGAGTTTCACTTCTCCGGCAACGCCGGCCTGCAGCCCTATTCGCTCTATGGCTCTAAGGAGACCAATCTCGCTGGCGACATGAATCTTCTCGTCGGCCACAAGATCAACGATCTCTCCTTTTGGGTCAGCTATGATCGGCTCGACGCGCAAGGCCAGTCGCAGACTTTCCCCGGCGGCAACGTCAGGACGGGAAAGGTGAGCGGAACGCCGATTTTCGGCGGTTACGCCGATATCGATCAGGCGGGCAATCCGCGCTTCGTCGGCGGCGCCAATCAGGCCGACCATTCCCAGCAGCATATGGGCAAGATCAAGCTCGACTACGAGCTCGCGCCCAAAATCCACGCTGCTTATCAGCTCGGCTTCTGGTCGCTGATCGACGATACGACTCCGACAACCTATATTCGCGACGCCAATGGCGTGCCGATCTACAACACGCAGAACGGCAATGTGCAGGTCGGCAACGCCGTCTTTCCCTTCACCGTCAATCCGAGCCATGGCAACGCCTCGCATCTGATGCAGGCGCTGTCCTTGAAGTCGGACACCAAGGGCGTCTTCGACTTCGATATCTCTGGAACCTCTTACAATTATCTGCGCGACTACAATAATACGGCGCGCGCCTATGGCCTGCTGCCCAACGCCGCCGGAACCTCCTATTCGATCAATCCGCGGGGCTCGAACGTCAATTTGACGGGCAGCTTCTGGCACACGCTCGACATTCGCGGAATCTGGCGTCCCGAATGGACGGACTTCGGCCGGCACGAAGTCTCGGTCGGCGCGCATTGGGACATTTACTCGCTGGCCCAGACGCAGACCAACACCAATGTCTTCACCGACAATTATTACAATTCCATCCAGGCGATAAACCTCGGCAAGACCGAGACCAAGGCGCTCTATCTGCAAGACGTCTGGTGGCTCGCGCCCAAATGGAAAGTGACATTGGGCGGGCGCCAGGAATTCTGGAGCGCCTTCGGCGGCGTCAACAACACGCTCGGCCAGAATTATGCGCCGGGCATCGCCGGCTGGCCGCCCATGCTGGTCACGCCGCCGACTTTGCCGGCGGTTTTCAAGCCGACCTTCTCGCCCAAGGCGGCGATCGAATATCAGGTCTTCCCCGATCTCACGCTGCGCGGCTCGGTCGGGCGCTATTATCGCTTCCCCACCGTGCTCGAGCTGTTCCAGAACATCTCGGGTCCCAACTCCGTCTCGATCAGCAATCCGACGCTGCAGCCGGAGAGCGGCACCTCCTATGATCTGACCGGCGAATATGTGACGCAGGACGTGTTCGGCGGCCTCATCGGCGAGGCGCGTCCGCGCATCTCGCTGTTCATGGACCATCGCTGGAACGCGATCCTCTCGCAGACCGACTTCACCACCGGCGTCTCCGTGTCGCAGAACTCCAATGTCGGCAAGGCGATCTTCCGCGGCGTGGAAGGCGCCGTCGTGCTGAAGGACATTGTTTGGAAGGGTCTCGACTTCAACGGCAGCGTGACCTTCACCGACGCCAAGATCGTGTCCGACTATCAGCAGCCCTGGGTGCAGGGGATGCAATATCCGCGCATTCCGCGCATCCGCATCCGCGCCGTCGCCTCCTATGCGCCGACCGAAGAGTTTTCGATCGCCGCCGGCATGCGTTACGGCTCCGCGGCATTCGTCAGCCTCAACAACTCTGACTACAACCATAATAATTACGGCAGCGTGGACAGCGAATATCTCGTCTTCGACGCCAAGGCGACCTATAAGATCAGCAAGGAGTGGACGCTCAACGCCGGTATCGACAACATCGGCCGCTGGAAGTATTACGTCAATCCGAACCCCTATCCGCAGCGGACCTATTTCCTCGGTCTGAAATACGACTTCGGCGGTCCGGCTTCGGGCATGTTCTCCGATGTGAAGCTCGGCGCGAAATAGCCGAATGCGCGAGGACGGCGGGGGAGGGGATGCTGCGGCGCATCACATTCCCCGCCGCTCGCTCTCTTGCCCCGCGGGGCGAATTGCGACAGACTCGCCCCTCATCGCGGGCAGGAGCTTTCATGCGTCGGAATTTGACGAGCATATTGCTGTTTTCGTTGGCGCTGGCCGTTCAGGCCCTCGCGCCCGCGACGGCAGGGCTCGCCCATTCCGCCTTCGTCCCGGGGCAGATTTGCGCGACCGTCGCCGACGCCTCCGGCGCGGCCTCGGCCGCTCCGATCGGCCATGCCGATGTCGGCCCCGGACTTTGCGATCTCTGCGCCCTTTGTTGCGGCGGCGGGGGACCATTGGCGGCGCGGCCGGAAGTCTCCGGCGTCGTCTCGTCCGACTGGGCGGCGGCGCAATGGCCGACGCCGGTCGCGCGCGCCGTTGTTTTCGCCCCGGATCATGCGCGGCGCGCGCGGGCGCCGCCTCTCTCCATCTGATTTTCCAACCGAATTCGACCGTCCGCGGGAGCGGGCGTCGATCATCGCTTCGAAAAGACGATGCGTCGCCAAAACGGCGCGGGGAGGGGAAACAGTGTTTCGACTTTCAATGAGCGATCGCGCCGGGGTCGGCGCATTCTTTCGCGAGTTTTTGCGCACGCTCGCTGGCGAGCGCCGCGCCTTCGGCGTGTTCGAGACGCGCGGGGCGATCGTCCCGGTCGCGATCCCGCAAGCCGAGCCGGAGCCTGCGCCATCGCCGGCGCCCGTGATCGCCGCGCGGCGCAGCGGCCGCCTCATCGACCTCGAGCGCCGCGCGAAATTCGGCCAGTTCTGACCGTTCAGCCGCGCGCGGCGGAAAGGCCGCGCGCCAGATCGTCGAGGAGATCATCCGTATCCTCGAGCCCGACCGAGAGACGCAGCAGCCCATCGCCGACGCCGATGAGCGCCCGCGCCTCTGGCGTCAGCCGCTGATGCGTCGTCGTCGCCGGATGGGTGACAAGGCTCTTGGCGTCGCCGAGATTATTGGAAATCTTGACGATTTTCAGCGCGTTGGCGAGGCGGAAGGCCGCCGCCTTGCCGCCCGCCACGTCGAAGGTAACCAGCGTGCCGCCGCCCGTCATCTGCCGCCGCGCCAGCTCCGCCTGCGGATGATCGGCGCGGAAAGGATAGAGAACGCGGGCGATCTCCTTCTGCTCGGCGAGGAAATCGGCGATCCGCGCCGCGCTCGCCGTCTGCTGCGCGATGCGGAGAGGCAATGTCTCCAGCGCCTTCAGCATGGTCCAGGCGTTGAAGGGCGACAGAGCCGGCCCGGTCTGGCGCAGGAAATTATGGATATTCTCCTCGATCAGCGCCTGCGACGCCAAAATGACGCCGCCGAGGCAGCGGCCCTGGCCGTCTATGTGCTTGGTCGCCGAATAGACGACGACATCGGCGCCCAATTCGAAGGGCTTTTGCAGCAGAGGCGTGGCGAAGACATTGTCGACCACGAGCCGCGCGCCCGCCTCATGGGCGATATCGGCGATGGCGCGAATGTCATAGACCTCGAGACCGGGATTGGTCGGGCTCTCGAGGAAGAAGAGCTTGGTCTCCTTGCGGACCGCGGCCTTCCATTGCGCGAGATCGGCCCCATCGACCAAGGTCGAGGCGACGCCGAATCGCGGCAGCAGATCCTCCACCACATAGAGGCAGGAGCCGAACAGCGCCCGCGCCGCGACGATATGATCGCCGGCGCGCAGCTGCGCCAGCAGCGCGGCGGTGACGGCGGCCATTCCGCTCGCCGTGGCCCGCGCCGCCTCGGCCCCCTCGAGCAGGCACATGCGCTGCTCGAACATTGCGACGGTCGGATTGGAGAAGCGCGAATAGATGAAGCCCGGGTCCTCGCCCTTGAAGCGCGCCTCGGCGGCCTCCATTGTGGGGTAGGCAAAGCTCTGCGTGAGGAACATCGCCTCGGACAGCTCGCCGAATTGCGAGCGCAGCCCCCCGCCATGCACGAGCCGTGTCGCGGGGCGCAGTTTCTTCTCGTCGTCGCTCAACTTTGGTCTCCCCTGCAGCGCGCGGGAGCGCGCCACGGCGACAAAAAGCGGATTTCACGAGGAAACCCGGCCTTTTAGCGCCTTGTTTTACGTGGCGGCAAGCCGGCCGGCTCAAAGAACCACGCGTTCGTTTAACAGAATGAACCGAAGGACGCGGCCAAGTCAACACTGGCCGGCGTCCGCGGCGCATCCTTGCGGCTCGCTGATTTGGTCGCCACTAGAACACGATGGCGTCGGGCGTGTAAGGTCCCGCGACGACAGAACCGTTGTGATAGGAGTTTCGATGGCGTCCGCCGCCCATGGCGTGCTCTCCTGCGAGCAGATTCGTGAATTGGCGGCTTCCGGCGCGATCGTCGCGACGCTGCCGATCGAGGAGGGCCAGCATCAGCCGGCGAGCCTCGATCTGCGCCTCGGTCCGACGGCCTTTCGCGTCCGCGCCAGCTTTCTGCCCGGCAAGCGCCGCAGCGTCGAGGCGCTGCTCGCCGAGCTGACCTATGACGAGATCGATCTGCGCGGCGCCGGCGCGGTGCTGGAGCGCGGCTGCGTCTATGTGATTCCTCTGCTCGAGAGCCTGAATCTGCCCGAGGATGTTTCCGGCGTCGCCAATCCCAAGAGCTCGACCGGGCGGCTCGACATCTTCACCCGCCTCATCACCGACGACACGGAGATTTTCGACCATGTCGCGGCCGGCTATCGCGGGCGGCTCTATGCGGAGGTCTCGCCGCGCAGCTTCAGCGTGCGCGCACGGCAGGGCTCGCGGCTCGATCAGCTGCGCCTGCGCCGCCGCGCCGCCGCCGGCGAGACGACGCTCTCCGACGCCGCGCTCGCGGCCGAGCACGCCCGCGTGCCGCTCGCAGATGGCGAGCTGACGCTGCGCGACGGCGTGATCTTGCGCGTCGCGCTGGACGGGCTCGGCGATGTCGTGGGCTATCGCGCGCAAAAGCATACGGATGTGATCGATGTCGATCGCATCGATCATTACGCCATAGAGGATTATTGGGAGCGTCTCGCGCCGCGTCGCGGCAAGCTCATCCTCGATCCGAACGAGTTCTACATTCTCGCCTCGCGCGAGCGCATCCGCATTCCCTCCCATCTTTCGGCCGAGATGATGGCGATCGACCCTGCAATGGGTGAGTTCCGCGTGCATTACGCCGGCTTTTTCGATCCCGGCTTCGGCTATGGCGCGCAAGGCCTGCCGGGCAGCCGCGCCGTGCTGGAAGTGCGCAGCCATGACGTGCCCTTTATCTTGGAGGATGGGCAGGTCATCGGCCGGCTCGTCTATGAGCAAATGGCCGCCGAGCCGAAGATTCTCTACGGCCAGGGCGGCGTCTCTAATTACCAGGGGCAGGAGCTGAAGCTCTCCAAGCATTTCAAGGCGCCGTGAGCGCGACAGCGCGCCGCCTCGCTTTTTGTCGGGAAACTGCAATAATTCGATGAGATCAAAGAGCGCTCCGCCGCGTCGGCGGAGCGTCATGCGAGCCGTGGCGCAGCGCTCGGCTTCGCCCGCAATGAAGACGCGCGCATTTCGAACGCTAGATTCGAGACAATGGACAAAGGCATGGCCGAAGCCCGTTCCATCGTCGACGCCGCCGGCCTCGAGGCTCTGCTCGAGGCGCTTCGCGCGCGCGGCTATGCGCTCATCGGCCCGACCGTGCGCGACGAGGCGATCGTCTATGACGAGATCGCCACGCTGGATGATCTGCCGCGCGGAGTCGGCGATGAGCAGGATGGCGGCCATTATCGGCTGACGCGCCGCAATGACGAAGCTTTGTTCGGCTATGTCGTCGGCCCGCAATCCTGGAAAAAGCTGCTGCACCCGCCCGTGCTCCGCCTGTGGCGCGCGCAACGCGAGGGCGACGAGCTGCGCGTCGAGGCCGAGCCCGAGCGCGCCGAGAAATTCGCCTTCATCGGCGCGCGCTCCTGCGAGCTGCACGCCATCGCCATTCAAGACCGCGTGTTCCTCGGCGGCGATTACGCCGATTCGCATTATCGCGCGCGGCGCGAGGACGTCTTCATCGTCGCGGTAAATTGCGGCGTCGCCGGCGGCGCCTGCTTTTGCGTCTCGATGAATACGGGGCCGAAGGCGACCATTGGCTTCGATATAGCGCTCACAGAGATCGTCGCCGGAAGCTCCTTTCTCGTCGAGATTGGCACAGAGGCGGGGAGGGCGCTTCTCGACTCTCTGCCGCATCGCGCCGCGAGCACGAGCGAGACCGAGGAGGCGGAGGCTATTCTCGCGCATACGGCCGAGAATATGGGCCGCAGTCTCGAGGCCGGCGATGTGCGGGAATTGCTCGCGCGCAATCTCGAGCATCCGCGCTGGGACGATGTCGCGGCGCGCTGCCTCGCCTGCACCAATTGCACAATGGTTTGCCCGACCTGCTTTTGCACCAGCGTCGAGGATGCGAGCGATCTCACAGGCCTCGAGAGCGAGCGCTCGCGGCGCTGGGATTCCTGCTTCACGCTGGATTTTTCCTATATTCACGGCGGCAGCGTGCGCCAAAGCGTCAAATCGCGCTATCGCCAATGGATGACGCATAAGCTCTCGACTTGGCATGACCAATTCGGAAGCTCCGGCTGCGTCGGCTGCGGACGCTGCATCGTCTGGTGTCCCGTCGGCATTGATATAACGGAGGAAGCGCGCGCCATTCGCGAGAGCGACGCGCAGAAAGGCGCGACATGATCGAGAGCATCGAGCGCATCGTCCAAGAGCATCGTTTTTTCGCCGGCATGGATGCGGGCTTCGTCGCGCTCGTCTCCGGCTGCGCGAAAAATGCGCGCTTCGATCCGGGGCAATATCTCTTTCACGAAGGCGACAGCGCCGATTGGTTCTTTCTGCTGCGCAATGGAAGCGTCGCCATAGAGCTGCGCGATCCGGCCCGCGGCGCCGTCACCGTGCAGACGCTGCATGAGGGCGAGCTCTGCGGCCTCTCCTGGCTCGTTCCGCCCTATCGCTGGACCTATGACGCGCGCGCGATCGAGCAGGTGCGCGCCATCGCCGTCGACGCCGCCTGCCTGCGCCGCAAGAGCGAGGCCGATCCACGGCTCGGCTATGACATGATGAAGCGCTTCATGCCGCCGCTGGTCGAGCGATTGCAGGCCGCGCGAATGCAGATGATCGACATTTATGGCGCCCATGACTGATGCATTTTCCGCGGCGAGCGTCGCCGATCCCATGATTCCGCGTGTCGCGCGAGTCGTGAGGCGAAAGCGCGAGATCGCGGATGTCGTGACCCTCGAGATAGAGGGCGGCGCTTTCGATTTCGCGCCGGGGCAATTCAACATGCTCACTGCTTTCGGCGTCGGCGAGGCGGCGATAAGCGTCAGCGGCGATCCTGCGAATCGCACGCGGCTCATTCATACGATCCGCGCCGTCGGCGCCGTCTCTCGCGCGCTCAAAGAGCTGCATGTGGGCGAGCCGATCGGCCTGCGCGGACCCTTCGGGCGCGGCTGGCCGATGCGCGAAGCGGAGGGTCGCGATGTGATCGTCGTCGCCGGCGGGCTCGGCCTCGCGCCGCTGCGGCCGGCGCTCTATCGGCTCTTCGCCGAGCGCGAGAAATACGGCCGCATCCTTCTTTTGTTCGGCGCGCGTAGCCCGGCGGATATTCTCTTTCGCGACGAGCTGGAAGCCTGGCGCGGGCGGCTCGACATAGAGGTGGAGGCGACGGTCGATCATGCGCGCGGCGAGTGGTGCGGCAATGTCGGCGTGGTGACGACTCTGCTGTCGCGTGCGCAATTCGACGCCGCCAATGCGCTCGCCATGCTCTGCGGACCGGAGATCATGATGCGCTTCGTCGCCAATGCGCTGCTCGAGAGGGGCGTCGCGCAAGAGCGTATCTATCTCTCCATGGAGCGCAATATGAAATGCGCGATCGGCTGGTGCGGCCATTGCCAATTCGGGCCGGTCTTCATCTGTCGCGACGGGCCGGTGTTTCCCTATTCGCAATTGCGCGGTCTCATCGGGAAGAAGGAAATCTGAGTATGACCGGGCATCGGACGCCGCCGCGGCTCGCCGTATGGAAATTCGCTTCCTGCGATGGCTGTCAGCTCAGCCTGCTCGATTGCGAGGACGAGCTGCTCGCCGTCGCAGAGGCGCTCGACATCGCCTATTTTCCAGAGGCGACGCGCGCTCCGATCCGCGGCAATTACGATCTCTCGCTCGTCGAGGGCTCGATAACGACGCCGCATGACGCCGAGCGCATACAGGATGTGCGGCGTCGCTCGCGCGCGCTCGTCACCATAGGCGCTTGCGCGACGTCCGGCGGCATACAGGCGCTGCGCAATTTCGCCGATGTGCGCGACTATGCGTCGATCGTCTATGCGCGGCCGGATTATATCCATACGCTGGCGACATCGACGCCGATCAGCGATCATGTGAAGGTCGATTTCGAGCTGCGTGGCTGTCCGATCGACAAGGGCCAGCTGATCGAGGTGATCTCGAGCTTTCTCGCCGGCCGCAAGCCGGCGACCCCGTCGCATAGCGTCTGCCTGCAATGCAAGCTGAAAGGCAATGTCTGCGTCATGGTCGCGCAGGGGACGCCCTGTCTCGGCCCCGTCACCCATGCGGGCTGCGGCGCCCTGTGTCCATCGTATGATCGCGGCTGCTATGGCTGCTTCGGTCCCGCCGAAACGCCCAATGCGCCATCGCTGAGCGCGCGTCTCTCCGCGCTCGGCATGGATGAGGACGCGTTGCGGCGCGTCTATCGCACATTCAACGCGCAGGCGGAGGCCTTTCGCGAGGAGAGCGAGCGCCATGACGAGTAGAACCATCTCGGTCGGCGCGCTGGCGCGCGTGGAAGGCGAGGGCGGGCTCGAGATCGTGCTGCGCGATGGCGTCGTGCAGAGCGCGGCGCTGACTATTTTCGAGCCGCCGCGCTTTTTCGAGGCGCTGATGCGCGGGCGCGCCTTCACCGAGGCGCCGGACATAGCCGCGCGCATCTGCGGCATTTGTCCCGTCGCCTATCAGATGAGCGCCGTGCATGCGATGGAGGATGCGCTCGGCGTCGCTGTGACGGGGCCGCTGCGCGATCTGCGGCGCCTGCTCTATTGCGGCGAATGGATCGAGAGTCACATGCTGCATGTGCATATGCTGCATATGCCGGATTTTCTCGGCTATGCCGGCGGCGTCGACATGGCGCGCGATCATGGCGATATCGTGCGGCGCGGGCTCGCGATCAAAAAGGTCGGCAATGAGATCATGACGCTGGTCGGCGGGCGCGAGATTCATCCGATCAATGTGCGCGTCGGCGGCTTTTATCGCACGCCGCGCAAGCGCGAGCTGCGCGCGCTGGCGGAGCGGTTGGAGCGCGCGCTGGAACAGGCGCTGGAGGTCGCGCGCTTCGTCGCCGGATTGGATTTTCCCGATTGCGCGCGCGACTACGTCTTCGTGTCGCTGCGCCATGGGGACGAATATCCTTTCAACGAGGGCCGCATCGTGTCGAGTCGCGGGCTCGACATCGCCGCGCGCGATTTCGAGGCGCATTTCGAGGAGTTCCACGTCCAGCGCTCGACCGCGCTGCATGCGCGCATGCGCCATTGCGACGCGCCCTATCTGGTCGGCCCGCTCGCGCGCTATGCGCTCAATGCGGATGTGCTGTCTCCGCTGGCGAAGCAGGCCGCGAGGGAGGCCGGCCTCGAGGCCGTCTGCGTCAATCCCTATCGCAGCATCATCGTGCGTGCGATCGAAACGGTCTATGCTCTGGACGAGGCGCTGCGCATCATCGCGCGCTATGAGGAGCCCGATGTCTCCTGCATCGCGATCGAGCCGCGCGCCGGCCATGGCCATGCGGCCACAGAGGCGCCGCGGGGCATGCTCTATCACCGCTATCGGCTGGAGGCGGACGGAACCATCGCGGACGCCGTCATCACCCCGCCGACCTCGCAGAATCAAGCGATGATCGAGGAGGATCTGAAGCGCCTCACCGGCGCCTTTCTGCATCTGCCGGAGGACGAGCTTCGCCATCGCTGCGAGCAGACGGTCCGCAATCACGATCCCTGCATCTCCTGCTCGACGCATTTTCTGCGGCTCGATATCGATCGGGGCTGATCTTGGGGCGCCGCATCCTCCTGTGCGTCGGCAATCCCGATCGCGGCGATGACGGGGCCGGCCCCCGCGTCGCCGCGCTGTTGCGCGAATCGGCCGTGCAGGACGTCGTGGAATGCCGCGGCGAGGCGGGCTCCATCCTCACGGCGCTGGAGGGGGCCGGGGAGGCGATCATCGTCGACGCATCCTTCTCCGGCGCGCCGGCCGGGACGGTCAGGCGTTTCGATCTCGCCGCCGAGGGCGCGCCGCTGTCGCTCGATCTCGGCTGGTCGAGCCATGGCTTCGGCCTCGCCGAGGCGATCGGCCTCGCACACGCGCTCGGCGCGCTTCCGCCTGT
Source organism: Methylosinus sp. PW1 (assembly GCF_000745215.1). Lineage (NCBI taxonomy): Bacteria > Pseudomonadati > Pseudomonadota > Alphaproteobacteria > Hyphomicrobiales > Methylocystaceae > Methylosinus > Methylosinus sp. PW1. The sequence continues at coordinate 212,213 of NZ_JQNK01000002.1, forward strand.
TTGCGTTCTGTTCACGATCGAGGGGGTGAGCTTCGCGCCGGGCGCGCCCCTTTCGGCCGCGGCGCAGGCCGGCGCTGCTGCGGCGGCGGTGCGGATTCTCGCGGATTTCCCGCCGAAAGCGCGCTCGGACGGCGCTGTGTTTTCCCCCGCCGGAAAAATTGTCCCACCTTGCCCACAGAGCGGAAAAACCCTATAGGAATAGCTGTCTTCAGGCGGTACGCGGGCGTAGTTCAGTGGTAGAACGACAGCTTCCCAAGCTGTATGTCGTGGGTTCGATTCCCATCGCCCGCTCCAATTCGCGCAGTCTGTTTCAACAGCGCTCGCTTTTCGGCCGCCTCGCTCATATGCGTTTTCCATTCGCATGGCGGAGCCGGTCGGAAAGACTCATGCGGATCGTGTGACCATGGCGGATTGTCTCCCGACCTTGCTGCTGATGAATTCTGCCGTGTTCGCGGTTCTCGGCGCCTTTCTCTATCTCGTCTGGCGCGAGGATCCCGAGGCCGCGGAATATCGCTGGTGGTGCGCGGCGCAGCTCATGATCAGCCTGGGCGTCGCTCTGCTATCCTTGCGCGAATCCTCTCCGCTGCTCGCGATCGGCCTCGGCAATGCGCTCACTTTGTGGGGCATCGGCCTCGTCTGGGGTGGGTCGCGGGTTTTCAACGGCCGTCCCGTGGACATGCGGCTCGTGCTGGCCGGCGGCGCGATCTGGCTGCTCTTCTTCTCGCTGAGCGTCGATTCGGTTCGCATCGTCGACCGCTGCGCAATTTCGGCCGTCTATGCGTTTCTGCTCGCCGACGAATTCTCGTCAGTGCGTCGGCACAGGACGCGCACGCAGCAGGCGACGATCGCGCTCGCCGCTGCGCATGCGTGCTTCGGGGCCGTGGTGGCGGTCATCGTCGTCATGCTGATGGCGCGCGGCGCTCCTTTCGATCCAAAGCCCTTCTTCATCTCCGTCGCGCTGGAATCCGTGAGCTATGGGCTGCTGATGGGCTTCGCTCTGCTGGCAGTGACCAAGGAGCGGGCGGTCGCGCGGCAAAAATTCATGGCGGCGACCGATCCGCTGACCGGCCTCTCCAATCGGCGCAGCTTCGATCATAACGCCGATGCGGTGATTCGCAGCTCGCGCGGCCAGGGCGATTCGGCGCTGCTGATTTTCGATCTCGATCGGCTGAAGGCGATCAATGACAGCTTCGGCCATTCGATGGGCGATCGCGCGCTGACCACTTTCGGCGAGGTGGCGGCCAAGAGCATTCGCAACGAGGATTTTCTCGCGCGCATCGGCGGCGATGAGTTCGCGCTGCTGCTGACGCGGGTCGATAGCGTGCGCGCCGTCGCCGTGGCCGAGCGCATTCGTTCCGCCTATGGCTCCGCGGCGGCGGCGCTCGGCGACGGATTGTCATCCGTCAGCGTCGGCATCGCGCTGTCCGGCCAGGAGACGAGCGATCTCTCCGAGCTGAAAGAGGCCGCAGACAAGGCGCTCTACGCCGCGAAATCCGGCGGCCGCAATCAGGTCTTCGTGGCGCAGGCGTGAGGCCGCGGCTCACCGCGCCTCGGCGCGGATCAGGCCGCCCATGCGCTCGATAAAGCCGGCGATCGTGTCGAGCCCGATATTCTCCTTCAGATTGGCGAAGACGAAGGGCCGCTCGCCGCGCATTCGGCGCGCGTCGCGATCCATCACCTCGAGCGAGGCGCCGACCAGAGGCGCGAGATCGATTTTATTGATGACGAGAAGGTCCGAGCGCGTGATGCCGGGGCCGCCCTTGCGCGGAATCTTGTCGCCGGCGGAGACGTCGATCACGTAGATGGTGATATCGGCGAGCTCGGGGCTGAAGGTCGCGGCGAGATTATCGCCGCCGCTCTCGATGAGAATGAGATCGAGATCGGGGAATTTGCGGTTCATCTCGGCGACGGCGGCCAAATTGGCGGAAGCGTCCTCGCGGATCGCCGTATGCGGGCAGCCGCCGGTCTCGACGCCGACGATGCGCTCTGGCGCGAGCGCGCCGGAGCGGGTGAGGAATTCGGCGTCCTCCTTCGTATAGATGTCATTGGTGATGGCGGCGAGGCGATATTTATCGCGCAGGAGCTTGCAGAGCCGATCCATCAGCGCCGTCTTGCCGGAGCCGACCGGACCGCCGACGCCGACGCGCAATGGGCCGTGGGGAGAATGGGGGGCGGTCATGAGCGGAACAGCCTCGTATATTGCGTTTCATGGCGCATGGACGCGATGTCTATGCGCAGGGCGGTGGTGGCGAGCCTATCGAGCGGCGTCGTCTCGGCGGCGCGCGCGGCGCGCATGACGACAGGCGCGAGCGTGGCGAGCGCCAGCAGCCCATCGGTCTGGCCGAGCGGAATGAGCCGCACGCCGGCCGAGACGAGATTGGCGGCGAAAGCGTGAGCATAGGCGCGCAGAGCGGCGTCCAGCGGCGCATCCACGACCGCCGCGCCGACGGCGACGGGAAAGGCGATCTCGCCGTCGCGCCGCGCGGCGAGCGCATCGAGCGGCGAGCCGGGAAAAGCGGCGCATGTCGCGCGCGCGAAGGCCGCGCCTTGATGGCGCGACTCCAGAGCCGTCTCCGCGCTCGAGCGCCAGGCGGCGGCAAGATCCGCGATCTCGTCCAGCGCGTCCGCGTTATCGGCGCGGGCCGCGCGCCAAGCGGCGGCGAGAAAGACGAGATCGCACCAGCCGCCACCTATTTCCAGAGTTGCGCCAATATAGGCTTCGAGGCTACCGCGGTCGCCGACGTCGCCTGTTTCCACGGCCCATTCCAATCCATGGCTAAAGGCGAAGCCGCCGACAGGATAGGCCGGCGACAGGAACGTCAGCAGCGACAGCAGCCAGTCGCGCGGCTCAGCCATGTCCATGGTCGTGCGCGTGATGGTCATGGCGATGATGATCGTGATTATGATGATTGTGGCCATGCGCGGAATGCCCGCCATAGGCGCCATTCTCCGCATCGAAGGGCAGGTCGATCCGCGTGACGACTCCGCCCAAGCCTTCGACCATGTCGGCGATGACGGAATCCTCTCGAATGATGAGCCGATCCGCGAAAATCTGAATGGCGAGATGGCGATTGCCGAGATGATAGGCGAGCCGCGCGAGGCCCGCCGTTCCCGCTTCTATCACCAGAACCGGCTCCGGCTTGGCGACGACGCGGATCACCGAGCCGTCCTCGAGCGCGAGCCCGTCGCCCTCGCCGAGCCGCGCAGCCTCGGCGAGATCGAGCAGGAACGCCTCGCCCTGATCGCTGGTCAGGCTGCGGCGCCGGCGATGACGCTCGTCCCAATCCAGCGTCGCGGTCCCGCGTTCTCGCCCCTTGTCCCAGCTTCCGGCAGGGAGCCTGCTCGCTGCACGCATCTTCGCCTCCTCAAAACAGGAAATAGCGCTGCGCCATCGGCAGCACGGTCGCGGGCTCGCAGGTCAGCAGCTCGCCGTCGGCGCGCACCTCGTAAGTCTGCGCGTCGACTTCTATCTTGGGCGTCGCGTCATTGAGGATCATGCTGCGCTTGGAAATGCCGCCGCGCGTGTTGGTCACGACATGCAGCGGCCGCTCGAGTCCGTATTTCTGCGCGATGGACGCCTCCCGCGCGGCGCGGCTGACGAAAGTGACGCAGCTCTGCGTGAGGCTGCGGCCGAAGCCGGCGAACATAGGCCGATAATGCACGGGCTGCGGCGTCGGAATGGAGGCGTTGGGATCGCCCATCGCCGCCATCGCAATGCTGCCGCCCTTCAATATGAGATCGGGCTTCACGCCGAAGAAGGCCGGCGACCACAGCACGAGATCGGCGAGCTTGCCCGGCTCGATCGAGCCGACGAGATCGGCGATTCCGTGCGCTATGGCGGGGTTGATCGTATATTTCGCCACATAGCGGCGCGCGCGGAAATTATCATTGCCGGCGCCGTCGCCGGCGAGCTTGCCGCGCTGGCGGCGCATCTTGTCGGCCGTCTGCCAGCAGCGGATGATGACCTCGCCGACGCGGCCCATCGCCTGGCTGTCGGAGGAATACATGGAGAGCGCGCCGAGATCGTGGAGAATATCCTCCGCTGCGATCGTCTCCTTGCGAATGCGGCTCTCGGCGAAGGCGATGTCCTCGGGAATCTTCGGATCGAGATGATGGCAGACGAGCAGCATGTCGAGATGCTCGTCGAGCGTGTTGATCGTGTAAGGCCGCGTCGGATTGGTGGAGGAGGGCAGCACATTGGGCTCGCCCGCCACTTTGATGATGTCCGGCGCATGGCCGCCGCCGGCGCCTTCCGTATGAAAAGCGTGAATGGTGCGGCCCTTGAAGGCGGCGATCGTCGCCTCGACGAAGCCGCTCTCATTCAGCGTGTCGCTATGCAGCGTGACCTGCACGTCATATTCATCCGCCACCGAGAGCGCGCAATCGATCGCCGCCGGGCTGGAGCCCCAATCCTCATGCAGCTTGAGGCCGATGGCGCCGGCCTCGATCATTTCGACGAGCGCGCGCGGCCGGCTGGCGTTGCCCTTGCCGAAAAAGCCGAGATTGACCGGCAAGCCCTCCGCCGCTTGCATCATGCGCTTCATATGCCAGGGGCCGGGCGTGCAGGTTGTCGCCTTCGTCCCTTCGGCCGGGCCTGTGCCGCCGCCGAGCATTGTGGTGACGCCGCTCGCCAGCGCTTCTTCCGCCTGCTGCGGGCAGATGAAATGGATGTGCGTGTCAATGCCGCCGGCGGTGACGATGCGGCCTTCGCCGGCGATGATCTCCGTGCCCGGTCCGATGATGATGTCGACGCCCGGCTGCACATCGGGATTGCCGGCCTTGCCGATGCGCGCGATGCGGCCATTGACGATTCCGATATCGGCTTTGACGATTCCCCAATGATCGAGGATCACGGCGTTGGTGATGACGGTGTCGACCGCGCCTTCCGCATTGGAGCGCTGGCTCTGGCCCATGCCGTCGCGGATGACCTTGCCGCCGCCGAACTTCACCTCCTCGCCGTAAATCGTGCAGTCGCGCTCGATCTCGATCAGCAGCTCCGTATCGGCGAGGCGAATGCGGTCGCCCACCGTCGGTCCGAACATTCCGGCATAGGCGCGCCGGGAAATCTTATTCGCCATCGCGCCCCTCCAGTGGTCCCATCACCGCGCCATTGAATCCATAGACCGCGCGCTCTCCGGCATAAGGAACGAGCGTGACGATGCGCGTCTGTCCCGGCTCGAAGCGCACCGCCGAGCCGGCGGGAATGTCGAGCCGCATGCCGCGCGCCTTGGCGCGATCGAATTGCAGCGCGCTATTGGTCTCGCCGAAATGATAATGCGAGCCGACCTGAATCGGCCGATCGCCCGTGTTGGCGACGGCGAGCGAGAGGGTCGCGCGGCCTTCGTTGAGGGTGATCTCGCCCTCGGCGGGAATGATCTCGCCCGGTATCATCGGATCGGCTCGTGAACGGTGACGAGCTTGACGCCATCCGGGAAGGTCGCCTCCACCTGCACCGCCTCGATCATCTCGGCCACTCCCTCCATCACCTGCTCGCGCGTCAGCACGCTGGCGCCCTGCGTGCGCAGCTCCGCCACCGAACGTCCGTCGCGCGCGCCTTCGACGACGAAATCGGTGATGAGCGCGACCGCCTCTGGATAGTTGAGCTTGGCGCCGCGCTCGAGGCGCCGGCGCGCCACCATCGCCGCCACGGCGACGAGCAGCTTGTCTTTTTCGCGCGGCGTCAGATGCATTCCGCCTTCTCCCATCAGCCTATCTAAAGAGCGAGCCTGAAGGCTCGCGGTCCTGGCCGCGGGTCCTTGGACCGCGAGCCTTCAGGCTCGCATCCCCGGCGCGGCTTTTCAATTCATCCACAGGCGCGGCGCGCCGCCGCGCCCGCCCGTCGCGAGAGGCCGCAGCGCCGTCAGCGCCTCGACGAGCATGAGACGCAGCCGCGACGCATCATCTTCGAGGAAGCGCAGCAGCAGGATTCCATTGACGAGGCTCGCGGCGCCGGCCGCGCAATCGCGCGCCAGCGGCAGCAATTCTGCGACGGTCGGCCCGGCGACGACGATCGTCGCATAGCCGGCGGCGTCTCCGATTCCGAAAGGCGCGGTGCGATGCGCGGCGATATCGCCCTCGAGGCCGATGGCGTCGGCCCACACCGGCTTGCCGTCGATCCGCAGCATCCAGGCGTCGCGCAGCGCGCCATGGCTCAGCCATTCGCCGCTCGCGCGGCGGCCGAAAAAAATGGTCTCGACGCCGAGAAAGCGCGCGCTCGGCGCGAGCTCTATGTCGATGCGTCGGCGAAGCCGCGCGCCGTCGAAGAGGATCGTCTCCTGCGGCAGCCATTCCAGCCGCGCATCCGCGCCGCAGCGCAGATGCGTGACGATCTCGGCGTCCTCGCCGGCGGAGCGATAGATTTTCTCGGCGGCGGGTGTCGTGACCGTCAAGGCGGCGCCGGCCTCGACTTCTATGTCTAGCGCATAGCGATCGCCGCCGACGACTCCGCCGCCGGTGTTGACGATCGTCGCCTCGGGCGCCTCATGAGGCTCGACGGCGGGAAACAGCGCCCTCAGCGGCGCCTCCTGCGCCAGATGTCGCAACCGGCTCGCTCCCTGAATTTGCGCATAGCGCAATTCTATTCGGCCCCTCGCGCGTTGAGGACCGTTCACAACGCCACGAAATCCCTGATGTTGTCCTTGTCCATATCGGCTCCGAGACCTTGCTTGACGATCTGCCCGCGCGACATGACCATGTAATGGTCCGCTAGCTCGCGGCCGAAGTCATAATATTGCTCGACGAGCAGAATGGCGAGATCGCCGCGCTTGCTCAAGCCCTTTATCACCTCGCCGATGAGCTTGATGATGGAGGGCTGAATTCCCTCGGTCGGCTCGTCGAGAATGATGAGCTTGGGATCGGAGACGAGCGCGCGGGCGATGGCGAGCTGCTGCTGCTGCCCGCCCGAGAGATCGCCGCCGCGCCGCCGCAGCATCTCCTTCAGCACCGGAAACATCTCATAGATTTCGCTCGGCACTCTGGCGGCTTTGCGCGCGGGCTTCACCGCCATGCCCATCAGCAGATTTTCCTCCACTGTGAGACGGGAGAAAATCTCGCGGCCTTGCGGAACATAGGCGACGCCGCGCGCGGCGCGCCGATCGGGCGAGAGCTTGGAGATATCCTCGCCATTGAATCTCACGGCGCCGCCGCGGATCGGCGTGACGCCCATTATGCTGCGCAGCAGCGTCGTCTTGCCGACGCCATTGCGTCCGAGCAGCACGGTGCAGGCGCCTTTGGGCGCGGTGAAGGAGACATCGCGCAGAATATGGCTGCTGCCGTAATATTGATGCAGGCCGCTGACTTCGAGCATGTTCCTAGCGCCCCAGATAGACTTCGATGACGCGCTCATCGCTCTGCACCTCGCTGAGCGGGCCTTCGGCGAGCACGGCGCCTTCGTGCAGCACCGTCACCTTGCGCGCTATGGCGCCGACGAACTCCATATCGTGCTCCACCACCATGATCGAATGCTTTCCCGCGAGCGTCAGCAGCAGCTCGGCCGTGCGCTTCGTCTCGTGATCGGTCATGCCGGCGACCGGCTCGTCGAGCAGCAGCAGCAGCGGGCGCTGCGCGAGCAGCATGCCGATCTCCAGCCATTGCTTCTGCCCATGCGAGAGCAGGCCGGCGCGCTCCTTGGCCTTGTCGGCGAGCTCGACCGTCTCCAGCAATTCGCCGATGCGGTCGATCTGCTCGCTGGTGAGACGCCGGAACAGCGAGGCGCGCACGCTCTTGTCCGCTTTTATCGCGAGCTCGAGATTTTCGAACACGGTCAAATGCTCGAACACCGTCGGCTTCTGGAACTTGCGGCCGATGCCGGCGGCGGCGATCTGCGGCTCGTTCATTTTGGTCAGATCGAGCGTGCGGCCGAAATAGACGGTTCCCACATCCGGCCGCGTCTTGCCGGTGATGACGTCCATCATCGTCGTCTTGCCGGCGCCATTGGGGCCGATGATGCAGCGCAGCTCGCCCGTGTCGATCGACAGAGAGAGTCCGCGCAGCGCGCGATAGCCGTCGAAAGTGACCTGCACATCGTCGAGATAGAGCGCGACGCCGCTGGAGATATCGGGCTCGCCGATCATCGCGCGCGCTCCTTGCGGAAGGAGGCCAGCGTGTCGAGGAGGCCGATGACGCCCTTGGGCAGCAGCAGAGTGACGAGCACAAAGAGGAGCCCTAAGAAGAACAGCCAATATTCGGGAATGGCGGCGGTGAAGAAGCTCTTCGCGCCATTGACGATAAAGGCGCCGATGAGCGGGCCGATCAGTGTGCCGCGCCCGCCGACCGCCGCCCATATGGCGATCTCGATCGAGGCGGCCGGCGACATTTCGCTCGGATTAATGATGCCGACCTGCGGCACATAGAGCGCGCCAGCCAGTCCGCAGATCGCGGCCGAGAAGGTCCAGATCGCGAGCTTGTAGGAGAGCGTGTCATAGCCGCAGAACATCACGCGGCTCTCGGCGTCGCGGATGGCCGTGAGCACGCGGCCGAATTTGCTGGAGACGAGAAATCGCGAGACGAGGATGAGCGCGAGAAGAAAGGCCCCGGTCAGCGTGAAGAGGATCATGCGCGTCGTCGGCGTCGCCAGCGGATAATCCAATATGCGCTTGAAATCGGTGAAGCCGTTATTGCCGCCGAAGCCGGTCTCGTTGCGGAAGAACAGCAGCATCATCGCATAGGTGAGCGCCTGGGTGATGATGGAGAAATAGACGCCCTTGATGCGCGAGCGAAAGGCGAAATAGCCGAAGACGAAGGCGAGCGTCGCCGGCGCGAGAATGGCGAGCGCGGCGGAATAGGCGAAATGATCGGTGAAGCTCCAGAACCAGGGATAGGCCTTCCAATCGAGAAAGACCATGAAGTCGGGCAGATCGGAATGATAGCTGCCGTCCTGGCCGATCTGGCGCATCAGATACATGCCGAAGGCGTAGCCGCCGAGCGCGAAGAATATGCCATGGCCGAGGCTGAGGATTCCGGCGTAGCCCCAGACGAGATCCATGGCCAGCGCCAGCATGGCGTAGCAGAAGAGCTTGCCGATGAGCGCGACCGAGGCGTCGGAGAGATGGAGGAAGGAGCCCTCCGGCGCGACGAGATTGGCGAGCGGCGCGGCGACGAAGATCGCGAGCGCGGCGGCTGCGAAGCCGAGCCATCCGCTGAGGCCGAAGAGCCGCGTGGCGAGCGATGGGGCAGGGGGGATGTAGAGCATGCTTTTAACTCAATCGGCCTGCCGGCCGCCGAGCGCGAACAGGCCCTGCGGACGTTTTTGTATGAAGACGACGATGAAGATCAGCAGAGCGATCTCCGCGAGCACGGCGCCCGCCATATTCTCGAGAATCTTGCCGGCGACGCCCAATCCGAGCGCGGCGTAGACGGCGCCCGCGAGCTGGCCGACGCCGCCGAGCACCACCACCATGAAGCTGTCGACGATATAATGCTGTCCGAGATCGGGCCCGACATTGCCGACCTGCGATAGCGCGACGCCCGCGAGGCCCGCGAGGCCGGAGCCGAGCGCGAAGGCCATTGTGTCGATGCGCGCGGAATCGACGCCGACGCAGCGCGCCATGCCGCGATTCTGCGTGACGGCGCGCACGAAGAGGCCGAGGCGCGTGCGCGCCAGCAGGAAGGAGACCAGCAGCAGCACGCCGACCGAGAAGATCAGTATGACGATGCGATTATAGGGAAGCTCGAGATTGTCGGTGACGAAGACGCGGCCGGACATCCAGGCGGGGTTTTCGACCTGCACATTCTGCGCGCCGAACAGGCTGCGCACCGCCTGCATCAATATGAGGCTGACGCCCCAGGTGGCGAGCAATGTCTCCAGCGCGCGGCCATAGAGAAAGCGGACCACCGTGCGCTCTATGGCGACGCCGACGAGAGCGGCGACGAGGAAGGCGACCGGCGCAGCGGCGGCGAGATACCATTGGAAATAATCGGGCAGATGCGCGCGGAAGAGATTTTGCACGACATAGGTCGCATAGGCGCCGATCATCATCATCTCGCCATGCGCCATGTTGATGACGCCCATCAACCCGTAAGTGATGGCGAGGCCGAGCGCGGCGAGCAGCAATATGCTGCCGAGGCTGAGGCCGGAAAAGACGACGCCGAGATTCTCGCCGATGGCGAGGCTCGATTCGACATTGCGCAGCGAGCGCGTCAGCGCGACGCGCACCTCGCCATCTTCCTCGGTGGCGAGGCGCGTCTTCAGCGCCTCGCGCGTGCGGCCGGATATTGTGGTGCGCAGCGCCTGCGCGGCGGAGAGGCGCTGCGTGCGATCGGCGCTCTGCAGCTCGCCGAGCGCGCGCATCTGGCGCAGCGCGTCGCGCACGCTGGCGTCGCGCTCCTTCTGCTCGGCTATCGCCAGCAAGGCGACGCGGCTCTCGTCGAGCTCGGCGCTCTGCAGCCGCTTCACCGCCTCGAGGCGGGCGGCGCGATCGGGCGAGGCGAGCTCGATCAGCGCGATCGTCTCCTCTATTGCGAGACGCAGGCTATTGCTGGTCGAGGCGTCCTCCGCGTCGGTGGGAAGCTCGGCGGGCGTGCGCTCCAGCGCGTCCACGGCCTTGTCGCCATCGACGATGAACGCCTTGTCGCCGGCGAGCTTCACGCGGTCGGCGAGGAGATCGCGCAGAAAAGGGATGGCGGAGAGATCGCCGCGCGCGGCGGCGGCGTCGAGCGCTTTATGCTGCTCGTCGGGATCGCCGCCGGTCAGCTGGGCGATGGTCTCGTGGTCGAGCGCCATGGCCGGCGCCACGGACATCGCCAGCAGCAGGCCGACGATCAGTCTGAGCATACGCAAGTTCAACGCTCCCTTTCAAAGCCGCATCGGGCGGCCCGATCGCCGGGCCGCCCTTTGTTCGTCAATGCGTGTCCGGCTCGTCCTTCTTCTTGTCATTGCCGGGAATGAATGGGCTCCAGGGCTGCGCGCGCACCGGGCCTTGCGTCTTCCACACGACATTGAACTGGCCGTCCGCCTTCACTTCGCCGATGAACACCGGCTTGTGGAGATGGTGGTTCTTCGCATCCATCTCGGCGGTGAAGCCCGACGGAGCCTCGAGCTTCTGACCGCCGACGGCGGCGATCACTTTGTCGACGTCGGTGGTCTTGGCCTTCTCGACCGCCTGCTTCCAGAGATTGACGCCGATGTAGGTGGCCTCCATCGGATCATTGGTCAGCGGCTTGTCGGCGTTTGCGACGCCATGCGCTTTGGCGTAGGCGGCCCATTTCTTCTTGAACTCCGTATTGGCGGGGTTCTTCAGCGACATGAAATAATTCCACGCCGCCAGATGGCCGACGAGCGGCTTGGCGTCGACGCCGCGCAGCTCCTCCTCGCCGACCGAGAAGGCGACGACCGGAACTTCCGTCGCCTTGAGCCCGGCGTTGCCCAGCTCCTTGTAGAAGGGCACGTTGGAGTCGCCATTGATCGTGGAGACCACCGCCGTCTTGCCGCCGGAGGCGAATTTCTTGATGTTGGCGACGATCGTCTGATAATCGCTGTGCCCGAAGGGCGTGTATTCCTCCATTATGTCCGCGTCGGCGACGCCCTTGGAATGGAGGAAGGCGCGCAGGATCTTATTGGTCGTGCGCGGATAGACGTAATCGGTGCCGAGCAGCACGAAGCGCTTGGCGCCGCCGCCCGCCTTGCTCATCAGATATTCGACCGCGGGAATGGCCTGCTGGTTCGGCGCGGCGCCCGTGTAGAAGACGTTCTTCTCGAGCTCCTCACCCTCATATTGCACCGGATAAAAGAGGAGACCGTTCAGCTCCTTGAACACCGGCAGCACGGATTTGCGCGACACCGACGTCCAGCAGCCGAAGACGACGGCGACCTTGTCGGCAGCGAGCAGCTGGCGCGCCTTTTCGGCGAAGAGCGGCCAGTTGGAGGCCGGATCGACGACGACGGGCTCGAGCTTGCGGCCGAGCACGCCGCCCTTGGCGTTGATCTCCTCGATCGCCATCAGCGCCGTGTCCTTCAGCACGGTTTCGCTGATGGCCATGGTGCCGGAGAGAGAATGCAGAATGCCGACCTTGATCGGCCCCTTGTCGTCCACGCGCTTGTCCTCCGCGCGCGACGGAACGAGCGCGGTCGACGCGAGCAACGCGCCTGCGGCGAGCATGCCGAGGCTCTTCACCATAACTCTACGTTTCATTCGTCTCTCTCCCAGGTCGGATAGGTCGCGCCGCGCTCAGAACTGGATCTGAACGCCGAGGATGAACTTGTCGATGTCCTTGCGCGCGGTGAATTGGTTGATCGCGTAATTTGCCGTGATGCGCAGATTATGTCCGTCGATCACATAGGAGACGCCCATGTCGTATTGGCGCTCCCATGTCGCGGCGAGCGTGTCGCGGAAGGATTGATAGCGGAAGTAAGGCTGGAAGCGGCCCCATCCGATCACGTGAGGAATGAGATAGCCGGCGCCGAGCATATAGGCTTCGCCGGGCCGTATGCCGCCGACGAGATCGGTCGAGCGGGCGTTGTTGAAATTGGTGGCGACGTCGTTCACGCCATGAGTGTAGTAGCGGTAATAGGCGCCCTCGAAGGTCACGGCGCCGAATTCGCCGAGCTTTTTCTCGAAGAGAACGTCGACGTTCCAGGCGGTGAAGTCGGCGCGCTGCAGCTGATTGCCGACGCCGTCCTGCTGATATTGCGCCGCGACGCCGATCGCCAGCACATCTGCGCCGCCGAAATAGGTGCTGCTGGTGTAATAGGCGGGATCGGGATCGGGATCGAGCAGATTGAGATTGAGGCGGCCGGCGAACAGCGGATTGCCGGATTGGTTCGACGCGCCGATGATTTGATTGTGGCCGTCATAGACGCCGAAAGAATAGGTGAGGCGCTTCTCGAACAGCTTGCCCCAGATTGTGCCGCCGTCCATGCGTCCCGAGACCTTGCCCGGATAGCGGGAGACGACGCCTGGATAAGACCAGCCGAGCAGATAATAGGGACCGTCGAGATTGGCGCGGTCGCTCGGCGGCAGCATGCGGCCGCCCCAGACGTTGATCTCGTCCAGCGGCTCGAACTGGCCATAGCCGTCGAGCACTTGGATCGTGCTGTTGCTGGAGACTTCCGTGTTGAAGGTGGCCTTCAGATATTGATTGAAGGAGGCCGAGGAGAAGATGCGGAAGCTTTCGAGGTCGACTCGGTCCGGATTGGTCCCGGGCGTGTGATTGCGCGTGACGTCGCTGAAGAAGGGGCGAAGACCAAAGCCGACGCTGACCCATTGATCGTCGCCGAACGGAACCACCACACGGGCCTGCGCCGCCTGATCCCCAATCAGGCAGCAGACCGCCAAGGCGAGCGCCGGCGCGGCCTTGGCCGCGAGCTTGGACCGACGGCGCGCTGTCCTTCGCGCCGCAAGTGCTTCGTGGGTTTGGTTCATCTGTCCCCCTCGTGTCGTCCCCCCGGCGATTCGCGCCGGTTTCGTCACGTCAAGGACTAGTCGTGCGAGCCCCTAGGTAGGAATACGCTGAAATGCGTATTGCTCCGTTCGCGCCTTTTCGTCGAATAGGGCATGAGAGCCGGCAGAGGATTCGCCGGCGCGGGGGAGTGAGGCGAATGCGCAAGACGACGGCATTGGATATTTTCGGATTGACCGCGGGAGCGCTCGCGCTCGTCGTCGCGGTCGGACAGGCGAACGCTTCGTCGCAGCGCCATAAGGCGCCGCCGGCCGCGTCGGTCGCCGCGCCGCGCTACGCCGTCGACATGTGGTGGAACATCGGCGGCGATATGGGCGGCCTGAAGAAAGCCACAGACGCCTGCGTGAAGAAGCTCGGCGAGGCCGAGCGGCCCACGCTGGTGTCGCCGCCGCCTTCGACGACGATCCTGACCAAGCCCATGCTAGACTGTCTCGAGGCGGAGGGCTGGCGGCCGGCGGGCGAGCCTCGGCCTGTCTGACGCGGGCGACGCCCCAACGTAAAGAGAGCATGCGCGAGCAGCAGCGAATTTTCCCGGTCCGCCGGACCTATAACAAGTTCGTCGCGGACCAGACGCTCGAGGATTATTCGCTGCGCTACACGGCGGAAGCGGCGCGCCGCTTCACGCCTTGGCGCGTCGCCAACACAGCGCTCGGAGCGATCTCCTTTCTCGCCTGCGAGGCGCTGGGCGGCGGCGTGACGCTGATGTTCGGCTTCACCAACGCAATGGCGGCGATCCTCGCCGTCGGCGCGCTGATCTTTCTCGCCAGCCTGCCGATCGGCCATTACGCGGCCAAATATGGCGTCGACATGGATCTGCTGACGCGCGGCGCCGGCTTCGGCTATATCGGCTCCACCGTCACCTCGCTGATCTACGCCTGCTTCACCTTCATTCTCTTCGCCATAGAGGCGACGATCATGGCCGACGCGCTGCAAATGTGCCTCGGCGTTCCGCTCGGTCTCGCTTACGCTATTTCCTCGCTCGCGATATTGCCCATTGCAGCGCTGGGCATTCGCTTCATCAGCCGCTATCAGCTATGGACGCAGCCGATATGGCTCGTGCTGCAGACCGCGCCGCTCGTCTATTTCATCGCCGTCGGCGGGCCGGCCGTCTCGTCCTGGATGGCCTTTCCCGGCGCCTCCGGCGCGCTGGACGGCTCCTTCGATTTGAAGCTCTTCGGGCTTTCCGCCTCGATCCTGCTGTCGCTGCTGCCGCAGATCGGCGAGCAGGTCGATTATCTGCGCTTTTTGCCGACGACGGCGCGCATCGGCCACCGTAGCTGGCGTTTCGCGCTCTTCGCGGCCGGGCCGGGCTGGATATTGCTCGGCGTCGCCAAGCTCGCCGCGGGCTCGTTTCTCGCCTATCAGGCCTTGTCGCTCGGCGTTCCGGCCGAGCGGGCGGCGCAGCCGAGCGAGATCTATTATCTCGCCTTCTCGAGCCTCGTTCATCCGCCAGGCCTCGCATTGGCGCTCACCGGGATTTTCGTCGTCATCTGCCAGACGAAGATAAATGTCACCAACGCCTATGCCGGCTCCATCGCCTGGTCCAATTTCTTCTCCCGCATCACCCACAATCATCCGGGCCGCGTGGTCTGGCTGGTGTTCAACGTCACTCTGGCGCTGCTGCTGATGGAGTTCGGCGTCAGCCATGTCATCGACAGCATTCTGGCCTTCTATTCCAATTTCGCCGTCGCCTGGATCGGCGCGCTGACCGCCGATCTCGTCGTCGACAAGCCGCTGGGGCTGAGCCCGCCGCAGATCGAGTTTCGCCGCGCCTATCTCTATGACGTCAATCCGGTCGGCTGCGGCGCCATGCTGGGCTCGCTCATCGTCTCGACGGCGGCGCTCTATGGCCTGCTCGGTGAGACGCTGCAACCGCTGTCGGCGCTCATCGGCTTCGTCGTCGCCTTCTCGCTCGCGCCGCTCATCGCCTACGCCACCGGCGGGCGCTATTATATCGCGCGCCCGCAGAGCGTCTTCCGCGAGCCCATGCGCTGCATGATCTGCGAGAATGAGTTCGAGCCGCATGACATGGCGTCCTGCCCGGCCTATGGCGCGGCGATCTGCTCGCTGTGCTGCTCGCTGGACATGCGCTGCAAGGACGCTTGCAAGCCGCAGGCGCGGCTCGCCTCGCAGGCGCGCGCGCTCTTCTCCGCTCTTTTGCCGAGATTCTCGCAGCCCTTCTTCTCGACGCGCGCCGGCCGATTTCTCGTTGTGCTCGGTCTGCTCGCAGTGACGAGCGCGGCGATCCTCGGCGCGATCTATTTCCAATATGCGGCCGTTGTCGGCCCAGCGGCGCGACCGATCATTCGCACGACGCTGGAGATCGTCTTCGTCGGCCTCTTGCTCGTCATGGGCGTCGCCGCCTGGACATTGGTGCTCGCGCAGGAGAGCCGCCGCGTGGCGGAAGAGGAGACGCGCCGCCAGACGGAGATTTTGCAGGACGAAATCGCCGCGCACGAGCGCACAGACGCCGAGCTGCAGCGCGCCAAGGAGGCGGCGGAGGCCGCCAATATCGCCAAGACGCGCTTCATAGCGGGGCTCAATCACGAGATACGCACGCCGCTCAACGCCATCAACGGCTATGCGCAATTGCTGGAGCGCGACGCCGCCGATCGCCCGCAGGACGCGGTGCGCGTCATCCGCCGCAGCACGGAGCACATCACCAATCTCATCGACGGATTGCTCGACGTCGCCAAGATCGAGACCGGCTCGCTCGATGTGGCGCGCGACATCTTCCGCATCGACGAGACGCTGGATCAGCTCGTCGACATGTTTCGCCTGCAGGCGGCGGCCAAGGGCGTCGCCTTTCGCTTTGAGCGCAGCCCCGATCTGCCGCGCTATGTGCGCACCGACAGGAAGCGCCTGCGGCAGATCCTCATCAATCTCGTCTCCAATGCGGTGAAATTCACCGAGCGCGGCCATGCGGGGCTGAAGGTCTCCTATCGCAACGACATTGCGGAATTCATCGTCGAGGACACGGGCATCGGCATAATGCCGGAGGATATGCAGCGCATTTTCGCGCCTTTCGAGCGCGGCCGCATGGCGGCGGTCTCGGCCATTCCCGGCACGGGCCTCGGCCTCACCATCACCAAGCTGCTGACGCAGATCATCGGCGGCGAGATGCGCGTCGAGAGCGAAGTCGGGCGCGGCAGCCGCTTTGTCGTGCGTCTTTATCTCACCGCCGCGACGTCGCCGGAGGAGGGGCAGCAGCCGCCACAGATTCGCGGCTATGCCGGGGCGCGCAAGACCATACTCGTCGCCGACGACACGGCGACGCATATTGATGTGATGCGCCAATCGCTCGGCGGGCTCGGCTTCGAGGTGCTGACGGCGTCCGACGGCGCAGAATGTGTCGCGCTCGCCCTCGCGCGCAATCCAGATCTCGTCATGCTCGATATCGCAATGCCCGGCATGGACGGCTGGGAGGCGGCGCGGCGATTGCGAGACGCGCTCGGGCCGGAGACGCCGATCATGATGGTCTCCGCCAACGCCCATGAGCTGATGGAGCGGCGCGGCCCCGATTCGCCACATGATGATTTTCTGGTGAAGCCCATCGAATTCTCCGAAATGCTGGACCGCATCGGCAATCTGCTCGGGCTCGACTGGTTCTATGTGACGGCGCGCTCGATCGCCCGCGAGGAGCCTTTCGCGCCCGCCGCGCTCGCTTTGCCGCGCGAGAGCGTCGAGAAGCTGCTGCGTCTCTGCCGCGTCGGCCATAGCCGCGGCATAGAGACCGCTCTGGGCGAGATCGAGGCCGCTGCGCCGGAGCGCGCCGCGGCGATCGCGCAATTGCGCGCCATGGCGCAGAATTTCGAATTCGAGGAGCTGGCGCAGACGCTGGAGGCCGCATTGACGCAGGAGGCCGAGCATGTCGGCTGATCTGCGCCAGCGCGATACGGCCCTTGTCGTCGATGACAATCGCGACGAGCTGAGCCTCCTCGTCGAGGCGCTGGAGCGCGCCGATTTCACCGCTCTCGCCGCCACCAATGGCGAGGCGGCGCTGGCTCTGCTGGAGCGCGTGACTCCCAATGTCGTCGTGCTGGACGCGGTGATGTCCGGCCTCGACGGCTTCGCCGCCTGCCGGCGCATAAAGCAGAATCCGCGCTTCGCGCATCTGCCGGTGATCTTCCTCACCGGGCTCAAGGACACGAGCCATGTGCTCATGGGGCTCGAGGCCGGCGGCGTCGATTATGTGGTGAAGCCTGTCATCATCGAGGAGCTCGTCGCCCGCATTCGCATTCACGTCTCCAACGCCAAGGCCGCCTTCGGCGCGCGCGTGGCGCTGGACGCAACGGGCCGCCATCTGCTGGCGACGGACCGCGACGGCCGGCTGCTCTGGTGCACGCCCCAGGCGGCTGATCTTCTCGCCGCGCGTCTCGGCCCCTTCGAGATTTTGCGCTCGCAGCCGCCGGAGGCGTTTTCGGCTCTGCTGCGGGAGGCGGCGGCGCGTCGCGAACATGACGCGCCCGCCGTTGCCGGGGAGGCGGTCACCGTCTCCTTTCTCTGCGAGATCGGCGGCGACGAGCTGCTGTTTCGCCTGACCGAGCCGCAGAGCGTCAGCGACGAGGCGCTTCTGGCGCAAAAATTCGCGCTGACATTGCGCGAGGCGGAGGTGCTGAGCTGGCTCGCGCGCGGCAAGTCGAATCACGACATAGCCGAGATTCTCTGCATCTCGCCCCGCACGGTGCATAAGCATTTGGAGCGCATTTTCGTGAAGCTCGGCGTCGACAGCCGCTCCTCCGCGACGTCCGTGGCGCTGCAGACGCTGAAGGCGCTGGCGGTGGATTGAGGGGCGGAGCCGGAGCGGAAGCTCTTGTCTTTCCGCGCGATCGAAGCTTGGATGCGCGCGCCGGCCGATGGAATGCGCGGCGTAATGGAGCCCTCATGAGCGGTGAGCTTTCGGATTTGTCCTCTCGTCTCGTCGCCCTGGAGACGGCGCTCGCGCATCAGGACAAGACCGTCGCCGAGCTGAACGACGTCATCGCCTCGCAATGGCGACGGATCGACACGCTGGAGCGGCAGATCGCTCGCCTGCGCGAGGAGTTCCAGACGCTCGGCCACCGCGACGCGCCGGAGCGACCGCCGCCGCATTATTGAGGCGTCGGTGTTTATCTAATTGAATTTATTGTATTTTTGGTGCCCCTGGCCGGAGTCGAACCAGCACTCCTTGCGGAACTCGATTTTGAGTCGAGCGCGTCTACCAATTCCGCCACAGGGGCGCGGGCCGGCGGGGCCGGCGTCGCGGCGCGGATATTAGCCGGGCCGAAGCCTCCGTCAAGGCGCGCTTCCGCGTTTCGCACGGCCGATGCGCCGCCAGCCTCGCCTCCGGCGCCGCGAGGTGGTAAGCGAGGGGCGCTTCGCCCTTAGAACCGGTTGGAAAATGATCAAAAAGCTCTACGACTGGACCATGTCGCTCGCCGGCAGCCGGCATGCGCCTTTCGCGCTCGGCGCCATAGCTTTTGCGGAAAGCTCCTTTTTCCCCATCCCGCCGGATGTGATTCTCCTGCCCATGTCGCTGGCCGAGCCCAAGCGCTCCTGGCTCTATGCCGCCATCTGCACCGTGGCCTCTGTGGCTGGCGGCGCGCTCGGCTACGCCATAGGCGCGCTGTTCTACGACACGATCGGCCTCTGGCTCATCGATCTCTATGGCTATGCCGCCAAAATGGAGGCGCTGCGGGCGTTCTACGCCCATTGGGGCGCGCTCTTCATTCTGGTGAAGGGGCTGACGCCGATTCCCTTCAAGCTCGTCACCATCGTGTCCGGGCTGATGGATTATAATTTCGGCCTGTTTCTCGCGCTTTCGCTGGTGACGCGCGGCGCGCGCTTCTTCATCCTCGCGGCGGCGATCAATCATTTCGGCGATTTTCTGCGCGACAAGCTCGAGGCGCATTTCGGCCTATTCATCGGCGTGATGGCGGCGATCGTCGTCGTCGGCTTCATCGTCGCGGCGAAATTCCTGTGATCGCGGCGCTGCTCTCGACCCGCCAGCGCGCGGCGCTGGCCATTCTCGGCGTCGCCGTCGCCACCATCGGCGGCGCCTGGATCATCGAGGCGATGGGCTTCGCCCCTTGCGAGCTGTGCCTGAAGCAGCGCATTCCCTATTACGCCGGCATTCCGCTCGCCGCCTTTGCGGCCATAGCGCTGCAGCGGGGCGGGGAGGGCGCCGCGCGCGTCGCTCTGGCGCTGCTCGGGCTTTTGTTCGCGGCGGGAACGGCGCTGGCGCTCTATCATTCCGGCGTCGAGCTGAAGCTCTTTCCCGGCCCCTCCGAATGCACGGGCGCGCTGAGCAAGGCCGGCTCCTTCGACGATTTTCGCTCCTCGCTCGACAAGATGAAAGTGGTGAGCTGCGATCGTCCGGCGCTGCGCATATTCACGCTCACGCTCAGCAATTGGAATGTGCTGATCTCCGCCGCTCTCGCCGCCATCGCCTTTCGCGCCGCGCGCGGCGACCGCTGAAATTCTCCGAGCGGCCTTGTCGCAGGGCCGGCTCGCGCCATCCTCTGCCCGATAGAGATGTGTCCATTCTCAATCGGCGGCGCGACCCGCTCGCGAGAAATCGGAGAATTCCATGCGAGTCTTCCAGCAATACGACATGCAGACGCAAGGCGTTCAGACCAGCCCGGACGGCTCGCCCAACACGCGGGCGCTCGGCCGGCATCTCATCCTGCTGGAGAATCGCTTCAATGAATTGGCGAATGACGTCAATCTGATGCAGGACAAGCTGACGAAGATTCTCATCACGCTCGACAAGCTCGCCAATAAGGGCGCGCCGACAAATGGCCACGTCACCAGCGCGGAGGCGCTGCGCCGGCTCTTGGGCTGACAGGCGCCGCGAACATCGGGCCGCAGCTAGCTTTCGGCGCGTGTGCGCCTAACGACTCCGCAGGCGGCGAAGAAAGCGTTCAGACGCTCCGCTTCGCCTTCGAAATCGCCATGGGCGATGGCGACGACTTCGCCGGATCGGCGGTCCACGTCGACCGTTTGTCGGCATTTGTGCGTGTGCCAGCGCTCGCCTTTGCGTATGCGATCCGTATAGATAACCGCGACGGACGTGTCGGAGACGTCGGCTCGATCGATCTCCGATTCGTAGACGACTTCATCGAATGTCGCATGCGCCCAAGCCGAGGCGGCGCGATAGGAGTCGATGATCGCGATGCGTCCCGTCACGACGTCGCCGCCGGTGTCGTAGACGCAATCCTCACTCAGAAAACAACTCGCCGCATCGAAATCATCGCGGTCGAGAGCCTTCGCCAGTCCTTCGACGATCGGGACGATGTCTCGCATAGATATCTTTCCGGCGATGTCGTTCTTCGGGAGCGAGCGCGCTCTATTCCACCGCGAGCCGCGCCCTCGCTCGCAGCTTCTCGGTCTCGCTCTTCAGCTGACCGCAGGCCGCGAGAATGTCGCGGCCGCGCGGCGTGCGCACGGGGCTCGCATAGCCGGCGTTGAACACAATGTCGGAGAAGCGCTCGATCGTCTCCCAATCGGAGCATTCATAGGGCGCGCCCGGCCAGGGGTTGAAGGGGATCAGATTGATCTTGGCCGGAATACCCTTCAGCAGCCGCACCAATTCGCGCGCTTCCGCCGGGCTGTCGTTGACGCCCTTCAGCATCACATATTCGAAGGTGATGCGGCGCGCATTGGAGGCGCCGGGATAGTCGCGGCAGGCGTCGAGCAATTCTCGGATCGGATATTTCTTGTTGAGCGGCACCAGCTCATTGCGCAACGGATCGCGCACGGCGTGCAGCGAGATCGCCAGCATAGGCCCGCATTCGGCGCCGAGCTTCTCGATCTGCGGCACGACGCCGGATGTCGAGACGGTGATGCGCCGCTTCGACAGCGACAGTCCGTCGCCGTCGGACATGATCTCGATCGCATTCTCGACCTGCTCGAGATTATAGAGCGGCTCGCCCATGCCCATGAAGACGATGTTGGAGACAGCGCGCACATCCGGCCCCGAGGGCACGAGCCCGTCGGTCGGCGGCTCGAGGCCCGGAAAATCGCCGAGCCGCGAGCGCGCGACGAGAAGCTGCGCAACAATCTCGCGCGTCGTCAGATTGCGCACCAGCTTTTGCGTGCCGGTGTGGCAAAAGCTGCAATTGAGCGTGCAGCCCACCTGGCTGGAGACGCATAAGGTGCCGCGGTCGCTCTCGGGAATATAGACGCATTCGATCTCTGCGCCCTTGTCGTTCGCGTCGACTGGGTCCAGCCGCAGCAGCCATTTGCGCGTGCCGTCTGTGGAGACCTGCTCGGCGGCGATCTCCGGCAGCGCGAGCGTGAAGCGCTCGGCGAGCTTGCCGCGCACGACTTTCGAGATATTGAGCATCTCGGAAAACTCGCGCGCGCCGCGGAAATAGATCCAATGCCAGAGCTGCGAGACCCGCATTCTGATCTCGCGCTCCGGTATCTCTATGGCGCGCAGCGCATCGGCCAGCTCGGCGCGCGTGGCGCCGGCGAGCGATGGCCTGGGATCGGAAGCGGAAGCGGCGGTCATCTCGGTCCTCTTTCTCGGGAAGAAATCAGTATAACATGCGCGCCGGCCGACTCCATGGGGCGGAGAGGGGAACGAAGCGGATATGGGAGACGGGCGGAAAATCGTCATAGCGACCTTCGGCTCGCTCGGCGACCTCAATCCCTATGTGGCGCTCGCGCACGCGCTGAAGCGCCTCGGCTTTCGCCCGGTGATCGCCGCCAGCCTCTTCTATCGTGAGTGGATCGAGAGCGAGGGGCTCGGCTTCGCCGCCGTGCGGCCCGACGTCGACGAGCTCGCCCAGAGGCTGGGCATGGACATGGCCGGGCTCGCCGAGCGCGTCGCGCGCGAGGACGGCTTCATGTTCCGCGAGCTGATCTTTCCTTATCTGCGCGAGAGCTATGAGGATGTCGCCGCGGCCAGCGAGGGCGCGGCGGCGATCGTCGCCCATAGCATCTGCTTTTCAGCCAAGCTCGCAGCCGAGCGGCTCGGCGTTCCGCTCTTCGACGGCGTGGTCTCGCCGCTCTTTCTGCTCTCCGCCTATGATCCGCCGCTCGGCCCGCGCTCGCGCTTTCTGGCGCAGCCGCGCTCGCGTCTGGCGCTCGCCTGTAATGAGGCGCTCGGCTTCGCCTTGATGCATTTTCTGGCCTGGCAAGGCCGGCCCATCGCACGGCTGCGGCGCGCGCTCGGCCTGCCGCATCGGCGTGGACGCGCGCTCTTGACCGGCGGTCCCTATGCGCGGGCGACGCTCGGCCTGCTCAGCCCGCTGCTGGCGCCGCCGCAACCCGATCATCCGGCCGATCTCTTTCTCGCCGGCCAAACATTCCACGATCGCTTCACCGATGCGGCGGAGGATTTGCCGGCGGGGCTGGCGGAGTTTCTCGCCGCGGGCGAACCGCCGATCGTCGTGACGCTGGGCAGTTTCGTCGTCCGCGCCCGCTCGGACTTCTACCGCGCCGCCGGCCGCGCGGCGTCGAGCCTCGGGCGCCGAGCGGTGCTGCTGGTCGCCGATGAGGAGCGCGAGGCGCTGGCCGAGGGGCTGCCGCCGCAGCTTTTCGTCGCCGGCCATGTCCGTCATTCGCTGATTTTCCCGCGCGCCGCGGCGATCGTGCATCACGGCGGCGCGGGAACCTGCGGACAGGCGCTACGCGCGGGAAAGCCGCAGCTCGTCGTCCCCGTTTTCGGCGATCAGCACGACAATGCCGCGCGCGTTGCACGTCTCGGCGTCGGGCGGCTGCTGCCCTATGAGCGCTGCGCCGCCGAGCGTCTGACGACAGAGCTGGGCGCGTTGCTCGCCGACGCGCGTCATGGAGAGAAAGCTCGCGAGGCGGCCGAGCGCATCGGCCGCGAGGATGGCGCCGCCGCCGCCGCGGCGAAGATCGCCGAGCTGATCGGATGCGCGGCAATTGCGGTCGAGGCTTAAGGATGACAAAGCCGATTCTTGTCGCGATCGCGATGATTTTGCTCGAATTATCCGCGGCCCAGGCCGGGGAGGGGCGCCTGTCGCTGGCCAAGGGCGAGACGCGGACGATCGAATTCGTCGAGAATCCGTCCACTGGCTATGTCTGGCGCTTCGATCGCGAGGCGAGCGAAAATCCGGCGATCGTGCGGGTCGGCGACGGCGGCTTCACGCCCGCGGGCGGCGCGCCAGATCGGCCGCTGGTGGGCGCGCCGGGTCGGCGCTCCTTCCGCATAGAGGCCGTCGCAGCTGGGAGCGCGCGCCTCGTCTTTGTCGAGGAGCGGCCTTGGGAGAAGCGCGCCGTTCAGCGGCGGACGATCGATATTCAGGCGCGCTAGCGGGTCTAACCGTCCTTCGGCTTCAGCGCATCGGCGAGCCGCATCTGCGCGGAGCCCGGCTGCAGCGGCTTCTGCTGGCTCTCATGCGGCGCCCAGCCGGAGAGCCAGACCAGCTCCATCGTCGCCCGCACGCGGCCGTCGGCGTCGGAGAAGCGCGTCGCGTAGATTTCCGCCGCGCGCAGCAGAATGGCGCGGCGCAGCGGCTTGCGGGAGCGCTGCGTCAGCACATTGGCGGCGCCCATGGCGCGCAGCTCGGCGCAGAGCGCGAACATGGAATCATAGCGCAGCGTGAAGGAATCGACGTCGGTCACCGGCAGGGCGAAGCCGGCCCGCTGCAATAGCCCACCGAGATCGCGCAAATCGACGAAAGGCGAGACGCGCGGGCTGGCGCCGCCGGAAATCTCGTCCTCCGCCTGGGCGAGCGCGGCGCGCAGCTCGATAAGACTCGCGCCGCCGGGAAAGCAGGCCAGAAACAGCCCGTCCGGCGCGAGCATGCGCCGCGCCTGGGCGAGCGCGCCGGGGAGATCGTCCACCCATTGCAGCGCAAAGCCGGAGACGATGAGATCGAAAGCCTCGGCCGCGAAGGGCAGCGCCTCCTCCTCGGCGACGACATCGACGCCCGCCTCGTAGAAACGCCCGGCCCGCAGCGGCGCCGGCCGCCCGCCGGCGACGACGGTCTGCGCGAAATGCGCCGCTGGCGTGCAGAGATCGAGCGAGCGGGGGAAGGGGCGCTTTATGCCGGCCAGCCGGTCGGCGAGATCGTCGGCCGCCCGCGCCAATAGAAAGTCCGGCGCGCCGCGCACCGCGGCCCGCGCCAGCCGGCGACGCAGCAGAGCGCGATCGAAGATCGCCGGCGCGGACTGTCCTCTCTCCATGCCCCGTCATGCCCCGAACGCGCGCCTCGCGCAACCGCCGCTCGCCGCGCCGGAAATTAGGCGGGGATTTCTCGGCATTTGTCGCGCTTTAGCGAGACAGGTAAGGAAATCTTAGTGTTAAACCGTAACCGCAACTATGGGATGGCTATCGCGGAATGTGGCCGAAGCTAGAATGCGCGACATGTTCGAATGCGACGCCGGCCATTCGGAGAAGGTGAGTCATGTGCATTTCGTTTCGTCAGCGTATTTCGAGCTTCACGGCCGCGGCGGCGCTCGCCGGCGGCCTCGCTCTGCCGGGGGCGGCGAGCGCGGCGCATAACGTCGTCTCGTATAGCGCCCCGGTTCAGGCGGGCACGGTGGTCATCAGCGCCCGCCAGCGCAGCCTGTTTCTGGTGAACGGGGACGGCACCGCCATTCGCTATCCCGTCGCCGTGCCAAAGGCCGGCAAGGAATGGTCCGGCTACGCCCATATCGACGGGAAATATGTGAATCCCGACTGGGTTCCGCCGGCTGTGGTCAAGCAGGACCATCCCGAGCTGCCCAATTTCATCCATGGCGGCTCGCCGCATAATCCGATGGGCGTCCGCGCCCTGACGCTGGACCGCAACCAGGTGGCGATCCACGGCACCACCAATAAGATGCGCGCCTCGGTCGGCACGGCCGCTTCCTACGGCTGCATCCGCATGCTGAACGAGGATGTCGTCGATCTCTATGAGCGCGTCGGCGTCGGCACCCCGGTGGTGATGACGCCCTGATCGGAATTTCGAACCCGAATTAGAGACCCGCATAGAGAATAGAGAGCGCTGTCCGATCCGATCGTAGCGGGCGGCGCTCGCCGAAGACGAAAGCGGAACAGGTCCAAGGCTGTCGCGCAGCTTCGCGCAAGGCGCGCGGGGGAGACTTGTCCCATGGTTTTTCGTTCCGCGAATGCTTCAGCTTGTGGACGTCGGCTCGCCGACTGTAGACCGGCCGGAACGAATCCACCACTGTGCGACAAATCGACGAACGCACTTGAGGTTCGCGCCCACGAAGAGTTGAGTCGGCGGCATTTCAATCGTTTCGAGTATAGTGAACGAGCAGGACGATTCGTTATCGTCGGCGGTTTCCGAGCAATGGGAACGCGAGGCTCGCAGTCAGCGTATGCGTCTCTGAAGAGAGAAGCGTCCGTCGCCCTCGTCTGGCCGACCCTCACATTAGGTTTCGCTCATGCTGATCGCACCTGACAAAGACTTCGACCGTCCCCTGCATCCTGTCGACATCGTCGAGCAATTGGCGGCCACCAACGACTGGAGCTTCGATCGTGACGCCGAAGACGAGATTTCCATCTCGGTCGCCGGCGGCTGGACGGACTATCATGTGGCCTTCACCTGGCTGGCGGAGCTCGAGACGCTCCATGTGAGCTGCGCCTTCGATCTGCGCGTGCCGGAGCGCCGCCGCACCGAGGCGCAGGCGCTGATCCGCACCATCAACGAGCAGCTCTGGGTCGGCCATTTCGACCTTTGGCCGAGCGAAGGGGTGGTCATGCACCGCCAGGGCCTGCTGCTGACCGGCGGCGCCCAGCCCTCCGGCCCGCAATGCGCCGCTCTGCTGGACCATGCGCTGGAGACCTGCGAGCGCTATTATCAGGCGTTCCAATTCGTGCTCTGGGCCGGCAAGGGCGCCAAGGAAGCGCTCGAGACCGCGACCTTCGAGACCAAGGGAGAAGCGTGATCCAAATGGCCGAAGCGGCCGAGCTGCCTCGCTCCATCACCCTGGTCGGGGCCGGAAAAATGGGTTTCGCCCTGCTGCAGGGCTGGGCGGCTCGCGGGCTTTCGGGCGCGGGCGTCTCCATTGTCGAGCCGCAGCCTTCGCAGGCGCTCGTCGCGCTCGCGCAGGAGCGGGGCTTTCGCCTCAATCCAGAAAATCGCGAGGCCCCGCGCGCTCTTCTGCTCGCCGTGAAGCCGCAGGCGCTGGATCAGGTCGCGCCGACGATCGCGGCAGAGGCCGGCGCCGATACGCTCATCGTCTCCATTCTCGCCGGCAAGCGCGTCGCCGATCTCTCCGCGCGGCTGCCGCAGGCGCGGCTTTTCGTGCGCGCAATGCCCAACACGCCGGCCGCAATCGGCCGCGGAATCACCGGCGCCTTCGCCGCGTCCGCCGTCGATGCGGAGAATCTCGCGCTGGCGGAGACGCTGCTCGCCGCCGTCGGCGAGGTGGTCTGGGTGGAGAACGAGCCGCTGGTCGACGCAGTGACCGCCGTGTCCGGCTCCGGTCCGGCCTATGTCTTCTATTTCGTCGAATGCCTCACCCGAGCGGGGATCGAGGCCGGCCTGCCGGAGGAGACGGCGGCGCGGCTGGCGCGCGCGACCGTTTCGGGAGCCGGTGAATTATTGCGACGGAGCGCGGATACGACGCCGGCGACGCTCCGGCAGAACGTCACCTCGCCCGGCGGCACGACGGCCGCCGCGCTCGAGGTTCTGATGGCGGACGACGGCCTCGCGCCGCTGCTGGAGCGCGCTGTCGCCGCGGCGAAGCGGCGGGCCGGGGAATTGTCCGGCTGAGCGGCGCGAGGCGCTTCCGATTTGGCGAAATCACCCTAAATTAGCTTGCATAAATTAACTTGGAAGCGGCTGGCTTCGAGCGATGTGAGGAGGCGGCGATGGCGACGGGCGGCAAGACCAACGAAACAGGCAATGGGAGCGGCTCGGTCCGCGACCGTATCGTCGAATCCTTGATGCGGCTGGCGGCGCGCCGCGCCTTCGAGGATATAGCGATTTCCGACATCGCCCAGGACGCCGATGTCTCGCTCGCGGATTTCCGCGACAGCTTTCCCTCCAAAGGCGCCGTGCTCGCGGCTTTCTCGCGCAAGATCGACCGGCAGGTGCTGGAGGATTTTTCCGGCCGCTACGCCTCGGAGCCCGCCAAGGAGCGGCTCTATGAGGTGCTGCTGCGCCGTCTCGAGGCGCTGGAGCCCTATCGCAATGCGCTGGAATCGGTGTCGCAATGGGCCTCGACCGATCCGCTGGCGGCGGCCGCGCTCAATCGCGAGACGGTCAATTCCATGCGCTTCATGCTGGAGGCCGCCGACATAGACAGCGAAGGCGCGCTCGGCGCGTTGAAGCTGCAGGGCCTCGCCATCGCCTGGTGGCGCGTGCTCGGGACCTGGTTCGACGATCGCGACGTCGAGCTGTGCCGCACCAAGGCCGCGCTCGACCGTGAGCTCTCGCGCAGCGAGGCGGTGATCGAGCGGATCGAGGATGTGAGCCGCTTGACCTCGCCGCTGCGCGGTCTGGCGCGGGCGGTGTTCCGCGGAATGACCGGCCGCCGTCGTCACCGCCATCATGCGCGCGACCGCGACGACGAGTTCGAGGAAGATTATGAGGAGGCGCGTCGCCGGCATCACCACGCCGAAGACCATCCTCACGCCGAGGGCCATCACCAAGGCGAAGGCCGCCGGCATCCGGACGACGCCACCGCTTGACGGCGGCGTCGTCCCGCTTTCATCAAAAGCCTATGCGCACGGCCGTCGTCACCGAATGGGCGACGGCCCCGTTGCGAGTCGCGACATCGGCGTCATAGCCGACGCGCCAGCCGATATTCGGCGCGAGATCGCCCTGCGCGCCGACGCCGACCGTGACGGAGTTGCGATCATAGGTCGGAATGAGGATCGTCTGCGTCGCCATTTGGCTGAGCACGCCGGCGAGACTGACGTTCACGCGCCTGGGATCGCGGTCGAGCATCTCATTATAGGCGACCCGCACCCAAGGATTGACGCCGAGGAAAGAGGCCGAGACCTCGCCGCCAAAGCGCAGCGTCGTCGCATAGGTCGAGTGCTCCGGATAGACGACATTGCCGCCGGCCGCGCCGCTCTCCGTATAGCCGCGAATGGTCGCATGGGTCTGCGTCACGCCGAAGAAGGGCGTGAATTGGAAGGCGTCGAGCTTCAGCTTCGCGCCGATCTCGCCGCCGAACGCAAAGGAGTCGACGCTGGTGCGGCCGACGCCGGTGAGGCCATAGGCGCCCAGGCGCCGAATGTCGGAGAAGCCGACATCCGGCGAGAAGGTCGCCGTTCCGTGCAGATAGAAGAGATCGCCGAAATAGCCGGCGTAGACGCTCGGCGAGACGGTCGGCGCAATGTCGTAATAGCCGAGCGCGCCACCGCCATATTGGCCTGCGCGCACCGTCGCCGCGACGCCCACGCGAATTTCCTTCCAGCCATAATCGACGCCGAAGGAGCCGCCATAGAGCGTGCGGTCGCCGTCGAGCCCCGGCTGCGACACAGTGGGACCGAAATCGACATTGCCGCCGAGCCAGGTCGAGAGGCCCTGCGCCGCGAAGACGCCGCTCTGCGCGCGTCGAATCGATTGCAGCTGCGCGATGACCGGCGCGGCGGCGCTGGAGGCGAGTCCGAGCGCGCCCGCGTCGATGCGGCCGAGCACCTGAGGCGCCGTGTCGCGCATGGATTTGAGGAACAGCGGATCGACGGCGGTCGGCAGAGTGAGCCGATAGACCAGGACCATATTGTCGTTGTTCTGGCCGGAGTTATAGCTCTGTCCCTGCATCACGCCATTGGTCGTGGTGAAATCATTGTCGTTGGAGACGAAGAGGTAGAAGTCGTTCGGCCGGCCCTCGACGAGCGTCGGGACGAGCGCCATGCCCTCCCATTTCTCTGACAGAGTGAGCTGCGATTGCGCCGACTGGCCGGGCGCGCCATTGTTCAGATTGAGGCCGAAGCGGGCGAGCTGCGTCGTGTTGAGCATGTTCACGAGCTCGACAGATTGCGCCGGCGTGATCGCCGGATTCAGCACGCCATTGGGCGCGACCTGGCCGCCGGCCGCCGTATCGGCGGTCGTGCCGGCGACATTGGTCGCATTGCCGATATCGACGAGATAGATGGATTTGACCATGATCGGATTGCCGCCCGCCGAGCCTTGGCCGATTCCGTCGCGCGCCAGCACCAGGAACTGCTTGTCGTTGAGCGCCACCATCTCGCTCTGCGCCGCAGTGCGGTTCGCCGCGCCGCCATCGCCGTTCAGCCTGTAGGTCGGCAGCTGGAGCACATAGGATTCGACCGGCGCCGACGGCGTCGGATTGAGCGAGATGTCATAGACGAGGATGCGCGTATTGTTGCGCGTCTGCTGTCCGGAGGCCTGATCCTGCATCGTCGCGCTCTGCAGGATCGCGAAAAGCCGGTTGCCGTCCGGGCTGACCGAGACCGCCTCGAGGCCTTGATTGTTGCGGCGTCCCGTCTGCGGCGCATTGAGCGAGTTGAAGTCGATCGCGCCATTGGTCCGCGGCAGCAGCGCCGACGGAACTCCGACCGAGCCGACGAGATTGCCCTTGGCGTCGAAATAAAAGATCGATGGGCCGTATTCGTCGCTGACGTAGAAGCTGCGGTCGGTCTTGAAGGCCAGCCCCTCGGCGTCGAGCGATAGCTTGCCGGCGCCGATCGAGCCGGCGGAAGGGCTCGGCGTGAGGCGACCGAAGAGATTGACGGCTCCCGTCCCAGAATCGGCGCCGGTGAATGTCTTGCCCTGATTGTCGCGCAGCAGAACGCCGCCGTCGGGCGTTATCTGCACCTGATTCTGCGAGCTGGTCGAGGCGGGGAGATTCGCGCCCGAATAGGGCGAGAAGGCGATATTGAAGCGCAGCAGCCGACCCGCATAGTCGGAGAAGACGCCATTGGCCGGATCGTTCAATCCGCGGTCGGGCAGGGCGAGCATGGTCGCGACGAAAGTCGAGCCGCTGCGCCGCCAGGAATAAGGGTCGATGGCGAGGCTCGAGAAGGAGCCGAGCGTGTCGCCGAGGAAGTCGATCGTCCCCGCCGGAAGACGTCCGGTTCCGGCGAGGCCTTGATTGGTGAAGGTCACGCCGCCGAGGCTGATGGAGGAGGGGCCGTCATTGGCGACGACATTGGGCGTGCGATAGGTCTGCGCCATTGCGGCGCCGTGAAGCGCGAGCGTCGAGATGGACGCTAGCAACCAGTTACGAAAAGGCATTTTATCCCCCGGCTTTAGCTTGGCCGGAGGTCTATGGCCGCCTGTTAACGATTCCGTGACAGTCTGGCCACGATCGCTAACAGGACGGAAACTTTTTCACGCTGTGGCCTTTGCGCCACGATGCGCGAGCGTCACAAGGAGACGTAGACGAATTTCAGGCCCTTGAGCGTCGGGTAGTTCTCGCGCAGCGCCTTGGCGATCTTGCCGACGAGATCCTTGTCGCCGGCGGCCGAGGGACCGACGAAATCCGTTCCCTGCATCCATGTCTCGAGGAAGCAGTGGAGCGTGTTGTCATAGGCGTCGTCGGTCGGATGCGCCGTCTTGTCGGCGAGCGAGGCGATTCCGTCCGTGCTGACCTCGAGGCGCCAGTCGCGGTCGTCGACGACCGAGCCGATGAGCTTCGCAATGTCGGCGTCAGTCCAATCGCCCTTCAAATCAACGGCCATTTTTTTCGCTCCTTGCTGCGCGCGGCTTCGGCGGCGCGGGACAAAATGGACGAAGGGCCGGGATCGCCTGTCGGATAGCCGACAGGCGCACATCGCGGCCCTCCCCGCAGGCTCACTTCTTGGTGAGCTTGGCCACCGCCATGTCGATCGCGGTCGTCGCTTCGCCGACGGTGAGCCACGCCTCGGCGCGGTCCTCGTTCTTGAAGGATTTGCCGAGATTATACGGCTCCTCGCCCGGAACGTGCAGGAAGCAGGCCCATTTTCCGTCGGCCTGCTCCTCGACCGTTACTTTGTAGTCCGCCACGCGGTCCTCCTGTTGCTTTGCTGCATTTGTTCTCACGGTGCGCCGGTCCGTCTCCGGCGCGAGCGTGGAGAAGCAGATTGGGCGCCATATGACGAGACTTTCGGCGGCATGCTTATTGAACCGCGCTCTAGGGCCGGCGGGGCGCCGGCGCACGGAGGACGCACCCCATGACCGATATTGTGGAAGGGCCGGCGCTGGCCGCTCTCTCCTGCGGCAAGCCCGCTTTTCTCGTCGTGATGCTGCATGGGGAGGGCGCCGACGGGCAGACCATGGTCGATCACGCGCTCAATTGGGCGCCGACCATGCCCAAGGCCGAGTTCCTCTCCGCCGAGGCGCCCGCCAGCGTCGATGGTGTGAAGCGTTGGTTCGACGCCACTGACCCGGATGGGCTCGCCAAAGGACTGGCGGCGCTGGAGCGCTTTCTCGAGGCGGCGCTGGCGAAGCGCCGGCTGCCGGCCTCGCATCTGGCGCTGGTCGGCTTCTCACAGGGGGCGACTCTTGCGCTGCTCGCCGGTGTCGCGCGGCCGGGGCCGGCGGCGGCGGTGGTGGCCTTCGCCGGCGGTCCTTATGGCGCGGCGCCTTCTATCGGCCCCGATGGCGCGCCGCCCGTGCTGCTGATCCATGGCGACGCCGACGCGATCTCGCCGCTCGCCGCCGTGCGTGAGACAAAGGCCGCGCTGACGGGGCAGGGAGCCAAGGTCTTGTCGATGACGCGCAAGGGCCTCGATCATGCGATGGACGATGACGGGGTGATCGCGGCCGGCGATTTCCTCACCGAGCATGTCGTGCACAAGAAGAGCGCGGCGCATGAGGACGATCACGATCATGACCACGATCACGACGATCACGATCACGCGCATTGAGGCTCGGCACGGCTCTTGCGGGACGAGGTCAGGCACATTGCGAAAGGAGATCAGAACATGGCCCTGACCGCCGAGGACATAAAAGAAGGCAAATGCTATGCGACCCGCGGACCGGAGCGATACAAGGTGATCGCCATCAATCCGCGCGGGATCGTTACCTTCCTCACTTGGGAAGGCAATCAGAAGCCGAGCCCCCTGCGCGCCAATTGCGGCATGAAGGCCTTTCTGGAAGGCGTGACGAAGGAAATCCCCTGTCCGGCGGAGGGCTGAGCGTCACACCGGCAAGGTGACGGTCGCGCGCAAGCCGCCGAGCGGCGAGCCCTCGAGCGTCACCTCGCCGCCATGCGAGCGCATGATGTCGCGCGCTATGGCGAGGCCGAGACCCGAATGGCTCTCGTCCTGATTGCGCGACTCGTCCAGCCGGTAGAAGGGGCGGAAAGCGTCTTCTCGCCGCTCGACCGGAATGCCCGGGCCGTCGTCGTCTATGTGGATGGTCAGCATATGGCCGTCGTTGACGGCCGTGAGCGATATGTTTTTCGCATAGCGCTGGGCGTTGCCGACGAGATTGGCGAGGCAGCGGCGGAAGGCGGCCGGGCGCACGGCGACCTGCCTGCGGCCGGAAAAGCTCGTCTCGGCCCGAAGGCCGCGCCGCTCCGTGTCGGTCTTCAGCTCGTCCAGAATGGCGGTCACATCGGTCTCCGCCGTCGCCTCGCCGCCGTCGCCGCGCGCGAAGGCGAGATAGGCCTCCACCATGCGCTCCATCTCGTCGACGTCTTTCTTCAGCTCATTGGTCTCCGCGGTCTCGCCGATGAGGGCGAGCGACAGCTTGAAGCGCGTGATGATGGTGCGCAGATCATGCGACACGCCATTGAGCATGGTCGTGCGCTGCTCCATGGCGCGCTCGACTCGGCGCTTCATCTCCAAAAAGGCGGCGCCGGCCTGCCGCACCTCGCGCGCGCCGCGCGGGCTGAAGGCGACCTCGCGGCCCTTGCCGAACTCCTCCGCCGCGCGGGCGAGGCGCAGAATCGGGCGGATCTGATTGCGCAGGAAGGAGGTGGCGATAGCGATGATGACCAGAGACGCGATCACGGTCCAGATGAAGAAGATTTCCGAGTTCGACGCATAGGCCTGGGTGCGATGGGCGAGCAGCCGCATCACCGAATCGTCGAGCGCGACTCTTATTTCCACGATGTTGGAGCGCCCTACCGTGTCGATCCAGAAGGGGCGCTGCAGGCGCAGCGACAACTCCCGCGACAAAGTATGGTCGAGCAGTGAGAAGAAGGGCTTGGCGGCGGGCGGCGGCAGCGGCTCCTTGGGCAGGAAATGAACGTCTATGCTCAAATCCTCGCCGGCGATGCGCTGGATGATGTCGCGATGCTCGCCCTTGGGAAAGGCGTCGTAGAAATCGATCAGCGCGGCGACGTCGCGCGCCACGGCGGCGGAGAGGCGCGACGTCACCGCCTGCCAATGCCGCTCCATGAAAAAATAGGCGACCGCCGATTGCAGCAGCACGATCGGTAGAATCACGATCAGCAGCGAGCGGGCGTAGAGGCCTTTGGGCATGCGCTCGTGCAGCCAGCCGGCGAAGCGCCGCCAGAGCTGGCGCGGGGCGTCGAGCGCGGCGGGGAGGGCTGATGTCATTGCGCTTTTCCGTATTCCTCGTCCGGTCCGATGACGGCCTCCGCCCACAGCCTGTAGCCGCGGCCGCGGATCGTCTGCAAATGGCGCGGGCCTTGCGCGTCGCTCTCGAGCTTGCGGCGCAGCCGCGCCACCTCGACATCGACGCTTCGTTCGCCCGCGCTCTCGACTTTGCCATTGACGAGGCGCTGCGCCAACCTCTGCCGTGACACGATCTCGCCCGCATTCGTCGCCAGCACGCGCAGAATCTCCTCTTCGCGAGTCGTCAAATGGACGATTCGATCATGCTCGCGCAATCGGCCCTTTTCGAGATCGAAGCCGAAGGCGCCGAAGCGCACGCTCGCGGCCGCCGGGGCAGGGCGGGCGGCGCGGCCGGCGCGGCGCAGAATGCTGGCGATGCGCAGCGACAATTCGCGCGGCTCGAAGGGCTTGGCGAGATAATCGTCGACGCCGGCCTCGAGTCCGGCCACGCGATCGGCCGTCTCGCCGCGCGCGGTCAGCATGAGGATGGGGGAGGAGCGCAGGGGCTCCGCCTCGCTGCGCAATTTGCGCGCGAATTCCGGTCCGCTCTCGCCCGGCATCATCACGTCGAGGACGATGAGGTCGAAGGTCATGTCGGCGAGCCGCGCGCGCGCCTGGGCGGCGTCGGCGGCCGCGCTGACCAGATAGCCCTGCGCGACGAGATAGCGCGACAGCAGCGCGCGTATGCGCCTGTCGTCGTCGACGACGAGAATATGCGGGCCGGGCTCGGCCGCGGTCTGCGGCGCCGGCGCGCTCATGCGGCGTCGTCTTCGGCGAGCGGCCGCCGGCGCCGGCGCGGCGGCAGATGCGCGCGCACTTTCTCACGATCCGGGGCGTTGACCATGGCCAGCAGAAAATCGACGGTCATCTCGCGCGTCTCCGGCGGCAGCTCGCCGAAGACGCGGCGGAAGCGTTCCGATTGCAGCGTCGCCAGCTCCTGGGCGAGACGCGCGCCCTTGGCCGTCGGATAGAGGAGGCGCTGGCGACGGTCGGTCGCGCCCTCGCGCGCCTCGACGAATCCGGCGTCGAGCAATTGCTTGAGCACGCGGTTGAGGCTCTGCTTGGTGATCTTCAGAATATCGAGCAGGGCGGCGATGGCGAGGCCGGGGCGGCGATAGACGAAATGCAGCACGCGGTGATGGGCGCGGCCAAATTGGTAATTCTCGAGCAGCCGGTCGGCGTCGCCGACGAAATCGCGATAGGCGAAGAAGAACAGCTCGATGAGATCGAACATGGGCTCGCTCTCGGGCGCCGGCTCGCGTCCGACCAGCGCCTGCGTCGAGGCCGGGCGCGATGGCTTGCGTTCGATGGATGTTTTCACGTCGGGAACCGCTATATGTCGGTGGAAGCGAAAAAGCCGTGAACCATGCCCCGGACAGGGCGCTCGGAAGCCCGTCCTCTGAATGGGAGGGTGAAACGCCCCCTCCGACGCCGCTCGAACGTCCTGAACTTATACGTCAGCTATATTGACATATTTCTGACCGATGGCTAGTGGTTTGGAGAAGGCCGGCTCGAGACCGGCCGCCGCATGGGACGGCTCCCTCTTTTTTCGCCCTTGACCTCATCGGAGTGTCGGATGTCGGTTTTGCCCTTCGACCAGCGCGACGGCTACATCTGGTTCAATGGCGCGCTCATCCCCTGGCGCGACGCCAAGCTCCATGTGCTCTCGCACGGGCTGCATTACGGCTCCAGCGTGTTCGAGGGCGAGCGCGCCTATGGCGGCGTGATCTTCAAATCGACCGAGCATTCCGAGCGCTTCAAGCGTTCCGCGCAAATCCTCGATTTCGAGATTCCCTATAGCGTCGCCGAGCTCGACGCGGCCAAGGCCACGGTGGTGAAGGCCAATGGCTTCGACAGCTGCTATGTGCGGCCGGTGGCCTGGCGCGGCAGCGAGATGATGGCCGTCGCCGCGCAGAATTCGACGATCAATGTCGCCATCGCGACGTGGGACTGGCCGAGCATGTTCGACGTCGCCACCAAGATGAAGGGCATTCGTCTCGACGTCGCCGATTATCGCCGGCCCGATCCGCAGACCGCGCCCTCGCTGGCCAAGGCGGCGGGCCTCTATATGATCTGCACCATCTCCAAGCATCGCGCCGAGCGCCGCGGCTACGCCGACGCTCTGATGCTCGACT
Organism: Methylosinus sp. PW1; assembly: GCF_000745215.1. Lineage (NCBI taxonomy): Bacteria > Pseudomonadati > Pseudomonadota > Alphaproteobacteria > Hyphomicrobiales > Methylocystaceae > Methylosinus > Methylosinus sp. PW1. The sequence goes on from NZ_JQNK01000002.1 coordinate 248,135, forward strand.
GGCAGGGCCGCGTCGCCGAATGCACCGGCGCCAATATCTTCTTCGTGAAGGACGGCGTGCTGCACACCCCTATCGCCGATTGCTTCCTCGACGGCATCACGCGCCGCACGGTCATCGATCTCGCCCGTCGCCGCTGGATAGAGGTGGTCGAGCGCCGCATCCTGCCGGAGGAGCTGCCCGAGTTCAGCGAGTGCTTCATCTGCGGCACGGGCGCCGAGGTCACGCCGGTCGCGGAGGCCGGCCCCTATCGCTTCACGCCGGGCGCCATCTCGCGCACGCTGATCGAGGACTACACGCGCGAGGTCGATCCGAAAGCGGCCGCCGCCTGAGCTTCGCCGCGTAACGCCGCGCGCCGGCGACGGGTCGAGAAAGCGATATCCGAGACGATTTGCTTCGTGTCCTACGCGTCTTCGTGGTAAAAAATCCCTCGAAGGCGCCATTGACGCGACGGGCCGAGGGGTTGGCGAGGCATGGGAAAGGTCACTGGGTTTCTGGAAGTCGACCGGCAGGACCGCAAATACAAGCCGGCCGCCGACCGCATCCGCCATTACGACGAATTCGTCATTCCCCTCTCCGAGGAGGCGACGCGCAATCAGGCGGCGCGCTGCATGGATTGCGGCATTCCGTTCTGCCACAATGGCTGCCCGGTCAATAATCAGATCCCGGATTGGAACGATCTCGTCTACAACGGCGACTGGCGCCGCGCGCTGGCCAATCTCCATTCCACCAATAATTTCCCGGAATTCACCGGCCGCGTCTGCCCCGCGCCCTGCGAGGCCTCCTGCACGCTGAATCTCGTCGACCAGCCGGTCACGATCAAGACGATCGAATGTTCGATCGTCGATCGCGGCTTCGAGGCGGGCTGGATCGCGCCCGAGCCGCCGAAGACCAAGACCGGCAAGCGCATCGCCGTCGTCGGCGCCGGCCCCGCGGGTCTCGCCGCCGCCCAGCAGCTGGCGCGCGTCGGCCATGACGTGCATGTCTATGAGAAGTTCGCCAAGGCCGGCGGCCTGCTGCGTTACGGCATTCCCGACTTCAAGATGGAGAAGCATCTCATCGACCGCCGCGTGGCGCAGCTCGAGGCGGAAGGGGTGGCCTTCCACTATAATGTGCATGTCGGGGTCGATCTCGAGACGGAGAAGCTCGTCGCCGAGCATGACGCCATCGTGCTCGCCGGCGGCTCCGAGCAGCCGCGCGATCTTTCGATTCCGGGGCGAGATCTGCGCGGCGTGCATTTCGCCATGGATTTCCTGCCGCAGCAGAACCGCCGCGTGTCCGGCGAGCCGCTCGTCACCAATGAGCCGATCCTCGCCTCCGGCAAGCATGTCGTCGTCATCGGCGGCGGCGACACGGGCTCGGACTGCATCGGCACCTCGGTGCGCCAGGGCGCGCTTTCGGTGACGCAGCTCGAGATCATGCCGCGCCCGCCGGAGAAGGAAGCCAAGCTCGTCACCTGGCCGGACTGGCCGCTGAAGCTGCGCACCTCCTCTTCCCATGACGAGGGCTCGACGCGCGAGTTCGCGGTGATGACGCGCGAGTTCATCGGCGCCGACGGCGCCGTCACGGGCCTGCGCTGCGAGCGCGTCGACGGCAAGCTGGCCGCCATTCCCGGCAGCGAGTTCACGCTGAAGGCCGATCTCGTGCTACTGGCCATGGGCTTCGTCTCGCCGGTCCGCGAGGGCCTGCTGGAAAAGCTCGCGGTCGCGCTGGACCCGCGCGGCAATGTGGCCGCCGACGTCAAATCCTATCGATCGTCACGCGAAAAAGTCTTCGCGTGCGGAGACATGCGGCGCGGGCAATCGCTCGTCGTATGGGCGATCCGCGAGGGCCGGCAATGCGCCGCCTCGGTGGACGCCTTCCTGATGGGCGAAACAAATCTACCAAGGTGAGGAAAAAATGCCCACGGCCCTGTGGTACTGTGAGAATATCGGAAATTCCGCGCTTCCCTATCTGCTGCTCGCCATGCCCATCGGCGGAGCCTATCTCTATGGGCAGAAGAAGACGCGCATCGCCTGGGCGCTGATCGGCGTCTGGGTCGTCGCGCAGGTCATCATCTCCGGCCTGACCAACGCCAATTGCGTCGGCTGACGCCGCGGAACCAAAAATAGGCCGGCGCTCGTCGCGAGACGCGCCGCCGGCGTTTCTCGTTCAGAGAACGTGGACCTGCGTGCCGACCTTCACGCGGCTGTAGAGATCGCTGACGTCGCCGTTCAGCATGCGGATGCAGCCGGAGGAGACGCCATGGCCGATCGTCCAGGGCTCGTTGGAGCCATGGATGCGGAACATCGTGTCGCGGCCGCCCGAATAGAGATACATGGCGCGCGCGCCGAGCGGATTATTGGCTCCGCCCGTCATATGGCGCGGCAGATCGGGGCGGCGGTGCAGCATGGCGGAAGGCGGCGTCCAGGCCGGCCAGGCCTCCTTGCGGCCGATATGCGTATGGCCGCGCCAAGTGAAGCCCGGACGGCCGACGCCGACGCCATAGCGCATCGCCTGACCGTCATTCATCGACAGATAGAGAACGCGATTTTGCGTGTCGACGGTGATCGTTCCCGGCCGCTGGCGAGTCGGATCGGCGACCACGGAACGCGTCGACGAATATTCGCCGGAGAGCTGGCCGTCCGAGGAGGACGGGGCGCTCGCCGCCGCCGAGCGTCCGCTGAACAGAAAGGCGAACGGATTTTCGAAAGCCTGCGCGGCGGGCGCGGCGCAGCCGAAGCCCAGCGCGAGCGCGACAGAAAGAGACGAACGACGAAAATACATGATGGATACTCCCTTCGAGGCCCTCGGGCCTTTCGAGCGGGAGAAAAATGCAGCGCCGGGGCGGCCGTTCCCTCGAGCCGCCGGCGCCGGCGCGCTTCATTCGAGACGAATTGAATGCGGAATTGACGGTTTCCGCGCGTTTTGAGCGAACGGTCCCGCTCAGCGCGTCTCGGCGGCCGAGGGGGTGGCGACGGCGGGCGCCGGGGTCGAGGCCTGCGCAGGAGCCGGCGTGGAAACGGGCGTGACCTTGGCGCCGCCGCGCGGCCAGGAGAAATCATCGGCGCGGCCGGGCTGGCTCGGCTGCTCGCCGCCCTCGCCGAAAATATGATCGACGAGCGCGCGCGCCGCGGCGGCTTGCGTCGCCTCCGTCGTGGAGGGGGATTTCACGCGCCGCGCCAGCTCGCCGTCGGCCGCGAGGGCGGCTCCGGTCAGCGGTTGCGTCTGGCCGATCGCCGGGCGGTCCGCCGGCAGGGTGGGCGCGACCGCCGGAGTTGGGCCGCTGGGCGCGATGATCTGAACCGGCGGCGCGACGACGGCGGCTTCCGCGGGCGGCGTTCCCTCGGCCGGGGGCAGGGCGGCTTCCGCAGGCGCGGCGTCGGGCGCCGGATGGCGCGCGTCGAAGAGCCGCTTGATCTCACCCTCGACGAAATGGGCGAGCTTGCGCGCGCCGACATCGGTGAAATGGACGCCGTCCGCCGACCGCAGCTTGACGATGCGCCCGTTTATATCGGGGCCGAAGGCCTGATATTGGTTGCGCTCATCGGCGAAGGCCTCCCAAATATCGATGAAAGCCGCGCTGTCCTGCGCCGCCGCCTGTCGGTAGATGTCGTTGAGCTTCGCCATATCGGCGGCGAAATGCTCGCTCTTGGTGACGGGCAGAGAGACCCAGACGAGCGGAATCTTCTTCTCGCGAAACGCCGCGCGCACAGTCTCCACCCGTTGGGCGTAGCGCTCGCGCCACCGCGGCGACAATGTCTCGATCGTCTCCGCGCCCTCGTGAATGGCCTGACGATCATTGGAGCCGATCATGATGACGGCCATGTCGATCTTGTCGCCGCCGGCGAGCAGCTCGCGCGCGGCCTTCGGCCAATCGAAATAATCCTCGCGCACGAGGCCGGTGCTGTCCTTGGCCCTGTGCAATATGCGGATATCGGCGCGGTCCGAATAGGCTTCGTCCAAGCCGTCCGCCAGCATTTGGCCCAGGCTGTCGCCGATCACCGCCACCTGGAAGGGCGGCGGGGCGTTGGGGTCCTCGGGCTTTTGCGTCTTGTCCTTCTTGGCCGCCTTGCTCTTGCCGTGCCAATAGGCGGGTGCGCTATATTCGCGATGGGGCACCAGCCGACGCATGCGGCCGGTCTCGCGCGCAGCCGGGCGGGCCTCCGAATGGGCGCGGGGGCGGCCGCCGAACAGCCCTTGGAAGAAATCCCCGACCGCATCCTGCGCCCGCGCGCTGTCCACGCCGCTAAAGAGCAGCGCGAGGAGGAGAATCGCGAAAAGGCCGAGGGTGCGGGAGAGGCTGCGCATATCGACAATATAGCGCGGCCCCGGCGGCAAAGCGATCCGGCGCCGCGCTGAGACGCGCGCCGCCGCCGGGAGTCCGAGAGATCAGCGCAAATGCGCGGGCGCCTGCGGATTATTCGCCGGGTTGGTGTCGTGCTTGGAGAGCTTCTCCACCACGCCGCCGCCGACAAGAGGCGCGAGATCGGCCTCGAGCGCGTCCGCGGCAGCCTTCGGATAGACCTCCTCGCCTTCCACATAAATGGAGAAGGACTTGACGTGCTTGGCCTTTTTGGCCGGGTCCTCGATCGTCGCCTTGGTCCACTTATAGAGCGGGAAGTGCTCGACGCCCTGCTTCTCCGCCTCGGTGACATAATTGACGAAAGCGTCGAACTGATTGCTCAGCGCCGCATGGTGCTTGGCCAAAATCGCGGCGATCGGAGCGATCGCCGCATTCTGCGGATCGGTGCGGGCGATCTCGGCAAAGTCGTCGCTGATGTTTAGCCGAATCTGATATTCCCACTCTTCGCTCATCGTCATGCTCCTCGGAAGGTCCGCCGCATCGGGCTCAATTGGCGCGGCGCGACGGTTTCGCCGCGACATTGCGCTCGGCCTGCCGCAAGGCGGCGAGGCATGGATTTGCCGAAGCTCGCGCCTCGGCGACGCGGGCGCCGGTGCGATCGGTCCAGGCCGCGCGCCGAAAGCCGCTGAAATAGTTATAGAGGCCGAGAGTCGAACGCGGCGCGAGGCCGAAGCGCCAGGACGCCTCGCCGAAGAGCGGGTCGATCTCGCGCCGCAATGTCTGATTGGGGGATGGCGATTGCCGCCAGCTCGGCGGATCGGCCGGGCCGCCGAAGGGCGTGAGATGCCGGGTCTGGACATAGCCCGTCTCGCCGTCGAAGGAGACGATGCTCCATTTTGGTCCCTGGCGCACGAGCACGATGGGCGAAAGGGCCGGTATGACGCCGATGAGATGCTCGGCGCTTCCCGCGTCGCCGCGAAGCGCGGCGTCCTGAAAGACGCAAGCCGGTTTCGCAGCCGCCGATCCGGCGAGTCCGAGCAGCGCCGCGGCCGCGCGGAAGATGCGAGTTGCGCTCCTCATGCGAACCTTCCCCGTGATTTCGGCAATATCCTAGTGAATAAGTAGGGTGTGTCAACGCCGTCGGCCTCTTTCAGGCCTCTTTCGCTGCGGCTTGACGCGAAGCCTCGTGCTCCGGCATCACTCGCGCAACGGGTTTTTGGAGCGGCGCATGTTCGTGCAATGGTCTCGTGTCTGCGTCCTCGCGGCGCTGGTCTCGTTCTTCACCTCGAGCGCCATGGCGCAATCGGCGCCGGAGGCGCGCAGCGGCGGCGGCTTCGACTTCTATGTGCTGACGCTCTCCTGGTCGCCTGCCTTTTGCGAGAGCGGCGGCGGTCGCGAATATCGCGCGCAATGCGAGCCCGGCCTCGGCAAGGGCTTCGTCACCCATGGCCTGTGGCCGCAATATGAGCATGGCTTTCCGAGCGAATGCGACGGCGCCGCGACGCCCTCGCGCATGGCGCTCGAGCATGTCGCCGGCGTCTATCCCGACGAAGGGCTGGCGCGGCACGAATGGCGCAAGCATGGCCGCTGCTCGGGCAAGAGCCCGACCGATTATTTCGTCGATGTGCGCCGCGCGACGGAGAGCGTGACCATTCCGGCCCTGCTCGAGCGGCCGCGGCAGGCGCAGAGCTTCGCGCCGCTCGACATTCAGCGCGCCTTCATCGCCGCCAATCCGCGGCTGCGGCCGGGGATGCTCGCCGTCACCTGCCGCAAGGGAGCGCTGCAGGATGTGCGCATCTGCTTCTCACGCGATCTGCGCGAGTTCCGCCCCTGTCCCGAGATCGCGCGCGGCGCCTGCCGCGCCGGCGAAATCTCCGTGCCGGCGCCGCTGTAGCCGATGAATTATCGCCATGGCTTTCACGCCGGCAATTTCGCCGATGTGCTCAAGCATGCGCTGCTGGTGCGGCTTCTCCTCTATCTCACGCGCAAGGAGACGCCGTTTCGCGTCATCGACACGCATGCGGGGGAGGGCGCCTATGACCTTTCCGCCGACGCCGCCGAGCGCACGGGCGAGTGGCGCGGCGGCATAGGCCGGGTCGCCGATCTCTCCGGCGCCGATGCGCGGCTGCGCGATCTGCTCGCGCCCTATCTCGATATCGTCGGCCCGCTCGGCGCGGAGGGGCGGCCCGCGCTTTATCCCGGCTCGCCGCTGATCGCGACGCGTTTCATGCGCGCGCAGGATCGCGCGGTCTTCTGCGAATTGCGGCCCGACGCTTTCGAGGCGCTGCAGAGACGCTTTGCGCGCGACAAGCGCGTGAAGGCCATTCATCTCGATGGCTATATCGGCCTCTCCGCCTTCGTGCCGCCCAAGGAGCGGCGCGGGCTCGTGCTGATCGATCCGCCCTTCGAGCAGCGCGACGAGACCGAGCGCATGCTGAAGAGTTTTCTCGACGCGCATCGCAAATGGCCGACGGGGATTTATGCGCTCTGGCGTCCGATCAAGGATGCGGGGGAATCGCGCTGGCTGATCGGCGCCTTGCGCGCCAGCGGGGTGAAGAAAATTCTGCGTCTCGATCTCTGCGTCGGAGGGGCCGAGGCGGATACCAAGCTGCGCAGCACTGGCCTCCTCGTCGTCAATCCGCCCTTCACTTTCGAGGAGGAGGCGCGGGCGATTTCGGCCTTTCTCGCGGAACGCTTGGCGCAGGGGCCGGGCGCCGGATGCGAGATCGAATGGGTGAGCGGAGAGTGAGCCGCTCCATCCCGGGCTCGATCCCGATTTTTGGGTATTTTGTTCCCGATTGGGACGTGGCCTCGGGCGGGACGGAAAGAGTTTCCTCGGAACTTCTCTCATAAGCTGAGAGCGAGAGTACCAAGAGATGGAGCATGACGCCGAGGGCGCGGCCTTCTGCGGCTCCGCCGACAGGGGCGCTGGAGCGCTCCGACTTCGGACGTTCGATGTCGAGCGACGACTCTTCCTTCTCCAGAAGAGGCGTATGCGTAAATGTTCGGCACTCGAATACTGGCCGCTCTCGGCGGCTTCGCTGGCGACCGCAAGGGCAGCGTCGTTTTTATTTTCGCCTTGGCCGCTGTGCCGCTTCTCATAGCCGCTGGCGGCGCGATCGATTATGCGACGACCGGCAGAGTGCAGACGCAGCTCGGCGCCATCGCCGATTCCGCGGCGCTGGCGGCGACGACGCCCGCGATGATGCTGCAATCGGCGACCAGCGGTCAAACGGCGGCGACGAATATGTTCGCCGCGCAGGCGCAGCGGATCAAGACGCTGACCTATGATGCGACGAAATTGACGGTGGCGGTCAATGACGCGACCTCGACCTTCTCGAAGATCAGAACCGTCAATGTCTCTTATACGGCGCAGATCGCCAACGCCTTCGGCTCATTCTATCGCAATACGACGACGACCTTCACGGTGAAGGCGGCGACCACCGCATCGACAGCGCGCAATATCGATTTTTATCTCGTTCTGGACAATTCGCCGTCGATGGAGCTTCCCGCGACGACGGCCGGCATAACGGCAATGACGACCGCCACCGGATGCGCCTTCGCCTGCCATGAGAACAACTTCTCGGAGGCGGGATATACGGTGCAATATCCCGGCTATGGAACGATCGACAGCTACACCTTTGCGAAGAATCAGGGCATCGTCCTGCGCATCGACAATGTGCGAGAGTCGGCGAAGAGCCTGGCGAGCACGGCTCAGGCGATGATGGTGGCGAATGGCGCGAATTATCGCTTCGCCGCCTATGCCTTCAATATGGGCTTCACGCAGCTGGTGGCCCTGACGGCGGCGACGAGCGCCAATGTGAGCGTCATAGCGGCGGGGATCAACGCGATGACGCCGCCTTTGATGGAAAAGGAGAATTATCTGCCGGCGGGCGCGAGCTACACCTATCCGACCAGCGCATCGACATGGACGTCGGCGACGATCGGCGCCAGTCCGCTCAACACGCGCAATGCGATGACCGACATCGGCATGGCGCTGACGCAGGCCAATAGCCTCATCGCCAATCCTGGCAATGGCACGAGCGCCAGCGGAGACTCGCCGCAGAAGGTTCTGCTGCTGGTGACGGATGGCCTCGTCGACGGAAACTTCGTCTCCAACGCCGCCTGCAACAATTATCAGAGGAGCTATTCGAACAGCTTCGGCGCCTTCTACCGCTGCCTCGGGCCGCTCGATCCCTCTTATTGCACGACGATCAAGAACCGCGGCGTTCGCATCGCGGTGCTCAACACCGTCTATTATCCGACGCCGGACAATGGCGGATTCTTCGACGCCGCCGTCAAGCCGTTCCTGTCGCAGGTCGGCGACGCGCTGAAGAGCTGCGCCTCGACGGATTTGTATTTCGAGGTGGATGGCGGCGGCGACATCAGCAATGCGATGACGATCATGTTCCAAAAGGCGGTGACGACGGCGGCGCATCTCACAAAATGAGCGGCGCGCCGTCCTCCCTCGGCTTTCAGCTTTCCGGCACTTCCCGCACGGCGCCGCGCGCGGCGCTGGTTGTCATGGCCGCATAGGCGCGCAGCGCCTTCGAGACCTTGCGCGCGCGTTTGGCCGGCTTCCAAGCGTCCTTGCCGCGCGCCTCTTCCGCCGCGCGGCGCTTCGCCAGCTCGTCCTCGGAAACGGCGAGGCGGATGGAGCGCGCCGGAATGTCGATCTCGATCTTGTCGCCTTCCTTCACCAGGCCGATGAGGCCGCCCTCGGCCGCCTCCGGCGAGACATGGCCGATGGAGAGGCCCGAAGTGCCGCCCGAAAAGCGCCCATCGGTGATGAGCGCGCAGGCTTTGCCGAGGCCCTTCGACTTCAGATAGCTCGTCGGATAGAGCATTTCCTGCATGCCGGGACCGCCGCGCGGACCTTCATAGCGGATCACCACCACATCGCCGGCGACGATCTTGCCGGTCAAGATCGCATCGACCGCGGCGTCCTGGCTCTCGAAGACGCGCGCCGGGCCGGCGAATTTCAGAATGGAATCGTCGACGCCCGCCGTCTTCACAATGCAGCCGTCCTGCGCGAGATTGCCGGTGAGAACCGCGAGACCGCCATCCTTGGAGAAGGCGTGGGCCGCGTCGCGCACGGCGCCTTTCTCGCGGTCGAGATCGAGCGCGTCGAAGCGGCGGCTCTGGCTGAAGGCCACTTGCGTCGGCACGCCGCCCGGCGCGGCGCGATAGAAATTCGCGACGCTCTCGCTATTGGAGACGCGCACGTCCCAACGCGCGAGCGCCTCGCCGAGCGTCGTCGCATGCACCGTCGGCAGATCGGTATGCAGCAGACCGGCGCGCGCCAGCTCGCCGAGAATGGCGTAGATGCCGCCGGCGCGATGCACGTCCTCGAGGTGAATGTCCGGCACGCTGGGCGCGACCTTGCACAGGACCGGCACGCGCCGCGACAGGCGGTCGATATCCGCCATTGTGAAGGGGACTTCAGCCTCATAGGCGGCGGCGAGAATATGCAGCACGGTGTTGGTGGAGCCGCCCATGGCGATGTCGAGCGTCATGGCGTTCTCGAAGGCTTCGAACTTCGCGATGGAGCGCGGCAGCACGCTGGAATCGTCCTGCTCGTACCAGCGGCGGGCGAGATCGACGATGAGATGGCCGGCCTCGACGAAGAGGCGCTCGCGATCGGAATGGGTCGCCAGCACAGTGCCATTGCCGGGCAAAGCGAGGCCGAGCGCCTCGGCGAGGCAGTTCATCGAATTGGCGGTGAACATGCCGGAGCAGGAGCCGCAGGTCGGGCAGGCGGAACGCTCGATGATCGCGACATCGGCGTCGCTCACCTTGTCGTCGCCGGCGGCCACCATGGCGTCGACGAGATCGAGGGCGTGGGCCTCGCCATGCAGCGTGACCTTGCCGGCCTCCATCGGCCCGCCGGAGACGAAGATGGTGGGGATGTTCAGCCGCAGCGCGGCCATCAGCATGCCGGGGGTGATCTTATCGCAATTGGAGATGCAGACGAGAGCGTCGGCGCAATGGGCGTTGCACATATATTCGACGCTGTCGGCGATGATCTCGCGCGAGGGCAGGGAATAGAGCATTCCGTCATGGCCCATGGCGATGCCGTCATCGACCGCGATCGTGTCGAACTCCTTGGCGACGCCGCCGGCCTTCTCGATCTCGCGCGCGACGAGCTGGCCGAGATCTTTCAGATGCACATGGCCCGGCACGAATTGCGTGAAGGAATTGGCGACGGCGATGATCGGCTTGCCGAAGTCGTCGTCCTTCATGCCTGTGGCCCGCCACAGGCCGCGCGCGCCCGCCATATTGCGTCCATGGGTGGTGGTGCGGGAGCGGAACGGCGGCATGGGCGGCTCTCTTCTTCTTTCAAAAGGCGTGTCGCAGATGCACTATCCCAAGGAGCCAGGCCCCGCAACCGGCCGAGGAGGCGGAAAGTGAGCGTCGGCCTCGCCGTTCTTTGAGAGGAAGCTCATGGCGCATCGATCGTCGGCGCCATCGCTCTGGCGACGCCTGTGCTGGGAGCCGAGCGGATTGGCGATGGCTGGCGCATTCGCTTCGGCGGCGACGACGCGGGCGCAGCGGAGGCCGAGCTTCTCGTCGTGGCCGCGGGGCTGCGCGCTCAGGCGGTCGCGGCGGGCATAGCGGGGCTCGAGCCGGCGGCGGTCCCGCCGCTCATCCTCGCCAAGGGCGGCTATTTCGCCTTTTCCGGCCGCCGCCCTTCACGCGGCTGATCTATCCGGCTCCGGTCGATGGCGGGCTCGGCGTCCATGTCACATTGGATCTCGCCGGCCGCATGCGCTTCGGGCCAGATGTGGAATGGATCGGCGCCGAGGATTATCGCGTCTGCCCCGCGCGCCGCGCCGATTTCGCGTCGCGCATTCGTCGCTATTGGCCGCAGCTGCCGGCCGAGAGGCTCGTTCCCGATTATGCCGGAATAATAATTAGTTGGGAGGGACCACTGTCGCACCTGACTCGCGCGAATTTGGTGGCTCCGCGGCAGCAGATCGAGAGCTATTCCTCCGATCCGTAAGGCAAATCACATCGTCTCGCATATTTCGGCGAGCTACGCCGTCGACAATGCCGACCGCGTGCTGGAGAACGAGTTTTTGTCGGGTGCGCCGCCCGCGACGACGCGCGGCAAGGCGAATATCTGGCCGGATGGGTCGCCGGCATCGCGTTCGCCGTACCCAGCGAGCATGCCCCTCTCCCATCGCATCAGAGCCTACGCCAGAACTCATCGCGCGAAGCTCGTCGAAGGCGCCGCCACGAGGCCGCTCACTTATAGCTCGAGCCCACAGAGTGTAGATTTCCGTCGAGATTTGACCCAGGATTTCCATTGAGAAGTGACCCGGGTTGAAGATGGCTTGCGGGTCAGTCGGTCGTCAAGTTGATCTACTCCTTTGATGGTTTGTCCGCCTTCGCCGAGCTGTCCTTGAACCGGAAGCTGTCGTTTCCGGTTTCGAGGATGTGGCAGCGGTGAGTGAGGCGATCGAGCAGAGCCGTCGTCATCTTGGCGTCCCCAAAGACGGCGGCCCATTCGCCGAAACCGAGGTTCGTCGTGATGATGACGCTGGTTCGCTCGTAGAGCTTGCTCAGCAGGTGGAACAGCAGCGCCCCGCCGGAGCCGCTGAACGGCAGGTAGCCGAGCTCGTCCAGGATGACGAGATCGGAATGAACGAGCCGTGCTGCGATCTGCCCGGACTTGCCCTGGTGCTTTTCCGCTTCGAGCGCGTTGACGAGCTCGACGGTGGAAAAGAACCGCACACGCTTTCTGTGATGCTCGATCGCCTGGACGCCGATCGCTGTCGCCAGATGCGTCTTGCCCGTGCCAGGTCCCCCGACCAGGACGGCGTTATGCGCATCCTCGAGGAACTCGCAGCGATGAAGCTGCCGTACGAGAGCCTCGTTGACCTCACCGCTGGCGAAGTCGAAGCCGGCGAGATCACGATAGTTCGGGAACCGCGCAGACTTGAGCTGGTAGGCGATCGATCTCACCTCCCGATCAGCGATTTCCGCCTTCAAGAGTTGCGACAGGATCGGCAGCGCGGCCTCGAAGGCTGGAGAGCCTTGCTCGGTCAGCTCGCTGACGGCTTGCGCCATGCCGTGCATTTTGAGACTGCGCAGCATGATGACGATGGCGCCGGCGGCGGGATTATGACGCATGGCGCGCCTCCTGACCTTTGCGCAGCGCGTCGTAGCGCTCGACATTCGCCTGCGGCTCGGTGGTGAGCGTCAACGCGTTGGGCGGCTTCACGGGCGGCGCGTCGACCGGCTTGCCGTCGACCAGGCGGTGCAACAGATTCAAGATGTGCATCTTGGTCGGCGCGCCGGCCGCCAACGCCAGTTCGACGGCGGTCAGCACAGCCTGCTCGTCGTGCTGTAGGACCAGAGCCAATATTTCGACCATCTCACGGTCGCCGCCCGGCTTCTTGAGCATGTACTGTTGCAGTGTCCGAAAGGCGGACGGCAGTTCGGCGAAGGGCGCGCCGTTGCGCAGCGCGCCCGGCTTGCGCTGGATAACGGAGAGATAATGCCGCCAGTCGTAGACCGTCACACCCTTGTGGTCATGCGAACGGGCGATGACGCGGGCGTGCTCGCACACGATCTGCCCTTCGGCGGCGACGACGACGCGCTCAGGGTAGACCCGGACGCTGACGGGGCAATTGGCGAACGAAGCCGGCACGCTGTAGCGGTTACGTTCCAAATGGATCAGGCATGTCGGCGAGACCCGCTTGGAGTGTTCGACGAAGCCGTCAAATGGCCGCGGAGGCTGCATCAGCTGCGGAACCTCCTCGCGCCAAGCCTCCGCGATCGTCCCCGGCTGCGCGCTGTGCGGGATCTCGGTCCACAGTTCGACGCATCGCGCCTCTAGCCAGTCGTTCAGCGCCGCCCGGGAAGGAAAATCCGGCATCGGCTGCCAAAGCCGATGGCGAGAATCCTGAACGTTCTTCTCGATTTGCCCCTTTTCCCAGCCGGAGGCCGGATTGCAGAACGTGGCCTCGAACAGGAAATGACTGACCATGGCGGTGAAGCGGGCGTTGACCTGGCGTTCTTTGCCGCGCCCGACCTTGTCGATCGCCGTGCTCATATTGTCATAGATGCCCCGCTGCGGCACGCCGCCCAGCACGCGAAAGGCGTGGTTGTGGGCGTCGAAGAGCATCTCATGCGTCTGTTGCGGGTAGGTCCGGAGGAAGAATGCGCGGCTGTAGGAGAGCTTGAACTGGGCGACCTGCAACTTGGTCCGCTCGCCCGCGATGATCGCCCAATCCTCCGACCAGTCGAACTGGAACGCCTCGCCGGGCAGAAACGTCAGCGGCACGAACGCGCCGCGCCCACAGGTCTGTTGCTCCCGATGCCGCGCCGCCTTCCACTCGCGTGCGAACGCCGCCACGCGATTGTAGGAGCCGTCGTAGCCGAGGGCGGCCAGATCCGCGTGCAACTGCTTGACCGTCCGCTTCTGCTTGCGCGATTTTGCCGCCTCCTGACGCAGCATATGCGCCAGCTTGTCGGCGAAGGCGTCGAGCCGGCTCGGTCGATCGGGCGCGGCGAACCGCGGCTCGACGTTGTCCGAGCGCAGGTATTTGCGCACCGTATTGCGCGATAGCCCCGTGCGGCGCGCAATCTCTCGGATCGAGAACTCCTGCCGATATCGCCAGCGTCGGATGACGCTCAATAACTCCATGTCGATCACTCCAAAGTCCCCCTCGCGATGCGGAGGGGGAAAGGTTCGAACATGGGTCAATTCTCGGTGGAAAAATCCGTGCTGCCTGGGTCAGCTCTCAGTGGAAATCAACAGCGCCGCCGATCACTGCCATGCCGATGGTGAGGCCGGCGCGGCTCAAAATGAGCGGCAGCCAATTGGTGAGCGAGATAGACACGAGCAGGCTCAAAAAGCCGATGACGGCCAGCAGCGCCGTGCCGCGGATGTAGGCTGGTCCGAAGAGATGCAGGACCGTCGACCGCTCTTCTGCGCCCGCGAGCGTGGCGGTGGCCTCGAGCTGCGGCGTCGGTTCGACGTTCAGGCGGCGGAGAATGTCGCGCAGACGCTCGCGAGAGTTCGGCCGGGTCGCTAGATAGGCCGCAGACTCGGGCACGACGAACCATGCTGGAGCGGCGAAGAGGAGGGGAGCGACGCCGCCGAGATAAAATATCAGGCGCCAGTCGTGGGACTGCAGAATATTTGCAGCGATCAAGCCGCCCAACATCGAGCCGAGAGGAACGCCGCAGAACATCGCCGTGACGAAAGTCGAGCGACGCCGACGGGGTGTATATTCGGCGGTGATCGCGAAGAGATTTGGAAGAGCCCCGCCGAGTCCCAATCCGGCGAGGAAGCGCAGAGCGATCAGCTCGTCGAGCCTCGCCGCCTGGACGTTCAGCAGCGACGCGGCGCCGACGAGAAGGAACGCCGCCAGCATGACCGTCTTGCGGCCGAATTTGTCGCCGAGCGGCCCTTGCGCCAGGACGCCCGTCAGCGATCCGAAGGAACCCGCGCCGAAGACCAGTCCGAAATCGGAGGTCTGGATATGCAGCTCGGCAGCGAGGGCGGGAGCGGCGTAGGCCATGGCCTGCGCATCGAAGCCATCGACCATTGCGAGCAGCCCGCAAAGCCCGACGACGATCAGCTGGCGGCCGCCGATGGCGGCATTGTCGATCGATTGCTCGATGGAGACCGTCCGATCCATTTTCTGCTCTCGTTTTCGAAGAGGCGCATTCTCATCCATCGCGCGGCAATCGACTGCGCGCCGTGAAACATCGGTCGCCTGCGCTCAAGTCACAACTACGACGCTCGAGGCCGGCGCTGGTCAATAATCGAATTCGAGCCGCAGCGTTTCACGATCGCGCATTTCGGCCAGTGTTTGGCCGAAGCTACGCAATACTGCACATCGACGCCGCGATTAGACGATTCGTCAGAGCCCGAATTGGCGCCTTGCACATCAATAGAGCTTGACGAGCAGCGTTCCTCCCACCGAGCGTGGAAAATCCTGCAACTGGATTGTCGTCGCTGTCGTCGAGCTTCCGGGCGACCAAGCGGTGATGTAACGCTGGTCGAAGACATTCTTGGCCCAGATCGAAAGGCTGTAGCGCTCGTCGTCCGTGCGTAGGCCGAGACCCGCGTTCACGATGGAATAGGCAGGCTGCCAATATTGACGAACCGACCAGGGGCTCGTGAGCTGCGTCCTGTCTTGCCATGCGAGGTTGGCGTAGCCGAACGCCGTGACCGGGCGGTCCCAGAATGGACCGAGATCGCGCAACGCCGGGCCGAGCGGATGGTCGTAAGTCGCGCCGATATTCACGGCCCATTTGGGCAGATTCTCCCACCGTGAATTGGAACGCGAGAGGGTGAGCGGCGCTCTGATGAAGCCGACCGGCGTAGGCGAAGGCGTGGACCAGATCCAATCAGCCGGCGGCGCGGCATTGGCGTAATCGATGTAGCGCGCCTCTGTATAAGCGCCGTTGAACGAAATCCAGAGACGCTCAATCGGCGAGAAGCGCCCGGTGAACTCGACGCCGCGCAGCCGCACATGCGGAACCGATCCGAGATAGGTCTGGCGTAGCGGCTGGCCGGTGGCGTCCGTATAGCTCGTGTCGACCATATTGGCCTGGAAGTCGAAAATATCCGCCCAATAGAGACTGACGTTGGCGATGAGCTTTCCGTCGAGCCAATTGGTCTTGGCTCCGAGCTCATAGTCCCAGCTCGTCTCGGCCCGAGTGAAAAGGGGCTGGAATCCCTTGAAGGTCGTTCCCGACCAGATCGGCTGGGCGCGGTCGTTGACGGCCGCCGCTTTCTCGCCGCGCCCGACGAGGCCATGGAACAGAATGTTCTCGCTGAATTTGTAGGAAGGATTGAAAATGCCGGTGAACATGTTGCGCGTTTTTGTGGCGCTGCCGGTGTCGTAATCGCCGATGCCGCCGCCGCCGCGAATCGCATTATAGACCTGGATCGGCGAGAAACGCTGGCTCCACGCCTTCTCCCAACCGAACACCGATCCTTCCTTGATCTCGTAGCTGTCGCGCAGGCCGAGGGTCAGCGTCCATCGATCGTCGAGGCGAAAGGCGCCCTGTCCGAATCCGCCTATGTGGAAGGTGCGGGATTTGCCGTCGGTGCGCTGTTGAAAACCGTTGAGGAGGGCGGGATCGGTGGTCGGCGTTCCGAACCATTGTGCGGCGTTGCTGCCGAAATCGGTATGCGAATACGACCGTGTCTTCTCATAGAGCGAATAGAGCCCAGCTTGCCATTCGAGCCTCTGGTCGCGGGGAGAAGCGAGCCGCAGCTCTTGCGAAAATTGATCGACATAGACGTCGGCGTCGCCGCCGACATTCGTGATCTCCGTCTCTTGAATGCCGAGAGCATTGTGTGAATGCAGCGTGAACTCGCCCCATGCGGAGATCGAGGTGAGCGTGTAGTCGCCGAGCTGCCAATTCAATTCGTTGGAGAGCGTGGTCGTGCGCGTGTTCCAGGGGCCGTTGCGCGTGTTGAAGGGTTTGTAGGCGTCGAAGGCCAGCACGCGGCGTCCCAGCCGACTGAGCAAGGTTTGCGCATAGGTCGCGCCGATTGTTCCATTGGCGAAGATGGGAACCGAATCGCCGACCTGTCCCGTGTGATTGTTGGATGCGATATATTCCTGCGAGCTCGTGCGGTAGAAGATCAGTCGGTCGGTCACGCTGTCGCCGACATAGAGCAGCTGCCCGCGCGCGCCCCAGCGATCATTGTTCAGATAGCCCGCTCCGGTGACCTGATCGTGAATCCAGCCCGAGCCCTTGTCGAGATAGAGAGCCAAGCGATAGGCGAGCCTGTCGTCGATGACGGGACCGGTGACGTTCAGCTTCTCGACGATATGGCTGTAATTGGCGAAGGAGGTCTCGAGCGTCGCCTTGCGCTCGAAAGACGGCAGTTGCGTGCGAAGGACGATATTGCCGACTGTCGTGTTCTTGCCGAGCGCCGTCCCCTGCGGTCCGAGTCCGACCTCGAAGGAGTCGAGATCGATGAAGTCGCCCCATTGGAAGCCGACATGTTTCCAGAAGACATTGTCGACGATGAAGCCCGTGTCCAATTCGGACGAGTCGCCATTGCCGGCGCCGCGGCCGACGCCGCGGATCGCCGGCGTCGACGTACGAGCGGTCGCGATGTTGGGTCGGTAATTGGGAACCAGCTGCGAGAGGTCGGAGAGGCGCTCCAGATGCTCCTCTTCGGCCCTTTGCCCATCGACGATCGCCGCCGAACGTGGCGTGCTCAGCAGGACCTTTTCCTCCTGCCGCGTCAGCCCCGGCGTCCGCGCGCCGACGACCACGTCGGCGATCTCGGCGTCCTCTGCGAAAGCGAGCTGCGATGAAAAACCGGCGCCTGCCGCTAGGGCGAGCGGCGCGACGACGGATAAAAACGCGCGTGTGAGCTCGTCGACAGCACGACCCATAGGACGCACGCCTCCTTACAGAACAATACTATATAAGGTCGCGCACCGCGCGAGACGTAAGAGATGGTTTTTGACGCGCATGAGCGCGCCTTTTTCCTTGGCTCGCGGGCAAGCGCACAAAAAATCTATTGTGCCGACGCCAGCATTCAAATGATCAGCTTCGCGGATCGTTCAATTTCGTAAATCTCAGCCGGCAGTGGTGCGCCACGTTCGCGACCTTCGGCCTCGCGAGTCTGCGACTTCTCGGGCCTTACGCCCCGGAACGACGCCGCACGCCACTCCGGGGTCATCGGCCCTTTACGCTCAGGCGAGCAGCTCTTTCACGACCTTGCCATAGACAACCGTCGGGCGCTCTGCGCGACCGCCTCTCGAGAATGTGGTCTTGAGGTGATCGAGGCCGACAAGCTGCAGAACGGTCGCGTGCAGATCATAGGTGTCGACGGGATTTTCGACGGCCTTCAGACCGATTTCATCCGTTGCGCCATGCGTATATCCGGCTTTCGCCCCTCCGCCGGCGAGCCACTGCGTGTAGCCCCACGGATTATGATCGCGCCCGTCTCCGCTCTGGCCGTAGGATGTGCGCCCGAATTCGGATGTCCAGACCACCAGAGTTTCGTCCAGCAGTCCGCGCGACTTCAAATCCGCCAATAGACCAGCGATGGGCTTGTCGACGGCGCGGGAACGCGCGCCGTGATTTTCCTCGAGCTTGCTGTGCGCGTCCCAATTGCTGAAATCGACGCCCGCATTGTCGAAAGGCCAGGACACGACTTGAATGAAGCGCACGCCGCGTTCGACGAGCCGCCGCGCTCTCAACAGAATCGTTCCATATTCGCGCGTCGCCTCTGAATTCAGCCCATAGAGTTCTCTGGTCGCCGCCGTCTCATGCGTGATATCGACCGCTTCCGGCGCCGAAGCCTCCATTCGGTAGGCGAGCTCATATGAGCGTGCGCGCGCCGCCAGCTCGCTGTCATTGGGATGGCGCGCGGCGTCCTTCTCATTGAGATGCAACAGGAGATCGAGATTGGATCTCTGCTCGCTCGAAGAAATCAATTCGGGCCGCTCGAGATGAAGTATGGGCGACGGCCCCGATCGAAACGCCGTGCCTTGATGGACGGCCGGAAGGAAGCCCGAGCTCCAATTGATGGATCCGCCACGTGGCTCCTTGTCCCCCGCATAGAGCACGACGAAGGGGGGCAAATCCGGATTGGCCGAGCCGAGTGCGTAGGAAATCCAGGATCCGAGCGACGGACGACCTGGAACGAGATCGCCGGTGTTCAGCTTCAAGATCGAGATATCATGCGTGGCGCCGACGGTGACGCTCGACTTCACGAAAGCAATCTCGTCCGCATGTTGCGCGAGTTCCGGCAGAAAATCGGAAAACCATGCGCCACTCTCGCCATATTGCTTCCAGCTGCGGTTCGAGGCGAACAGTTTTCCCGTCTTGCCTTGGCCGGCCGTGCGAATGCCCGTCAAGAACGATTCCGGCGTGTCCTGGCCGGCGAGTCGCTCCAAAGTCGGCTTATAGTCGAAAAGATCGAGCGTGCTCGGCGCGCCGTCCATGTGCAGCCAGATGATCGACTTCGCCTTGGGCGCGAAATGCGGCTCACGTCGAGCCAATGGATCGAGCCTCGGCGCGGCTGCCGCGAAAGGAACCGAAAGCATCCCGCCGCCGGGCATAGAAGCGTTCAGCGCGAAGCCGCCGAGCCCATAGGCCGAGCCAACCAACCAGTCACGTCTCGAATGTCCGCTCATGATATGTTCCTTCGCGAAGTCTTGAGGATACGTCAAAATCGATAGATGAACTCATTGGAGTTCGCGACAGTGTGAACGAGATCGACGAGGGCGGAGGCGCGCAGCGGATCCAGTGTCGGCGCAACGTCGCCGGTCGGCAAAGCAATCGACAATTTTCCGTCATTGCCTTTGCTGGCGATCAGCTGCCTCTGCTTTTCGAGGAATGCCGCGAGCACCGCTTTCTCCGATGCGTCCGGCTTTCTCGCGAAGAGTATTTCGTAGAGACGTTCGAATTGCGCTGATTCGTCGCCTCCGACCTCCGCAAGAAGCCGCCCCGCCAGCGCCTGCGACCATTCGAACACGATGTCGCTGTTGACGAGCGCGAGCGCTTGCAGCGGCGTCGTCGTCACATCGCGCTTGCTGTGAACTTGCTGGGTGTTAGCCGGGTCGAAGGGTTCGAGTAGAGGATAAGGCACGCTGCGCCGCGCGAAGATATAGAGGCTGCGGCGGTTGTGATCTTTCGGGTCCTTCGAAACCTCCCAAGCGGAGCCCGCATTCAAATTGCTCGGAACAGGCGGAAACACGCTCGACCCTCCGATGCGTTGATCCAGCCGGCCGGAGGCGGCGAGCAGCGAGTCGCGAATTTGCTCGGCGTCTAGCCGCTTGCGCGGGAACACGGCGAGCAGCTTGTTCTCCGGATCGATCGCCGCTACCTCTTCCCGATAATCCGACGACTGGCGATAGACGCGCGACAGCAGAATCTGCCGATGCAACGTCTTGACGCTCCATCCGCCCTTCACGAAGTCGGAGGCGAGACGATCCAATAGCTCCGGATGCGTCGGCTTGTCGCCTGCCTTGCCGAAGTCACTGACCGTTCCGACGATTCCCTTGCCGAAATATTCGTTCCACACACGATTCACATAGACGCGCGGCGTCAGCTGATTGCTGGAGTCGACGAGCCAATTCGCCAGCGCCAGCCTTCGTCCCGAAGATGTGGCTGTCGGCGTGATGACGGGCTTATCGCTCGTAAGAGCTTCTGGAAAAGCAGGCTGCGCTTCGTCGAGCGGCCGCTCGTGATTGCCACCGAACAATATATAAGTAGGCGGCGCGTCGGAATGTCCGAGTTCCGTCACCGCCGTTATCGTGTTCGATCCCTTTTTGGGTCGGAGCGCGTCGAACTTCTTCAAATCCTCGAGGAGAGACTTGTACTCGGCAGCCAGCTTGAGGAACTCGTCGCGTGAGACGGTGATGCGGGGTCCACCGGCGGCTTCGCCTCCCTCCGAGAAGCGCGCATAGACGTCCACAGGAAGATTGCGCAGAAACAGTCCGAGGCGATCATCGGTCGAGTTGATCGCGACACGATGGTTGAGCCATCGGTCGAAGGCGTCCCATTCCTCTTTCGGCTTGAGAATATGCGCTTGGCTGCTCGCCTCGTAACGCTCTTTGTTGAAAGCCGACAACACGTCGCGAAATTGCTCGACGATCTCTTTTCGACGATTCTTATTCGCGCGAATCGCCTCGTCATATTTCGCCTGCGCCGCTTTGAATTCGTTTTCGGCTTCTCCCGGCGCGGCCACCGGCGTCCTCTCATCGACGCTCGTGTTGGCGAAGAACGCCTGCAAGGAGAAATAGTCCTTTTGGGTGAATTTGTCCGACTTGTGATTATGGCATCGCGCACAGCCGACCGTCGTGCCGAGCACGACCGACCCGACAGTGTCGGTTATCTCTGTCGCGACCTGATATTTTCTCAGCACCAGATCCCGAGCGTTGACGTTTTCGGGAAAGGCGGCGAGAAATCCCGTCGCAGTCAGCGCTTCCTGGTCGCCCGGCGCCAACTCGTCGCCCGCGATCTGTTCTCGGATGAAGCGCGAATACGGCTTGTCGCTGTTGAACGCGTTGATGACATAGTCGCGATAGCGATAGAAATTGCCACGCGTCTCGTCGCCTTGGAAACCCGCGCTATCGGCATAACGCGCCAGATCGAGCCACCGCCGCGCCTGCCGCTCGCCATAATGCGGCGAGGCCAGAAGACGATCCACCAGCTTTTCGTAGGCGTCCGGGGCGTCGTCATTCACGAAGCGCGCGACGTCCTCGGGCGTCGGAATGACTCCCCAGACATCCAAGGTCGCGCGGCGAATGAAAGCGGCGCGATCGGCGTCCGGCGAGGGGGCGAGATTGGCCTGCTCCAGCTTTGCGAGGATGAATGCGTCGATCGGCGTCCGCTGCCACTCTGCGCGCGCTACTGTCGGCGTCGCCGGAGCCCGCAACGGCTGATACGCCCAATGCGTCCGATTACCGCCGGAGGCCGACCTTCCGTCGTCTGCGGCCAGAGCGACCGAGATCGCGGAGGCCGCCGCCAGGGACATAAAAAATGTCTTTTTCGTCATGCGCATCATGGGGATCCCTCGACATAACCGCTTTGTCGCCGCTTGAAAGTGGGATGTCCCGGTCGCGGCTAAATCCTATCTAAAGAGTATATAATATGCGGATTCTGTCAATCCCATTCAAGGGGGAATCCCATCGTGCGCCGGCCGGCTCCGCATCCGCGCAGGGACGACGCATAATACATCTAATGGCGCCAATATATCAGAGAACGTGGGGAACAATGCATCCGCCGGCATCGCGCAGCTGTAGTGCTCGCACCTCGCCGCGCATTTTCTTCGCGGACGGGCTCGACGAAGGAGACGCCTTATAATACAGTATTATCGATCTGCAATATGTATTATCGGAGGCGTCATGCCCGTTGCCGATCGATTTCTTCCTCGCGGGCCGTCATGCGAGCCATTTGACGCGCGGAAGCGCCGGCATGCGTCCTGGCGCAGCCGTTTCGACTCCGATCGTCTCCGTAATCGGATCTTATCGTCCGTCTGCTTGGCCTCTTGCGCTTTCGGCATAGCGAACGCGAGCGCGATCCGCCGAGCGCAAGGTCAGGAGGCGACCATCGCCGACGTGACCGTGGGCGCTCAACGGGGGGAATTGACGAAGCAAGAGCAGAAGGTGCTGCTGGAGACGCCCCGGTCCGCCGCGATCATCAATGGCGAAAAGGCAGAGGAGCAGCGTCTGGATCGCCTCGACGACTTCGCGCTACGCGTTCCGAACTATAGGCCCAACACCGGCAATCCAGAAACATCGCTTCCAGCGATCCGCGGCATGGGATCGGGACGCGTATTGCAAATCGGCGGCGAGTCCGACACCGGCTTCGTGCAGGACAATGTCTTCTGGAAGTATGTCGGCTTTCAGTGGGGCGACTATGTCGATCTCGATTCCTTCGAGATAGGGCTCGGCCCTCAGGGAACGGCGGGTGGCAAGAACACGACCGTGGGCACGATCGGCGTGCGCACGCAATTGCCCTCGTTCGACCGCAAGGCGACATTCGAGACCTCCTACGCCAATTACAGCCGGATCATCGAGAAGCTGAACGTCACCGGGCCGGTCATCGATGAGAAGCTCGCCTATCGCGTCGCCTTTTATCTCGATCAGGGCGACGGCTGGATTCGCGATCAGGCGACCGGGGCCGGCTATCTGAACAATCATCGCTGGGGCGTGCGCGGGCAATTGCTCTATGTCGGCGACGAATTCACCGACCGCCTGATCTTCAATCGCGCGAGCTCCTACGAATATAACAATTACGGGAAATCGGGACGCGGCCCCTTCTCGGATTCGGCCGTGCTCTATGCGAACGGAACCTTCGGGACGAAGTTTTCGCAGACATTGTGGAACCGACTCGGCCGGCCGGTCCTCACCTTCGATCCCTACAGGCCCTATGTCGTCGGCTTCGGAACGCACGAGGCCCAGACATTGAGCGTGTCGAATCAGATCGATCGCCAAATCGGCGAGAATACGCTCACGTCGATCTCGGCATGGGGGCAATATTACACCCATCCAAATTCTCCCGAGACGCCGGCCGGGGGCGCGCAAGGGACCGAAACGAACAATGGATACGGCAATATCTGGGTCGATCAATATTCGCAGGAGATCCGGCTCGCTTCGCCCAAGGATCGGCAATTGGAATGGCAGACGGGAATCTATTCGCTCTATGAAAAGCTCTGGGATTTTTCAGGAAATAATTTTGGAACAGACGCGGCGAAGTGGTACAATAACTCCGCATTGCAGCGCGGTTTCCAACAGCGCCAGACCGGAAAGTCGAACACTTTTCAGCTCGCCGCTTTCGGCCAGGCGTCATACCATCTCGATGAGAAATGGACTCTGACCCTCGGCCTGCGCGACAGCTATGAGGTGAAGGAGGGCTCCAATTTCGCCTGGATCAACGCCTGGAGCACGAGCTATTCGGTGCAGCAGGTCTATACGGCGGTTCGCGGGGCGACAGGCGCCGGCATTTTCGACACCGGCGGCCAGACGAAGAAGCGCAATATGTTCACGGGGATATTCAACCCGAAATACAAGGTCGACGACAATATCACACTCTACGGCCTTGTCGGGCGTGGCGAGAAGGCCGGGGCGATCAATATTTCCGCGCTGCCGATCATGGATGGCCTTACGTTCAAAGGCTTTCAATCGGTGGTCACGAAGCCGGAGACCTCGTGGGATTACGAGATCGGCGCCAAGACGAGCTGGCTCGACGGGCGCTTGGTCGCCAATATGAATCTCTATTGGTCCGACATTTTCAATCTTCAGGACCAGTTGACCGATACGAGCTATCTCGACAGCACTGGCCAGCCTCTGCGCCTGACCTATCTCGGCAACATACCTCACATACGCCTGCGCGGCGTCGAGTTCGATGGGCGCTGGAGTCCGATCGAACGCCTGCAACTGAACCTTTCTGGCGCCTACACCGAGGTCCGCTACATCGACTTTGCCAATGCGGCTCCTCCCTCCGACTGGATATGGCCAACGCCCAATCCCGTCCCGGCGGGGTTCATCAAAGCGCCTCTGACCCTTTCGCGCTCCAACACCCGCTGGGAGAATCTGCCGAAATGGGCGTTCAACATAGGCGCCGACTATGAACATCCTCTGGGTCCTCTGTTCAGCGATTTCGGGCCGAGCTGGGCCGCTCCCGTCAATGGCTTCGCCTATGTGAACGTGGCCTGGAAAGATAGAACACAGCTCACTGATCCGCATTCGGTGTTTCAATATTGGCAGGCGGCCTATTCTCTCGTCGATTTCGGCTTTGGCCTGCGCACGGAAGACAAGCGCTACAGCTTGTCGGTCTGGAGCAAGAACCTCTTCGACAAGCGCTATTTCACCTCGTGGACGGCGGGGACGACAACTTCGCCGGCGACCGTCGGCTTGCAAGATCTGCCGCGCACTTTCGGCGGTACGTTGAAGGTCACGCTCGACTAATATCGAGCGCTGTCGGCGGCTAGGCTCTTGCGCGAACGACGTGAGCCGAAAATGGTCCTCGCGTGCGCGCCCGAACGCTGGGGCAATGGGCTATGCGGAGCTCAGATAATCCTTTCAAAAGCGCCATTCCGACAGCAATCGCCGGTGCCTGCGATTACACGCTCGACTTTCACGACCTCATGGCGCTCAAATCTTTGGAAAGCAATCTCGACGTGCGATGATCGATCCGACGACGTCACTCGGGTCATCGCAGTCGCTGCTCACCCTCGGGCTTACGAGCGACGACATCGAATGGACGTGCGACGACCAACTTGCGAGCGGTCGGTGAGCGATGGAATGACGAGAAAGCTGGCGTTTGGACCCGTCGGCGCGTCGAGCTCGCGAAGTCTCGATAGAGACGCAACCCTTGGCTTCGAAGCCGGCGAGATTGTCGGTGATGAGGAGATCGGCGTTCGCCGACGGCGCAGTTTCGCCGGCCGGAGCAGCGTGCACAGCACGCCTCGGGACAGCGAATGTGAAAGTTTGACCCATTGCGGGCGCCTCCGCCCGCGGGGGCGAACGTCCGATTGCATCGACAACAGACATTCCGGTATCCGGGACGAAAGCCGAGCAATACACATCCTATCGGCGCTGGGCTTCCGTCTCGACAGAATGTTCGCTCCTGAATGAAAGCCGCCTCGGCGGACATATCGGGATTCGCCGCGCGCCGATCGCAAGACGCTGTTCGGAGTCTATGTCGACGCCTATCGTTTGCGTCTCGCCGAATTCATCTCCAATGATTTTCCGACTCTGCGTGAATTTATGCGCGATGACGCCTTCGGCGCTCTGGTCGAGGCGTATATCGCCGCGGCGCCGTCGCGCCATCGCAATGCGCGATGGTATGCGTGGCGTTTGCCCGAGTTCATGCGCGAGAGCCCGCAGTGGAGAAGCGACCGAGCGGCCTGTGATCTCGCGCTGTTCGAGAGAGGCTTGGCGGATGCGTTCGATGCTGCGGATGGTCCGACGCTCGCCATAGACGCGCTGGCCGCCACAGAGGCTGAAGACTGGCCGCGACTGGTCTTCGAATTTCATCCGAGCGTCGCGACGCTCGACCTCGCCAAAGGGGTCGCGCGCCTCTACGGCGCGCTCGTCGATGGGGAGGAGGCCGAGCGCCCCGATCAAGAAAGCGTCGAAACGATTCTCATCTGGCGCAGAGACGACGAGCCCGTCTATCGCGAGATCGGCGAGGACGAGCGTCTCGCGCTCATCGAGGCGCGAGACGGCAAGAGCTTCGGCGATATTTGCACGCTGCTCGAGTTTCAGAACAATGACGAGACTCTGTTGCAGCGCGCCGCCGGGTTCCTCGCGCAATGGTTCACAGACGGTCTGGTGACGAGAATTTCGCTGTCCGCGTGACGCGCCCGCTCTCACATATGCGCGCACCGGCGCGGCAGCAGGCGATCGATCGAAACGACGCCCGGTCCGCGCGCGACGACGAGCAGCAGGCAGGTCGCCCAGACGCCATGCGTCGGCCATGCGTCGGGATAGACGAAGATTTCGATCACCAGCGTCATGGCGAGCAGCGCCGCTGCGGCGAGCCGGCTCGCGAGACCGAACAGGAGCAGAACCGGAAAAACATGCTCCATGATCGTGGCGGCATGCGCCGCGACGACGGGATCGAGCAGCGGCAGCTTATAATCTTCCTTGAAGAGATAGACGGCGTTTTCCGAGACGCGCCAACCCTCGAGCTTCGTCTGTCCGGACTGCCAGAAGACGGCGGCCGGGAAAATGCGGGCGCCGAGCGCGATGAGGGAATAGGGAATGCGTTCGAGCGCCCCGATCACGCGCTGCGTGAGGACGCAGAGCGACGCTCCCGATGCGGGCCGCGTCGCTTCATGAGCGGAATCATTCATGTGTCACCTCTGAATGCAGTGAAAAATCCTGCCGTGAGCGCCTCGACGAGCGCCATGGACAAATCGAATGTCGGCTCCTCGGCGATCGCGGCGCGAACGGCGTCGCCGAATTCGGCGCCCGCGGCGAGGCGCTGAAGGAAGGCCGCTCCGCCCGGCGCGAGGCGATGTGTCTCGACGCGCATTCGCGGACGGGTCACGAGAGCGTCCTCGGCGTCCCAATGCTCGAGCGGCGCCGCCTCGGCTTCGCCCGCGTTCATCGCCCATATCGTCACCATCGGATGATCGGACCGCAGGACGAAGGCCGATGGGTGAATTTCGAAAGTGAGCTCCGCCAGACGATCGGGAGCGACCGAGGCCAGCGATAGCGGCGACAGCGGCTCTCTGTCGACGGCGTGATAGGCGCGTACGCGCGCATCCTCGAGCCGCGCGACATCGGCGAGATAGGGCAGCTCAGAAGCGGGCGCGAAGCCCGCGACGAAATCGGCGAAATCCTCGCCATATTCGAGCAGCACAGCGGAGGTCGGCGGCCGCAGGAGCACGAACTCGCGCGCCATTGCGGCGAAAAATTCTTCGCCCACGAGACGCTCCACCGCGGGAAAGCGTGTGGCCAGCGCCCGGATGAGCCCGCCGATGACGCTATTGCGATAGACCTCGAAACGATCGGCGGCCGCGCCCCTCTCGGAAACCAGAGAAGCAGGCGCCGCGAGACGCGCCTCGCGCAGGGCGGCGGCGAATTGCGCCTGCGCTCTCTCCCACATTCGCGCGGTCTCTCTCATGCGGCCCGCCGCGCTGCGCCGTCGAGAACGGATTGCGCGCGCTGCGCCTCCTGCGCGAGCGCCGCCCATTCGGGCGTTTCATTGTCCCATTCGACGAGGGTCGCGACAGGACCTGTCTGCGCGAGCGCCTGACCGAAAAGCGCCCATACGGCCTCGCCCACAGGGGCGCAATGGGCGTCGAGCGCAAAAGCCTCGCCACGCGCGCCGCGCGTCTCGAAATGGCCGGCGAGATGGATTTCGCGCACATGAGCGAAAGCGAATCTGGACAAATAGGCCGCCGCGACGAAGCCCTTGTTCGTCGCCGTCACATAGATGTTCTCGACGTCGAGAAGCAATCCGCAGCCGCTGCGATCGGCGATCTCGGCGAGAAACTCGGGCTCGGAAATCTCCGTTTCCACGAAAGAGAGATAGGTCGCTGGATTTTCCAGCAAAATCTGCCGCCCGAGACAGCTCTGGATCTCGTCGACCTTCTCGATCGCCCGCTCCAGCGTTTCGCGCGTGTAGGGCAGCGGCAGGAGATCGTTGAAGAAGACGCCGCCATGCGTCGACCAGGCCAGATGCTCGGAAATGCTCTCCGGCCGATAGCGGTCGCAGAGAGCGCGCAATCGCTCCAAATGTCGACGATCGATCGGCTCGCTGGAGCCGATCGAAAGCCCGACGCAGTGAATCGAAAGCGGATATTCCTGGCGAAGACGCGAGAGCTGGCGATGCGGCGGACCGCCATCGCCCATGTAATTTTCCGCGTGAATCTCGAAAAACCCCACGGAAGGCGCGCCGGAGAAGATCGCATCGAAATGCGCCGGCTTGAAGCCGACCCCGGCGAGAGCAGGAAGACGGGACGAAAAGGTCGAAACGGTTTCGCCCATGCCGCTCCCCGCGCGCCTTTGTGACGGAATGTCGCGAAGATCAGGTGCGCCGCTTGAGCGCCTCCAGCGAGCCATTGCCGAAGGGCGTCTCGATCGAGACGCAGGTCCCGCGCGGAACATATTTCCAGGCGTTGCCTTGATAATCGATCTTGGACGATCCGGCGCAGGTCGTTCCAGGGCCGGCGGCGCAATCATTTTGACCCTTGAGGGCGACGCCGAAGCATTTTTCCTTGCCCTCTTCCTCCGCCGGAGCGGCGGAAGCCAAGAGGGTGAGAGCCGTGGTGAGCGATCCCACCAGCGCGAGATTGAAAGAACGACGATCCATCCAATGCCTCCTCTTATGAGCCGAAGCCGGCGTGCAAGCTAAATTCGCGCAACTGGGAAAATTGTTACGGACTCTCGATTCCCCGCGCAAGGGGCGGAGGTCGCAGACACCGGCGGACCCGCGGTCGCCTGTAGCCCAAAACGCGCCCTCGGGGATCGATCACGTAGGAAGTCGGCCTTCCGCGAAGGATAAAGGGCGTGTCCTGCGCTTCGGACGGCGGCGCGGCGGTGCGGCCCTCGGGGGCGAGGAACGAAAGGAGATGCGCGACGGATTCGCGCGGGGCGAGCGAGATCGCGCGATCGAGGTCGGCAATGGCGCGGTTCGAATAGAGGAGCGTTTTCGTTGGCTTCATAGGCGCAACTTGTCGGACATGAGGTTGACCCGACGGGTGCGGCGGTTACGACCAAGATGCGCCGCCAAACGCGCCGCACGAGGCATGTAAGTCGGCGCGGGGACACGACGTCGATCGGCGTGAGGTCAATCGCATTAGCGATTGATTTTGCAAACACC
Source organism: Methylosinus sp. PW1 (assembly GCF_000745215.1). Lineage (NCBI taxonomy): Bacteria > Pseudomonadati > Pseudomonadota > Alphaproteobacteria > Hyphomicrobiales > Methylocystaceae > Methylosinus > Methylosinus sp. PW1. The sequence goes on from NZ_JQNK01000002.1 coordinate 277,203, forward strand.
AGATTCCTGAAAAGGGGTCGAGAACGGGATCCGATTTACAGTCATGCGCGCGTCTTTGGCCTTCGAAGGCGCGTCATGCGTTCATGCGAGGTCGTATTCGTAACGCGAATACCCCGCTTCCTCTCGCATCGTGGCGCGCAGTCCGGGCGCCTCGGCGAGACGCTGGGCGGCCGTGGGCGCGGAGTCGAAGGCGACAGTGACGCGGCGGCCTAGCGGCGCGAAAGACCATGGCCGCGCATTGGGGATGGGCTCGCCCCGGCGCAGGAAGCGCTCGACCGCGTCGCGATTGGAGTCCGGCGCGCGCAGCACGACGTTTCGTCCGTCGAGTCCGGGGAATTTGCCGCCGCCGTCGGCGCGGTAGTTGTTCGTGACGACGACGAATTCCTGCTCGGGATCGACCGAGCGCCCGTTGTAGCGCAGATCGACGATGCGCGCGGCGTCGCGGCGGAGATTGCCGCTCGCATCGTAGCGCGCCGGCGCCGAGACGTCGATGCGATAGTCGACGCCCACGATCACGTCGAAATTATAGGAGGGCGTGCGCCGATCGACGAGAAGCTGCGGCTCCGACGCGTCGCGATCGATGCGCCGGAACACGCGCGCCGCGCATTCGAGCCATTCGCGCAGCTGCGCGCCGGTCACGCGCACGGCGACCAGTGTGTTGGGATAGGGGTAGATGTCCGCGACATGGCGCAGCGCCACGAGGCCGGGGTCGAGATCGATATAGGAATCGGGCGTGTAGCCCACCCGAAACGGCGCGACGGCGGAGAGCAGAGGAAGCTGCTCGTGAGGCGTTCCCTCGAGCAGCGGCCGCGCATAGGCGATCTGCGCCGCATTGACGAGCGCGCCGACGGGATCGATCCCGATCCAGACGAAATAAGAGACGAGCGGCGTCGCGATCTCGCCGATCGGCTCGTCGACCCAGAGTCGCGTCGCCTCGTGCTCGGGCGCGACGATCGTGGCGATCGCGGGATCAGCGTCCGTGAGCGCCACGCCTTTTCCGGCCTCGCGCGCGAAGATCGGCCGCGCTTCCGTCCGAAACCGCTCGACGACCCAGCGGTCGCCATCGTGCGCGAGCGTCAGATCGATGACGCCGAGATGGCTGCCCCAGAAGCCCGGCATCACCGCCGGAACGCCGACGAGCGTCCCGCGCTCGGCGTCGACGCCCGCGACGCCGGCGTAATCGGGTCCCGGAAAGACACGATGCGCGTGCCCCATCATGATCGCGTCGACGCCGGGGATGGCGGCGATCTGCAGGCAGGCGTTCTCGGCGTCCACCGCGGCGCGAGCGTCGATCCCGGAATGGCAGAGCGCGACCAGAATGTCGCATTGCGCGCGCACAATGGGCACATGGCGACGCGCGGCGGCGACCATGTCGCCGCAACGCAGGCGGCCTTCGAGATGGGCTCTGTCCCAGACCATGATCTGCGGTGGAGCGAATCCGATGACCCCGATCCGCAGCTCCTGCGCGACGCCGCCGTCATCCATGAGCCGCCGCGTGAGAATTCGGAACGGCGGCAGAAAGGCCGCGCCATCGGCGCGCTCGATATTGGCGCTCACATAGGGGAAGCCGGCGCCGGCGAGCGACCGCTCGAGAAAGTCCAATCCGAAGTTGAATTCGTGATTGCCCGGCGTCGCCGCGTCATAGCGCATGTGATTCATCGCGCGGAAGACGGGATGCGCGCCAGAGGCCATCCCCTGCCGCGCGACGTAGTCGCCGAGGGGGCTTCCCTGGAGAAGATCGCCATTGTCGAACAGCAGCGCGTTTTGCGTTTGCGCGCGCGCCTTTGTCACGAGGCGCGCGATCTTGCTCAGGCCGACGGTCGGGTCCGGCCGCGCGTGATAATAATCCCAGTCCAGCACGAACATGTGCAGGTCCGAGGTCTCGAGCAGACGCAGCTCCACGCGCGGCGCGGCGCGGGCGATGGTGGGAAAGCCCACGGCGAGCGCCGCACTCCCGGCGAGAAGCTCACGTCGCGTGATTGGCATGGACGCTTCCCTCTTCGGCTCGCGCCTTGCTATTCGGCCGCCGCCGGCAGCCGGTCGCGCGTCGCCGCGAGCAGCGCGCTCTTGAAGCCGTCGATGATGACGTCGGCCTGGCGATGCAGCAGATTATGGGCGATGAGCCCGACGAGCGCCGTGCCGATGCCGACCGCCGTGGCGACGAGCGCGGCGGCGATGCCTCGGCTCACGGCCGCGGGATCGGAGACCCCGCCCGACGACAGAGCGTTGAACGTGTCCATGATGCCGAGAATTGTGCCGAGCAGGCCGAGCAGCGGCGCCGCGGTGACGATGGTGTCGAGCATCCATAGGCGCGCGCTGACCTTGGCGTCGACGCGGATGAACAGCGCCGAGGAGAGATCCTCGACGCGGGCGCGCGTGCAGCCGGGCTCATTCTGCGCGGCGACATATTCGGCGAAGCTGCGGCTCAGCTCGTCGGGACCGAAAGATTTCGGCGTCGTCGAGCTTCCGAGCGCATGCGCTTCGATCGCGGCTCTGATCCTGCGCGAGCGCAACGCCAGCAGCCCGTAATAGACGAGCCGTTCTATGAGCACGAAAGCGAGCAGCACGAGAGATCCGTAGAGAATGTCGATGCAGATCTCGTGGAAGAAGGCGTGATCGATCTGCATGGTCAAAAGCCCATCGAGAATGTCGCCGTCGCCGAGAAGCCCTGGCCGACGTAATAGGTCGGGACGCTGGCCGGTATGACATTGCCATAGCGTCCGATCTTCGGCAGCGCATTGCTCTGGACGCCGTTGATGCCGGAAAGCGAGTGAGTGCTGGTGATATTGTAGAAATTCACGCGCAGCTCCGGCCGCTTGCCGAAGGCGATGTCGTCGAAGCGATAGCCGATCGCCGCGTCGAGACGGCCATAGGCCGGGATCGACTCGTCATTTGTGAGCGTCGAATATTGCCGGCTGATGACCTTGAAGCCGAGATTGCCGAAAAGATGATCGTCGTCATAGTCGAGGCCCAAAGCGCCCGTCCATTGCGGAGCGCGCGGCAGGTGCTTGCCCTTCGTCGGCAGCATGTCCGCGACCGAGGGGACGCCCGCGCCGACCGGAGCCGCGGCCGTCGTGGAGAGGTCGTCGAGCAGGCGGGTCTGCAGATAATTTGCCGACACATAGGGACGGAAATTATAGATGCGTCGCGTGCCGGCCTCGAAGGAGACGCCCCACAGATCGACCGCGCCGGCGTTGATCGTCGTCGACTGCGACGCCGTGGAGCCCGGGAAGATCGCGAATGTCGAGACCTGGCGATTGACATAGTGCGCGCCATAGAGCGCGAGCGCAGTGGCGAAATCCTTGCCCTGATAGCGATGGCCGACCTCGACCGTGACGCTCTGCTCCGGCGCGAGCCGGTTGAAAGGCGTGATGCGGCCATTCGAGTTGGAGGCCGAATCCGCGAGCGCGAAATTGGGCGTCGCTTTGAATGATGTGCCGACCGAGGCGTAGATCTGGTGGTCGTCCCAGAAGCGGTAGCGGAACCCGGCCTGCGGAAGCGCGACGAGATCGCTCTGGGTGACGAGCGGCGTGACGCCCGGCAGGAAGTTGTAGACGGAGCGATGGATCGAGGCGACCTTCACGCCGGATTCGATCGAGAGCTTGTCTTCGAGCAGGGACCAGTTGTCGCCGACGAAGCCCATATTGGTGACGGTCTGCGTGAGCTGGTCGCGGCGCTCCAGAGTTCCGACGCCGGGAAGCGAGATCGCGCCGGAGTCGACATAAGGATCGACGACGCCGCCGCTCGCATTGAGGAAAGCATAGGGCGCGGTCTGGCGGTGGTTCGCATATTCGAACCAGTAACCGAGCTGCAGCTTATGGTTCTCGAATTGGAAGGTGAGCTTGTTGACGAGGCCCGGCCGCAGCGTCTCGGTGACGGAGGGATTATAGAGAAGGCCACGATCATTGGCGATCACCGCGCCATTGCCATTGTAGTCCGCCGCGCCGACATTGAAGCGCCCGTAGAAGAAATTGTTCTCCGTCGCGCTCGCCGTGCCGCCGCCGTTGCCATAGCCGTACCAGAAATAGGGAATGGCGTCATAGGTGATGTTGCTGTCGATCGCGAAGGTCGAAGGCGCGCTGACGATGAGATTCTTGAACGGATTGATGCGCAGCTTGTAGTAGAGGCCCGCCTGATTGGCCGTGCGGTCCCAGCTCGCCGGGGGCGACGCGGCAGAGGGCGCAAAAAAGCTGAGAGGCAGCGCGGAATTGAAGCCCGCCGATTTCGCGCCGAGCAGATTGTAGGAGCCCATCGTCGGGTTCTGGTAGAAATTATTCACCGCGTCATTGTAGATGACCGACAGGCTGACGCGATTGCCTTGGCCCGGCTCCCAAACGCCTTTGAACTCGACGTTGTGCCGGTTGTTCGCGCCGGGTCCGACCCAGTGATTCTCGCTGTAATGCGAGTAGGACAGATAGGAGCGGAAATCGCCGATCTGACCTGTTTCGACACGGGCGAACTCCCTGCCGAGATTATGCATGCCATAGGAGAAATCGACGAAGCCGCCGCGGCGCTTCGAGGGATCGCGCATATAGATGTTGATGACGCCGCCCGAGGCGCCGATATGCGGGCTGTCGAGGTCGGGCGAGCCTTGCGCGATGGATATCTGCTCGATGTTCTCGCTGTCGACATATTCCTGCGGGAACAGAGCATAATTACCCGAATCATTGACCGGCATGCCCTCGATGGTGAGGCCGATCTGGTCGCTGTTGAAGCCACGGATAGTGATGTTGCCGCCGTTGAGGCCGGAATTGTCCGGGCTCGACACATTGACGCCCGGCAGCATGTTGATGAGCTGATAGGGGTTGGAGGTCGGCGACATTTTCGCGATGGCGTCGCGCGTCACGGTGGAGCGCGATTTGACCGCCTCCTCCTCGATCATGAAGCCGCCGCCGAGATCATTGCGCGTGACGCCGTCCGGCGCGGGTTCGGCCGCGCCATTGCCGTAAATATCGACGCGGCCGAAATCAGTCGGCGCCGCGGTGAGACCGCTCTGCGAGCGGCTGTCATGCGCCGGCTTCTGCGGCTGTTGCGCCGATTGCGCGAGAGCGAGCGTCGGCGTCGAGGCGCCGGCGAGCAGGGCGAGCGTGAGGACATGGAACTTCATCGGAGGACCTCGGTTGCGACTATCTCGGGTGGAAGACGACGACGCCGCTGAGCGCGCCGCCGCCCGCGGCGGAAGCGCAGGCGATTGCGCGCGATCGCGCCGCGGCGTCGAGGATGGCGGAGCCTGAGCTGCTGGTGACGGAAGCCGAGCCGCCTGAGACCGCTATGCCGACGGCGCCCGAAGGCTTCTGCAGCCGCGCGTCCTTGGAGCTCGGGTAGGGCGCGCCGGCGAGGCAAGCGCGGAAGGCGGAGACGTTGCCCGAAGCGTGGGACGTCCGCTCGGCCGCGCCGGCCTCGCCCCGCCGCACGGCCGCGGGCTTCTCGCGCGCTTCCTTCTTCGCATCGGCCTTGGAATCGTCGCTGCGCTCCCTGCGCGGATGTTCATCCACTTTCGGCTTCGGCTTTTCGGGCTTCTGCGGTTTTGGTCGCGCGGCGATGGGCGCGGGCGCGTCGCTCGGCGGCGGCGTCTCCTCTAGGATTTGCGGCTGCGGCGCCTCGATCGGCGTCTCTTGCGGCGGCTCGGGCGGAGGGGGCTCGGACGCTTCCGCCTCGACAGGGAGATCGAGCGCGATCTCCGTCTGCCCGCCCGGATCGGCGGGCGAGACGAAAGTCGTCTGCGGCCCCATCGTCAGCGCCAGCGCGAGCAGCGTCAGCACGCCGGCGAGGCCGGCGCCGTTGCTCGCGACATCGAGCCTGTCCATCGCTTGCCTCGGCCGCACTATTTCGGCCTCGTGACAATGGAGGCGCTCGCGACCTTCGCCGCTTTCAGCGCATCCAGGACGGAGACGAGACTCTGAAGGCCCGCGCCTTCATCGCCGCTGATCACCACGGCGAGCGGCTTCTCCTCGGTGGCGAGGCCGCGCAAGCGCTCGGCGAGCTCGGCGAGCGGGACGGCCTTGCCGTCGAGATAGGTTTCGCCGGCCCGATCGATGCCGATCGTCACGCGTGTGCGCTCGACGACCTTGTCTGGATGCGCAGAGCTGGGCGGCGTGACTTTGAGCCCGAGCGCCGGAAGCACATTGATGCTGATCAATACGAAGAAGACCAGCAGGAACATCATCACGTCGATCATCGGAATAATTTCGATGCGCGCGTGTCGTTCGCGGCGCTCCGGCCAATTCCGCATCGGCGAACTCCCTACGTAGAAACCGAATTCGGTTACTCATGAAGGGGCGTTCGATTCAGATTCATGACAAGAAAAGTCGTCTAAAATTCAAAATTCAGACGTCTGCTTGCTTTAATTGGCCCATCGGCTCGGCATTTGCTGAGGTTGGCGCACACCAGCGCTATTGTTGCGCTTCTGCCACAGGCGCCGGGAAATCAAATCTGCGCGCGCTTGTCGCGCTGCTGGACGCGCCATCACCCGCGGCGGCGGATCGGGCAGGCGATGGAGGACCGCTGCTATCGGCGATCGGCAGTCGCCGAGACCTGGAGATACTGTTCGCTTTCGGAGGGCGCTTTGTCGGCTATTAGAGACACAGCGCGCCCCATCATCGACCGGGCGCTCCCCGAGGGCCGTATCATCACCTCCAATGGCGCGACGGCCTCGCAATATTCGCAGACGACCGGCCTGAGCCAGAAGGCGCTCACCGACAATTGGGCGCATTCGCAGCATCGAAGTCGACGGCCAGCATTTCGATCTCGGCAATGGCCGCAGGAACTCGACTCCCGCGCCAAAGGCCCAATAATAAGGGCGATCCTCGAATGAATGTCCGTGTGCTTCTTCTTCTCCTGCTCGGTGGGGCCGCAGGCCTTCGCGCAAAGACAGCGAGCTGACGCTCGACGCCGTGCTCGTCGGTCTCGGACGACGCAGCCGAGACCGACGAAGGTTTCGACGACCGATCGACGGCGATGCGCGCGAGGGGCCGGGTTTACCGCATGGTCGGTCGATGATAGAAAAACATATGCTCCGTTTGCTTCGCGCGCTCATCCCCATGCTCGCATTGGCTTCGCTGCTCCTCGGAGCCGCGCCGCTGGCGCGCGCTGGTCATGGCTGCGAGGGCATGAGCGCCGCGGCCATGACGGACTGCCACAAGGCGGCGGGGAATCGCGGCTCGGTCGCCGCGGATGATTGCGCGGCCGTGTCCTGCGCCCAGATTTCGCCCGTCGCCGCGCCGAACGAATCCTTCTTCGTCATCCCCGCCGTCGCGGCGAAGGCCAGGGCGCTCGCGGCGAGCGACGCGGACCCCGCCTCGCTGACCGGCTCTCCAGAGCTTCGACCTCCGATCGCCTGAAGCCGCAATCGCCGGCTCCGCCGCTCGCGCGACGGAACGGCCGTGTCGCTTCAACGCCATCCGCCGCAGCAGCGGCCGGAGATCGAGAACATGCCTCCTTATGCGCCCATTTTCGGCGCGCTCGCGCTCGCCGCGAGCGTGACCGCATCCGTGCTTCACGCCTCCCATTCCGACGCCGCCCAAAGCAACGCCGCGGGGTCCGAGCATTCGGCGCGCGCCGTCGCGCTCGATGATCCCATTTTGTTCTATCGCGATCCGATGAGCGGGACGGAGATCTCGCGCCAGCCACGCAAGGATGAGATGGGAATGGATTTCCTGCCCGTGCGCCGCTCGCAGCTCGCGCCCTTCGTCGCCAAGCTCCCCGATCCGCCAGCCGCCGCTAGCGAGGAGCCGCTCTTCTACCGCGATCCCATGGGCGGCGACGCGATTTCCGCCGCGCCGCGCAAGGACGGAATGGGAATGGACTTTCTGCCGGTCCGCCCCGCCGATCTGCGCGCCATCCTCTCGAAGCTCGTCGCCGCGCCGCCCGCGAAACGCATCCTCTACTACCGCAATCCGATGGGACTGCCGGATGTGTCGGCGGTTCCGAAAAAGGACTCGATGGGCATGGATTACACGCCCGTCTATGAGGGCGACGATGTCGAGGCCGATGGCGCGATGCGCATCGCGCCGGGGAAAATCCAGCGCGCGGGCGTGCGCTCGGAGCTGGTGCGCCGTCAGCCGATCGCCGCCGAGATTCGCGCGCCCGGCGCCGTGCAGGTCGACGAGCGCCGTGTCGCCGTCGTGGCGACACGCTCGGAAGCCTTCATCGAGAAGGTCTTCGAGGCGACGACCGGTGCGCGCGTCGCCAAGGGCCAGCCATTGGCGCGGCTCTATTCGCCGGCCATTGCGGCGGCGGCGGCCGATTATCTCGCCTTCTCCGGCGCGCGCAACAGCGGCGATCCCAGCCTGCTCGAGGGCGTGCGCCGCAAGCTCGAGACGCTGAACGCGCCGGCGGAATTCATCGCCGAGATCGCCAGGAGCCGGCGCGTGCCGGCGAGCGTCTCCTGGCCCGCGCCGCGCGACGGACTCATTCTCGAGCGCAACGCCGTCGAAGGTATGAAGGCCGAGGCCGGCCTGGTGCTGTTCCGCATCGCCGATCTCTCGGTCGTCTGGGCGCTGGTGGACGTCTCCGAGCATGATTATGCGCGGCTGCGCCTCGGCCAGCCGGTCGAGATAAGAGCGCGCGGCCTTCCCGATCGCATCTTCACCGGCCATGTCACGGCCATTTATCCGCAGATCAATCGCGAGACACGCACGGCGCGCGTGCGCATAGAGCTGCCCAATCCCGATCTGACCTTGCGGCCCGACATGTATGTCGAGGCGCAGATCGCCTCCGGCGATCATGACGCCGTCGTCGCCGCACCGGAAAGCGCGGTGATCGAGACCGGCAAGCGCGCGCTCGTCCTGATCGACAAGGGCGATGGCCGCTTCGAGCCGCGCGCGGTGACGCTCGGCCGCCGCGGCGATGGCTATGTCGAGGTGAGGAGCGGGCTCGCCGAGACCGACCGCGTGGTGACGGCGGCCAATTTTCTCATCGATTCGGAGAGCAATCTGCGCGCGGCGCTGCAGACGCTCGCCGGCGCGGAGACATCGCGATGATCGGCCGGCTGATCGCCTGGTCGGCGCGCAATCTCGTTCTCGTTTTCATCGGCGCCGCCTTCGCCGCGGCGGCGGGACTCTATGCGCTGCGCACATTGCCGCTCGACGCGCTTCCCGATCTCTCCGACGTGCAGGCGATCGTCTACACGGAATATCCGGGCCAGGCGCCGCAAGTGGTGGAGGATCAGGTCACCTATCCGCTGACCAGCGCCATGCTGACCGTGCCGCGCTCGAAAGTGGTGCGCGGCTTCTCCTTCTTCGGCGTCTCCTTCGTCTATGTGATCTTCGAGGATGGCGTCGATCTCTATTGGGCGCGCTCGCGCGTGCTGGAATATTTGAGCGCCGCCGGCAAGAAGCTGCCGCAAGGCGTGACGCCGACGCTCGGGCCGGACGCCACCGGCGTCGGCTGGGTCTATCAATATGCGCTCATTGCCAAGGAGATGACGCTCGCCGAGCTGCGCTCGCTGCAGGATTGGACGCTGCGCTACGGCCTCTCCAAGGCGGAGGGCGTCGCCGAGATCGCCAGCGTCGGCGGCTTCGTCAAGCAATATAATGTCGTCGTCGATCCCAACCGGCTGCGCGCGTTGGGCGTCTCGCTGAAGCAGTTGCGCGAGGCGATCCGCGCCAGCAACACGGATGTCGGCGGACGCACGGTCGAGCTCTCCGAATTCGAGTTCATCGTGCGCGGACGCGGCTATTTGAAGAGCGCCGCCGATATAGAGCATATCGGCCTGCGCGCGGAGAATGGCACGCCTCTGCTGCTGCGTGATGTCGCGCGCGTCGAGCTGGGGCCGGACGAGCGCCGCGGCGTCGCCGAGCTCGACGGAGAAGGCGAGGTCGCCAGCGGAATCGCGCTGCAGCGTTACGGCGTCAATGCGCTGAGCGTGGTCGAGAATGTGAAGGCGGCGCTCGCGCGGCTCATGCCCGGCCTGCCGAAAGGCGTCGAGATCGCGACCGTCTATGATCGCTCGCCGCTCATTCACGCGGCGATCGAGACATTGCGCAAGGCGCTCGTCGAGGAGAGCCTCATCGTCGCGATCGTCTGCGCCGTCTTTCTGATGCATATGCGCAGCGCGATCGTCGCGATCCTCATGCTGCCGATCGGCGTGCTCATCGCCTTTGCGGCGATGAAGGCGATCGGCGTCGGCTCCAACATCATGAGCCTCGGCGGCGTCGCCATCGCCATAGGCGCCATGGTCGATGCGGCGATCGTCATGATCGAGAATGCGCATAAGCATTTGGAGCGCGCGCCGCCGCAAAAGCCGCGCCTCGACATATTGATCGAGGCGGCGAGCGAGGTGGGGCCGGCGCTATTCGTCAGCCTGCTCGTCATCACCGTCTCCTTCCTGCCGATCTTCACGCTGGAGGCGCAAGAGGGCCGACTGTTCGCGCCGCTCGCCTATACCAAGACCTTCGCCATGGCGGCGGCGGCGCTGCTCTCGGTGACGCTGGTTCCAGCGCTGATGGTCGTCTTCGTGCGCGGGAAGATCACGCCGGAAGCGAAGAATCCGATCAATCGCGCGCTGATCTTTCTCTATCGCCCGATCATCGCGCGCGTCCTGAGAGCGAAGACGGCGACGATCCTTCTCGCCATCGTCGCTATGCTCGTGACAATCGTCCCGGCGGGCCGGCTCGGCGGCGAGTTCATGCCGACGCTGGACGAGGGCGCCTTGCTCTACATGCCGACGACGCTGCCCGGCCTCTCGGTCACCAAGGCCGCCGAATTGCTGCAGACGCAGGATCGCATCATCAAGAGCTTTCCCGAGGTCGCATCCGTCTATGGCAAGGCGGGCCGGGCGGCGACGGCGACCGATCCGGCGCCGCTCGAAATGTTCGAAACCATCATCGCGCTGAAGCCGAAAGAACAATGGCGCGCGGGACTGACGACGCGCAAGCTCATCGCCGAGCTCGACGCGGCGCTGCAATTTCCCGGCGTCTCCAACGCCTGGACCATGCCGATCAAGGCGCGCGTCGACATGCTGGCGACGGGCATACGCACGCCGATAGGCGTGAAGATCTTCGGCCGCGATCTCGCGCAGATGGAAGGTCTCGCGCGTCAGGTGGAGGCGGCGCTGAAGCGCGTGCCCGGCACGGCGAGCGCCTATGCCGAGCGCGTCAATGGCGGCTATTTTCTCGATATCGTACCCGATCATCCGGCGCTCGCGCGCTATAATCTGATGATCGGCGATGTGCAGGAGGTGATCGCCACCGCGCTCGGCGGCGAGACGGTGACGACGACAGTCGAAGGGCGCGAACGCTATGGCGTCAATATTCGCTATCCGCGCGAGTTCCGCTCCGATCCGCAGACGATCGGCAGGGAAGTGCTCGTGCCGCTGCCGCGCGGCGGCGGCGCGCCACTGGGGGAGGTGGCGACGATCGAGCTGACGCGCGGACCGACGTCGATCCGCACAGAGAACGGCCAGCTCGCCGTCTATGTCTTCGTCGATGTGCGCGATCGCGATCTCGCCTCCTATGTCGCCGAGGCGCAGAAGACCGTCGCGCAATCGATTGCGCTGCCCGCCGGCTCCTATCTCACCTGGAGCGGGCAGTTCGAATATATGCAGCGCGCAGAGGCGCGGATGCGGATCGTCGTGCCGCTGACGCTCGCCATCATCTTTCTGCTGCTCTATCTCAACTTCCGTCGCTTGACCGACACATTGATCGTGATGGCGTCGCTGCCTTTCGCGCTGGTCGGCGGCGTATGGGCAATGTGGCTCATGAGCTTCGACATGTCGGTCGCCGCCGCGGTCGGCTTCATCGCGCTCGCCGGAGTCGCCGCCGAGACGGGCGTCGTCATGCTGATCTATCTCGATCAGGCGTTGCAAGAGATCGGCGCCGCGCGCGCCGCACAGGGCCGAGTTCTGACGCGCGCGGATCTTCACGAGGCGATCATGCTCGGCGCCGTCGAGCGCGTGCGTCCGAAGATGATGACCGTGACGGCCATCATCGCCGGCCTGCTGCCGATCCTCTGGAGCTCCGGCGCTGGCTCGGAGGTCATGCAGCGCATAGCGGCGCCGATGATCGGCGGCATGGTCTCATCGACCGCGCTGACGCTCATCGTCATTCCCGCGATCTATGCGCTCATCATCGGCGCTCGGCTGCCGCGCGCCGATGACGTTCATGCGCGCAGCGCAACGGAGGCGTCCTGAGAGCGCGCCAAAGCCGAGCTCACGACGCGAGCAATGCGCGCGGCCTCACTCTACCGCCAGCCGCTCGGCCAGCTCGGACACATCGTCCCAGGTCAAAAGATGGCGTCCCTCGACCGTTTCCACGAGAACGCCATCCTGCCCGACTGTCGCCGAGAATTCGACGTCGCCGCCGACTGGGCTCAGATAGATGACGTCGGCCCGGCGCCAGTCATAGGCCAGAGCCGTGAAATTGCGCGACAATGTTCGGCCTTCCTCGAGAGTCAGGTCGAAATAAATCCGCTCGCTCAGCATCATCCGCAGCATGTCGCCGAACAGCCGGTTCTGCACGCGCTCGACGAGGGGATAGCTCATGCGTCTCTGCTCGGGTAAAGCTTTTTCGGTGGGGCGGGTGAGGAGCCACCACCGACATCTCCTCGAAGAGACGCGGCGATGGCCGTCATTTATAAAGCAATGCCTGCGCCATTCGGGCTCTCGGCCGTCGTCTCGCCTAGACGGCGCGAACCTCCTCCGGCTTCGCGATGAATTCCAGACGATCGGCGCGGTCGAAATCCGCCGCCGCCGCCTCGATCAGGAAGCGGTTCGGATACCAAAAATTGGCGTAGGGCAGGAACAGATTGCCGAAGGACAGGCTGGCCAGAGGCTCCGCCCCCGCGAAGAGAACCACCTCCACGCCGGCGCCATTGGTCGGCGCGGCCGTATTGTCGCCGAAGGCCTCGAACTGGACCACGAATTTGGCGGAAGTGACGCCGCCCTCGGTGGTCTTGATGCCGATGACGCGGAGATCCTGGAAGCGGCGGCCGATCGCCCCATCCGTCAGAAGTTGCGGAAACTCATGCGCGCGCCCCTTCTTGACCTGACTGGAGTCGCCCAGCGGGACGCCCAGATCGGCCAATCCTGTGGGCTTGGCGGGCGCCAGCGTCACGACTGTGCGGGTTTCTTGCAATACGGGCAAGGTCGGCTCCTTGTGGTTTTCGACGTCGGACCCGACAAATTCGAGGTCCCCGCCGCGCCACGCATTTTGCGCGCCAAATGCCGAGACGCCGCTTTCAGAACAGACGAAAAAGGCGCTATCCGAGCCGTCTGGTCGGATAGCGCCTCATTTTTCTCACCCGAAGCCAGAAAGCCTAGCCCCTCACGCCCAAGCCGCCTCGCCCAGCGTGGACAAAACGGCGCGCATCGCCTCGCGATTGCTGAGCGTGACATAGGCGTAGCCACACTCCTCCATCGCGGCTCTCGTCGCCTCGCGCATTTTCGCCAAGCGGCGACGCGACAGGCTCGGGAACATATGATGCTCGATCTGGCTGTTGAGTCCGCCGGTCAGCCAATCGAGAAAGGGCGAACTCGGCGTGTTGCGCGTCGCGCGCGCCTGCCGGTCGTAGAACCCCTTGGACTCTTTGGCGTCATAGACTTCCATGCCCGTGTGGTTGAGCACGAAGACGAAAGCGAGGATGAAGCCGCCGACGAGCTGGGCGCCGAGGAACCAGAGCCAGCCGGTCCAGGCCGGGCCGGGCGTCAGCAGGCCAGCGAGCGCGAAGCCCGACACCCAATGTGCGACGCAGAGCGACGCTTCCCACCATTGCTTGTTCTTCGCCGCGACCTCTATGCTCTGCCAGCTCCAGTTGAAGCGCGCGACCGAGAGGATCGGGAAGAACAGCGGAACCTGAAAGCGGGGCAGAAAGAAGGACAGCGCGCGTCCCAGCCCGGCGCGGCGCGCCTTGTCATTGTATGGCGCGAGCGACTTGTCCCAGACCAGCCATGGGGGGGAGTCGATATCGCCGTCGATCGGGGTGAGGCTGCCATCCTCCTCGACGCGGCAAGCGTTCGGAAAAGCATGGTGAAGCTCGTGCTTCTCGACCCACCATGTCGAGCCGAAGCCCTGGGCGAGCGCGATCAGCCGCAGCTTCAGACGCGCCTTCGTCTCGCCGCGGGGACCCCACTGGCTATGCGCGACGTCGTGCCCGAGATAGGCAGTCCGCGGATAATGCATGCCGAGAACGAGCAGTCCGACCGCCGCAGCGACGCCGCCCTGTGCGAGCAGCGTGAAAGCGAGGGCAGGGGCCGCCACCAGCTCCAGGCAGCGAAGCGCTTGTTCCCAAAAGGGCACGCTGTAGTAGCCCTGCTCATGCGCCCAGCTCCTCAACGCAGCGATACGCTGGGCCAGGCCTTTTGCGTCCGGGGCGCCGTCTGGAGCATCGAAGGTGGCCGAACTTGCATGTTGTTGGTTCAATGGAATACCCGGGTAGCACGCTCGGCTACTGTCTGAGGCCGCAGCCTCTGCCTATCGGGCGAAGACGGGGCTTTTGTCAAATTTCTTTCACGGAAGAAGGGGCCGATCGGCATCGATCCGGCTCGAAAATCGAGGCCTCCAGGCGCGGTTGACCCAAGAAAAACCGCTGTGTCGAGAATTTTTGTCGCTGGGACGCCGGCATCGCGCAGCTTGCGCCGGTCCGATGGCCGAGAGCGGCCAAGTCCCTGCTTCTGGACGCGCTCGCCGGCGGCGTTGGACGTCCGTGACAATTCAGCGGCTTGTTCTCATGCGTCGGTCCCGGGCGTCGGCCTCGAGCCACGCTCGCCGAGGCGCGACGACCTTTGGATTTTCTCGGACGCCCGATCGCTCTATAGTCACGCTCAAGGAAAGCCCGGCGGCGACAAGCTCGACCTCGTCGCGCGCCAACGCCCATGTGATCCTCGAGGAGGCGCCCGCGCCCGCCGCCGCGCAGCAGGAGAGTGCGCGCATTCGAGAGCGCCCCTGGCGCCTGCTGCCGCTTTCGGCGCGCAGCGCTCCGGCGCTGATGGCGCTGGCGCAGGCCTATGCCGAGCGCGTCGAGGCGCTGCCTTCGGTCGGCGCCTTCGCGAATGTCTGCTACACGGCCGGCGTCGGCCGCTCGCATCTCGAGCATCGCGCGGCGATCGTCGCGGAGGATCCGGCGAGCGCGGCGCGGCTGCTCACGGCGCTCGCCGAGGAGCGTCGGTCGCCCGGCGTCCACATGGGCGTCTCGGCCGATCCGCCGAAGACCGCATGGCTCTTCACCGGCCAAGGCAGCCAATATGCCGGCTACTGTAACGGCAACTCCGCCGGTCCGGTTCGATCAGCGGGGAGGCGAAACCGAGCGTGACGATCCGCGCGCTGCCCTTTCTCGGCTCCATCCCATGTTTTACCGCACCAAAATGTCCCCGCTCGCCGCGAAACGGCGATCAGTCGAGCACCACGCTCAACGTGCCGCCATAGGTTACCGGCGGCATGCCGAGGGTCACGGAGGTCGGCGTGCTTCCGCTGCCGGGCGACCAGGACATGAAAGGCACCACATTGAAGAGGTTCTTACCCCAGAATGTCAGCCTGTAGCGGTTGTCGCTGGTCTTCAAGCCGGCGCCGACGCTGAGATCGACATAGGGCCGGTTCCAATATTGCACTACCGACCACGGATTGGTCAGCTGAATCTTATCCGTGTAGGCGACGTTGAAATAGCCGAACGCGCTGATCGGTTGTTCGGCCCACGGCCCCAATCCCGAGCCGCTGAACACCGCTCCGAGAGGTTGCTCGTAATTGGCTCCGGCCCTGAACGCCCATCTCGGAAGATTCGTCCAGCGCGTGTTGGACAGCGACATATACTGCGGCGCTTTGATGAAGCTGGCGGGCGCATTCGCAGGCGTCGACCAAGCCCAGTCGCTCGGCGCGGGCGCTTGTGTATATTTGACCCAGCGCGCGTCCGAGAGCGAGCCGGAGAAGGTGATCCATAGTTTCTCGATGGGGCTCCATCGCCCATCGAATTCGAAGCCGCGCATCCTAGCCTGTTCGGCGTTGCCGACATTGCTGACGGAAATCGGCGCGCCATTGGTGTCGTAGCTCGTCTTGCTTTGCACGACCTGAAAATTATACAGATCGGTCCAATAGGCGGTCAGGTTGAGAAACAGGCGCTCGTCCAGCCAGTTCGTCTTCACGCCCAGCTCATAGTCCCACGACACCTCGGGTTTATTGCCGAGAAGCGGAGCATGATCCACGAGGTAGTAGACGCCGTCGCGTTTCACATAGATCGGACCTGTGCCCGTTATGTTGACCGCCGAGGCTTTCTCTCCGCGGCCGACGAGACCGAACAGAGTGATATTGTCGTTGTATTTGTATTCCGGGTTGACGAGCGCGGTGAGCATGTTGCGGTTTTTCGCCTGAACTCCGGTGTCGGTCCACCCCCAGCCACCCGCCGCGATGATCGCCTGCTCCTGCTGGAAAGGCGAATATTGGGCGCCGTAATAGAGCGAGGGCCGGTGGCGCGCGGACCCGCTCCTCCGCTCCCAGGAATCCCTTATGCCGAATGTGATCGCCGCCTGCTCGTCTATATGATAGGTGGCGTTGGCGTATCCGGCTGCCTGGTGGGAGGTCGCTTTGACGTGCCACCAATCCGTGACGCCGGGGAGAGCCGCCGGGAGGCTGTACCATTTCGTCGCGTCGGCGCCGAAATCGGTATGATGCATCTGGCTCAGCACGTCTTCCGCAAAACCGTAGAGCCCGACTTGCCACTCGAATGGCTGCCCCTTCGGCGAGGAGAGGCGCAGCTCCTGCGAACCCTGGCCGGCATATGTATCCATGGAGCCGCTGCGAATGGCGGCCAATTGGTTGCCATCGGAAAAGCCTCGCTCGAGGCCTCGCTCGAAACCATAAGCCGATATCGACGTCAGCAGATAGTCGCCGATGCCGACGTTCAGCTCGTTGGAGACGGTGTAATTGCGTTGGGGATCCGTCCCTTCGCGCGCCATGTAAGGCTTGTATGGATCGAAGGTGAGAACGGGCCGACCGAGCCTGCTCGAGAAGTTCTGAGCGTAGCTTGTCGCCGGAGCCGTGCCATTCGCATAAATGAGGCTCGAATTGCCGATCGGAATGGCGCTGCGAAAATAGTTCCGGTATTCGTTCGAGCTGGCGTAGCTGAAGATGAGGCGGTCGCTTATCTCGTCCCCGACGAAGAGCAATTGGCCGCGCACGCCCCAACGATCGAAGTTACCGTAGCCCGCGCCCGTGACTTGGTCGTGAATGAACCCGTTGTCCCGGTCGAAATACGCGGTCACGCGATAGGCGAGCGCGTCCTCGATGATCGGGCCGGTGACGTTCACCTTTTCGGTCGTGCGTCCATAGCTTCCGTACGATGTCTCGAGTGTCGCCCGGCGTGTGAAGGACGGCGCCTGAGAGTGGATGACGACGCTGCCCATCGTCGTGTTCTTGCCACCGGCCGTGCCCTGGGGGCCATAGGCGACCTCGAAAGACGATATGCCGGAGAAGTTCATCCACTGGAAGCCCGGCGCTTGCCAGAACACGTTGTCGAGCACGAATCCGGTCGCTGAATGCGCGCCGACCCCGGTGTTCGATCCGGCGCCGACGCCACGGATCGACGCAAAAGACCATTGCGCAGTGCTGGTGTTCGGCCTGTAATTGGAGATTTTCAAGGCGAAGTCGTCGAGGGTCTGGAGCTGCTGCTCCTCGATTGTGTCCGACGTGACGACCTTGATCGCCCGCGGCGCTTTCTGCGCCTGCGCTTCGCGCCGCGCCCCTGCTTCGTCGCCCTGCACGAACACGTCCCCGACCTGCGCGTCCTGAGCGAGCGCCGGCGCGTTCGAGCCCACCAACAACGAGCCGCCGAGCAGCGTATAGGGAGCCAACGACGCACAAGAGAACAACCACCGCCTGAATGTCATTGACCTGACGCCCCTATCCGCGTGCCATAAACCAAGTTGGTCTAGCGGAAATAACGACTTACCTAGGTAGTGGCAAGCCGAAGCGGCGCGCTTGTCGGCGGAAGCGTGGCATAAGCGAATAATTATTGAACACTGTGGCTAATCTGCAACAGCCCCAGACCGGATCTCGATCGAGCGTGCGCATCCCTATCGTTCGGGGCGTTTCGCCAAGCCGATGCTTTCACATCGTATCTAGAGATGTTGCAGCGGACGGCATGATCGCCGCGCGGCGAATGCGCGCCACGCCCACGACTGTGACAGAAACGCTCTCTTCGAAGTTCGTATGTCGCAAAATTAGATGACGCCATTCGGTCTGCCCAAACTCATCCGAGCGGGCCGCCCTCGCCGAACTCGGCTTGACAGCTGTATCACAGCTATACATCATACTAATATGATATGATTAATATACTAAAGGATTCCCGATGGTCCGTTCAGTGTCCGGCGTCGCGACGAAAATGCGATTTCGTATCATGTCCAGCGCGTCCAGCCTCGCCTATATGGCGACGGCCGCTGTGGCTTTGTCGATGCAACTCGGCGGGTCTCGCGCTGAGGACGCTCCGGCTCCGGCTGCGGTGAACGTCCAAGTGGGCGATGTCGTCGTCCCCGGCGAGGACGACGACGGGGGCGAGACCTCGCGTCCCGTCATGGATGCGCAGAAAAAGCCGAAGTCGATCGTCGTCGTCGACCCCAAGACGATCGAGCGCCAGAACATCAATCGCCTCGACGAATTGCAGCAGCTCGTCCCGAGCTACAACACGGTCTCGAACGGCCGGGTGATCGACGGCCGCTCATCGATACGATCGGTCGGCGTCCAGGCCTCGGGAGAGGCTCCGACAGGCTATGTCGTCGACAATGTGTTTTGGCGATATCAAGGATTCCAATGGCTCGACCTGTTCGACGTGGCGTCCTTCGAAGTCGCCTACGGCCCACAAGGCACGGCCGGCGGCAAGAACACGTCGGTCGGCAACGTCATCATCCGCAACAATTTGCCGTCCTTCACGAGGCAGGCGATTGTCGAGACCAATTTCGCCAATTACGACCGCGTCATCGAGAAGGCCACCGTCACCGGCCCGGTCATCGACGACACGCTCGCCTATCGCGTCAGCTTCTTCATGGACAAGGGCGATGGCTGGAATCGCGATCCGGTGAGCGGCGCCGGCTACAAGAATACCGACCGTTGGGGCGTGCGTGGGCAGTTGTTCTATGTCGGCGACAATTTTTCCGACCGGCTCATCTTCAATTATGGCACATCTCACGAGTACAGCAATTACCCGGCCGTGGCGAAATCGGACTCGTTCATGGTCTACGCCAATGGAACGCGGCCGAGCTCGACCTTCGTGCAGAACGTCTGGAGGATCGGCAAGCCGATCGTGTCGCTGGACCCGTACCATCCCGCGATCGCGCGCCAGGGCGTCGAACCTGTGAGAACCATCAGCATCTCGAACGAGTTCAACATGGCCGTCGGCGAGAACATCCTGACCTCGATTTCCGCCTATGGCTTCAACCGCGACCTGCAGCCGTTTTTTCAAGATGGTCAGCTGCTGGAATTGTGGCGCGCCGGCATGGACACCTATGTCGGCCAAGGGTCGCAGGAATTCAGGCTGGCCTCGCCCAAGGATCAGCCGCTCGAATGGACGACCGGCCTCTATTTTTTCTATGACGATCTGCACAACCAGATGCACCATACGCAATTCGGCGTCGACGCCGCGAAATGGCTGAAGCGGCCAGCCGCGCTGCCTGGAGTCCAGGACTGGTGGTACACGACGATCCGGGACTTTCAATTCGCCGCTTTTGGACAGGCGACTTGGCATGTCGACGAGCAATTGGCGGTCACTCTCGGCTTGCGTGACAGCTACGAGATTACCGGCGGCGCAGTATGGCATCTCAACCGCTATTATCCCAACGTGTCGCTCGCTGATCAGGATCAGGCGGTCATCGTGGCGAGCAACTATGGAGGCGTTCAAGACAGCGGCTACCAATCGAAATATCTCAACCATGTTACGGCGATACTCAATCCGCAATATCAATTGAACGAGAATCTCCTTCTTTATGGGCTCCTGGGTCGCGCCGAGAAGGGCGCCGCCGCCAGCTCCGCGAATGCGCTCTACACGACCAATCCGAAAAATGGGCTGCGAGAATTCTTGCGCTTTCCGCCGCGCTTCGCCAAGCCCGAGGTCTCATGGGACTATGAGTTCGGCTTCAAGTCGAGCTGGCTCGACAATCGGCTGTTCTTCAACGCTAACCTCTATTGGAACGACTTCTACAATTTCCAGACGAACATTGTCGATTCTTCGGGTGTCGACGCGCTCGGAGCGCCCGTGTCCGTGTCCGTGCTCGGCAACGCTAAACACGCCCGCGTGCGCGGCGTCGAATTTGACGGACGCTGGAGCCCGGTCGAGCGGCTGTGGCTCAATTTCAACGCCGCCTTTACCGACGCCCGTTGGGTGTCCTTCCCGGACGCGCCGCCGCCGGCGGATTGGAACTGGTCCGGCGGCGACGTCGCCGCGCCCAAAGCGCTGTCGCTCTCCAACACGCGCTGGCAGAGCGTTCCACTCTGGACTTTCAACATCGGGGCGAACTACGAGCAACCTCTCGGCGCGATTTTCGCCGATCTCGGCGACTCGTCCAGCCTCGGAATTTTCGGCGAATGGGCCTCGAAGCCGTTCACCGCCTTCGGCTATTTCAACATCAACTGGCGCGACAAGACGCAGCTGACCAATCCCTGGTCCATTCTGCAATATTGGCAAGGAAGCTATGCGATCGTGAACGCGGGCGTCGGCATCCGCACCGACGACAATCGATACAGCCTCACCTTCTGGGCCAAGAACATCGGGGACGAGCGGCCCTTTTCCTCATGGGATCCGGGAACCGCGAGCACCCCCGCGACAGTCGGCGCGGCGCGTTGGCCGGCGACCTTCGGCGGCTCCTTTCGCGTGAAGCTTCTGTAAGCGCGCCGCCCACCACGCTCCTTTCAGGAATTCAGTCGATCTGGTCGGCCGAGACGGTCGCGGAAGACGTGGATTGCCCCACGGTCGGGATTACCGCCAGACCCTATGGGGGCGAGCGACGGCCGAGAGAGGGTAGGCTTCGGTTTGTCGTACGAACCGAAAGGAACCCCGAAGATGCGCCCGATTGTGGATCAAGCGCCTGTGGTCGCCGCTCTGGATTACGACAGCACGCTGATCGGAGCATTGGAGCTGAGCTCGAAGAAATGGGTTGTCGCGGTCCAAGTCCCGGGCTCGCGCAAGCACACGAAATATATGGTCGAGCCGAACGGTCCGGCTCTGGCGTCGCTGCTCGAGACGATAAAGGCGCGCAGCGCCGCGGCCGGCAAGCCGTCGAGCGTGGCGAAGATGTCGCCGAGGTGATCATGCGCCGGCGTGCCGTTGGGGAAGGGGCGGAAGCGACGCAAAAGGTCGAGCTTCCTCTCGCCGAAGCGCGCGATGTCGGTGAAGGCCTCCGCCCCGGCCAACACGGCGAGCAGCGACAAGAGCAAGATCTCGTCGAGCGGATACATGACTTTGCCGGGCTGCCGTTCGTCCGGCATGTCGTTGAAATATTGTAGGAACACCGTCGTCTCGGCCAAAGCCGCGCAATCCGACCCGTTCTCGTCCATCGACCTGACCTCCTGACCCGCATCACAGGAGGTCGACTGATTCAGCACGAGAGCGATCTGACGCCTACTTCTTCAGGCGATCGCCCTGGGCGGAGGCGCACATGCGCTTGCGCCCCGCCGCCGGTTCGGCTAAGGGGCTGTGCTTCATGCACTCCAGCCCGCCGGAAGAGCCGTGGCGCAGTCCAAGAAGCCTGTCGCGATCATCATGGGGTCCCAATCCGATTGGGCCACCATGCGGCATGGCGCCGAGACGCTCGATGCGCTCGGCGTCGGCTATGAGGCGCGCATCATATCCGCCCATCGCACGCCGGATCGGCTCAGCGCCTTCGCCAAAGGCGCCGAGGCGGAGGGCTTTGTGGTCATCGTCGCCGGGGCCGGCGGCGCGGCGCATTTGCCCGGCATGACGGCGGCGCATACGACGCTTCCCGTGCTCGGCGTGCCGATCGAGAGCGCTGCGCTCTCCGGCATGGATTCGCTGCTCTCCATCGTGCAGATGCCGGGGGGCGTGCCCGTTGGCACTCTGGCCATCGGCAAGGCCGGCGCGATCAACGCCGCTCTGCTCGCTGCGTCGATTCTCGCCCGCGGCGACGCCGAACTCGACGCGCGGCTGAAGGATTGGCGTCGCCGCCAGACCGAGCAGGTCGCCGAGACGCCGAGCGACGATGCGGGAGCCAAATGACCAGCCTGCGCCCCGGCTCCACCATTGGAATATTGGGCGGCGGCCAGCTCGCCCGCATGCTGGCCAAGGCCGGCGCCCGGCTCGGCTTGCGCGCCCATGTCTATTCGCCCGTGGCGGACGATCCGGCCTTCGAGGTCTGCGCCGCGCGCACCATCGCCGCTTTCGAGGATGCGACGGCGCTCGCCGGCTTCGCCGCGGCCGTCGATGTCGTCACTTATGAATTCGAGAATGTGCCGTCGCAGACAGCGGCTTTTCTCGAGGCGCATTCGCTGGTGCGGCCCAATCCGCGCGTGCTGGCGTTGACGCAGGACCGGCTCACCGAGAAGACTTTCGTCCGCGGCCTCGGCATAGAGACGGCGCCTTTCGAGAATGTCGAGAGCGTCGACATGCTGGCCGCCGCCGCATCGCGTCTCGGCCAGCCCGCCATATTGAAGACGCGGCGCTTCGGCTATGACGGCAAGGGCCAGATCATGCTGCGCGAGGGCGCCGATCTTTCCGCCGCTTTCGAGCAGCTCGGCCGCGCGCCTTGCGTCCTCGAGGGCTTCGTGCCCTTCGCGCGCGAGGTCTCTGTGGTGGCGACGCGCGGCGCGGACGGCGCCTTTCGCGCCTATGACGTCTGCGAGAACGTCCATGAGCATCATATTCTCGCGCTGACCGTCGCGCCGGCGCGGATTTCGCCTCAGACGGCGACCGCCGCCGTCGAAATGGCGCGCAAGATCGCCGAGGCGTCTGATTATGTCGGCGTGATCGCGGTGGAGATGTTCGTGGTCGAGACGGCGGGCGGCGAGCTTCTCGTCGTCAATGAGATCGCGCCGCGCGTGCATAATTCCGGTCATTGGACGCTGGACGGCGCCGTGACCTCGCAATTCGAGCAGCATATGCGCGCCGTCGCCGGCTGGCCGCTCGGTTCGACGCGCCGCCATGGCGCGCGCGTGGAGATGCGCAATCTGATCGGCGACGAGGTCGACAAATGGCCCGAGCT